>NZ_JBVJHR010000006.1:0-183837 GCF_055586705.1 Sphaerisporangium sp. NPDC049457 | reverse complement strand
TCCGAGTGTGGGGTAGAACGAGACTCGATCACAAGGGAGGCCCCGCTCTCAGCCCCCACCACCTCCCCTTCACCACAGGGGGGGGGGGGGGGGGGGGGTCCGTCCCCCCCCCGCCCCCCCCCCCGTCACTTGGGGACGTTCGCGGCGGTGACGTTCGTGGCCGCGCCGTCGAAACCGATGATCGTGGCCGGTTCGGCGGCGCCCCTGCGGGCCACGTGGCTGACGTACTGCTGGGTCTCGATCACCCGGAGCGTGGAGGGCACGACGGACCTGCCGACGGACCAGCGGACGGCCTTCGGGACCGGCACCAGGCCCGCGGCGCTGGAGATCTTGGCCTGGCGGAGCGTCGTGCGCTTCAGGGCGTACAGGATCACCGCCCCGCCGTCGGTCGTGCGCAGCGCGTAGATGGGGAAGACCGTGGCGGCGAACAACGAGTCGTACAGGAAGCCCCGCAGCTTGTACTCCGGCTGGATCTTCTCGACCTCGTCGAAGTAGCCGGTGGTCTGCGGCCCCGGCGCGATCAGGCTCGCCGCGTACCCCTTGGGGCCCTCCTCGGCGATGGTGGCGTGCAGCGGAGCCATCAGGTGCGGGCTGATCGCGATCGAGTCGTCCCGGGTGGCCAGCGGCGTCGCGTACCCCTCGCCGTCCAGCGCGACGGCGGGCGGCGCGGCGCCCGGGTTCAGCAGAGACGCGAAACTGAGCTGCCAGTCGGAGGACTCGTACTGCTTCATGAAGACCAGGACCGCGGTGCGGCTCCTGCCCTTCGCGTCCTCGCGCCGGACGAGCGCGGCGAACCAGTAGGGATGGCGGCCGGGTCGCAGGCGCGGCACCAGCAGCGTCGGCGTGCCCCAGCGGTAGCGGGGCGGCCGCCGGTCGGTCGAACGGAACGCCGCCACGGTGATCTCCCGCTGCGCGTCCCGCGTCATCTCGATGGCGTAGGAGTCGGCGCCGGCGGCGCGGGCCGCGTCGTCGCCCGCGAGGATCTCGCGCAGCACCGTCCCGGCCTCGGCGAGCGTCACCGCGGGAGCCCCCGGCGATGGGGACGGATCGGGAGAGGCCGGGGCACTGGGGGCCGGGGACGCCGGGACGGCGCCGCGGCGGGGCTGCGCGGGCGTGGACGTGCAGCCGAACACCGCGCCTGCCAGCAGGGACAGCGCGAGGGCGGCACGCATGGTCCTTGTCACGCTCGCCTCCCGATCAGTCCCCCCGCAGAACGCCCATGCTAGCCACGCGCGAGGTGCCTCAGGCTTCGCGTACCCTTGGCAGATGTGGCAGCCATCGATCCCGCAGAAGAGATCAGCGAGCTTACCGGCACACTGAAGGGCATTCAGGATGTGCTGGATCTCGACGTCATGCGCAAGCAGATCGCCGAGTTGGAGGAGCAGGCTGCCGCGCCCGACCTGTGGAACGACCCCGAGCAGGCGCAGAAGGTCACCAGCAAGCTCTCCCACATGCAGGGCGAGCTCAACCGCGTCGAGACCCTGATCCGGCGGCTGGACGACATCTCCGTCCTGTACGAGCTGGCCGAGGCCGAGGACGACGCCGACACGCGCGAAGAGGCCGACCGCGAGCTGGCCTCCCTGCGCACCGACGTCAACGCCCTTGAGGTGCGCACGCTGCTGGCGGGTCCGTACGACGCCCGTGAGGCGCTCGTCACGATCAACTCCCAGGCCGGCGGCGTGGACGCGGCCGACTGGGCCCAGATGCTCCTGCGCATGTACCTCCGGTGGGCCGAGCGCAAGGGCTACTCCACCGAGATCTACGACACCTCCTACGCCGAAGAGGCGGGCATCAAGTCGGCCACCTTCGTGATCAAGGCTCCCTACGCCTATGGGACGCTGAGGGGCGAGCACGGCACCCACCGGCTGGTGCGCATCAGCCCGTTCGACAACCAGGGCCGCCGCCAGACCTCGTTCGCGGGCGTCGACGTGGTGCCGGTCGTCGAGCAGACCGACCACATCGACATCAACGAGGACGACCTGCGCATCGACGTCTACCGGTCCTCCGGCCCCGGCGGCCAGGGCGTCAACACCACCGACTCCGCGGTGCGCATCACCCACCTGCCGACGGGCATCGTGGTCTCCTGCCAGAACGAGCGCTCCCAGCTGCAGAACCGCGCCTCGGCGATGACGGTGCTGCAGGCCAAGCTGCTCGAACGCAAGCGGCAGGAGGAGGCCGACAAGATGTCGGAGCTGCGCGGCGAGTCCACGACCTCCTGGGGCACGCAGATCCGCAACTACGTCCTGCACCCGTACCAGATCGTGAAGGACCTGCGCACGTCGGTCGAGGCCGGCAACCCGTCCGCGGTGCTCGACGGCGACATCGACGGGTTCATCGAGGGCGAGATCCGCTGGATGCGCCGCCAGGAGTCCGGCGCGGCGAGCTAGACGCCCCGCGCCCGGCTACTAGAGGGTCCGCGCCTCATCGCAAGGCTCACGGCCGCCCGCCGCGTGGCGGGCGGCCCTGCGGCGTGCGCGCCGGCGCAGGCCCTGGCCGCCCGAGCGGTCAGGCGCCGTACGGTCAGGCGCCGTACAGGTGCTTCAGCGCCAGCGTGCACACCAGCAGGATGAGCAGCACGATCGCGATGAGCATGGGCGACAGCCCGCCCAGCCCGTGGTGGTGGACCCTCGCCCTGCTGGCCCGGCATGCCGGGCAGCGCCCTTCGACCACCGGGCCGGCGCAGTTGGCGCAGATGAGATGTTCGCAGCTCACGGGATATCTCCCTCTCCACGGTGATCGCTTTACCACCCTGTTAGCGAGTGTGGAATCGTTTTGTTTCCGTTATGGACGTTCCATGCCAGTGTTACCCCTAGACTGAGCCTCGGCCAACCGGAACGTCGATCGTCGGTAAAGAGCGGCGCCCCCCGGCCGGCGAGCAATGCGATGTGGCTGACGCGGCCACCTCCGCGACCGTCCTAACCCCTAGACTGGCATGCCGTGATGCGCCTGTGATCCATTTCGATAATGTCACCAAGGTCTACGCTAACCAGAACCGCCCCGCCCTCGACCACGTCAGCGTGGACGTCGACAAGGGCGAGTTCGTGTTTCTGGTCGGTCCTTCGGGGTCGGGGAAGTCGACCTTTCTCCGGCTGGTCCTGAAGGAAGAGCGCCCCAACTCGGGCGCCATCCATGTCGCCGGTAAGGATCTGGCGCGCCTGTCGAACTTCAAGGTGCCGCACCTGCGCCGCCGCATCGGCTGCGTGTTCCAGGACTTCCGGTTGCTGCCCAACAAGAACGTCTACGAGAACGTGGCGTTCGCGCTGGAGGTCATCGGCAAGCCCCGGCGGTTCATCCGCAAGGTGGTGCCCGAGGTGGTCGAGCTGGTCGGGCTGGAGGGCAAGGCCCACCGTATGCCCGACGAGCTGTCCGGAGGCGAGCAGCAGCGGGTCGCGATGGCCCGCGCGTTCGTCAACCGCCCGATGATCCTGCTGGCGGACGAGCCCACGGGGAACATCGACCCGGCCACCAGCATCGGGATCATGAAGGTGCTCGACCGGATCAACCGGACCGGCACCACCGTCGTCATGGCCACCCATGACGCCGCCATCGTCGACTCCATGCGCAAGCGCGTGGTCGAGCTGGAGGACGGCAAGATCGTCCGAGATCAGTCGCGCGGCGTCTACGGCCAGGCGTACTGATCACCAAGCGAGAGAGCGACAGGGGACACCCAAAGCATGCGGGCAAACTTCATATTCTCTGAGGTCTGGATCGGCCTACGCCGCAACCTCACGATGACCATCGCCGTCATCGTGACCGTCGCCATCGGCATGGCCCTGCTCGGCATTGGGCTCATGATCAACGCACAGGTCGGCAGCATGAGCAGCTACTGGTCCGACAAGGTCCAGCTCTCGGCGTTCCTGTGCAAGAAGAACGACCCGTTCGAGGCGTGCAAGGGCCGGGGCGCCGTCTCCGCCCAGGAGAAGGTCGCGCTGCAGAAGCAGATCGAGAGCATGCCTCAGGTCGAGGCGGTCAAGTTCGAGAACCAGCAGACGGCCTACGAGAACTTCAAGGCCGGCTTCAGCAGCAACAGCGTCCTGGTGAACGCCGTCAAGGTCGAGGACATGCCCGAGTCGTTCCGGGTCAAGCTGAAGAACCCCGACGACTACAAGGCCGTCTTCGACGCGCTCAGCGGCGCGACCGGCGTCGCCAACGTGGTGAACGACCAGCAACTGCTCGACCGGTTCTTCGGGCTGATGAACCGGCTGCGCGGCGCCGCGCTCATCGTGGCGCTGATCCAGGTCTTCGCCGCCATCCTGCTGATCGGCAACACGGTGCGGCTGTCGGCGTACAACCGGAGGCGGGAGACCGGCATCATGCGCCTGGTCGGCGCCTCCAACCTGTACATCCAGCTTCCGTTCGTCATGGAGGGCACCATCGCCGGCCTGGTCGGCGGGGTGATCTCGGCGATCCTGCTGATGTTCGCCAAAATAGTGATCTTCGACAGCATGCAGAAGTTCTTCGTGCTGTCGACACAGCTCACATGGAGCGACGTCGCACAGGTGATCACCCTCACGACCGTGGTCGGCGTGGTCATCTGCGTACTGGCCTCGTTCGTGACGCTCCGCCGATACCTGCGGGTGTGACGCACCCCGGTAGGCTCGCTGTTATGCCACGTGAGACCGGGCGGAAGCTCATCGCCCAGAACAAGCGTGCCCGGCACGACTACCACATTGAGGACACCTACGAGGCCGGGCTCGTCCTGACGGGCACGGAGGTGAAGTCCCTCCGTGCCGGCCGGGCGAGCCTCTCGGACGGGTACGCCCAGGTCAAGGACGACGAGGTGTGGCTGATGAACATCCACATCCCCGAGTACCTCATGGGCACGTGGACCAACCACGCCGCGCGGCGCCCCCGCAAGCTCCTGCTCCACCGCAAGGAGATCGGGAAGATCGTCAACAAGACCAAGGAGTCCGGCCTGACGCTGGTCCCGCTCGCGCTGTACTTCAAGGACGGCAGGGCCAAGGTCGAGATCGGCGTCGCCCGCGGCAAGAAGACCTGGGACAAGCGGCACGACCTCGCCGAGAAGCAGGCGAACAGGGAGATGGCCCGCGCTCTCCGTCACCGCAACCGATGAGGTCCGAGCAGTCGTGGTGCTACCCGTACGTCTGAGAAGAGCCCTGTCGGCGGGGCTGACGCTGGCCGTGGCCGCGCCGATGCTGACCGCCTGCTTCAGCGAGCCGTCGCCGCACGACGCGGTCAGCCAGTTCCTGGTGGGCTGGCAGTCCGGCGACTACGCCGCCGCGGCCGAACGCGCCGACGGCGACCCCAAGGTCGTGCGCAAGGCCCTGGAGGACGCCGGGCTGCAGCTCGACGCCGCGTCCATCCGCTTCTCGCTGAAGGGCCTGACCACCGAGGGCGACAGCGCCGACGCGAAGTTCCACGTCCAGATCGACCTCGGCGACAACAACCCGATCTGGCAGTACGACAACGACCTGCCCCTGCACGTGGTCGACGGCGAGTGGAAGGTCCGCTGGTCGCCGAGCGTCATCCACCCGCAGCTGCGCGAGGGGCAGCGCTTCGCGGTCAAGGTGTCGGGGGAGGGCCGGCAGCCCATCCGCCAGCCCATCGAAGACCGCAACGGCGACCCGCTCCAGCAGGACGCCACGCTCTACCTCGCCGGCGTCTACCCCGACCGGGTGAAAGACCCTGTGGGGGTCTGCGAACGGCTGTTCCAGCTCACCGGCTTCGCCCAGGACCGCCTGCTCGCCCGCATCCGCTCGGCGCCGCCGCAGGAGTTCGTGCCGCTGGTGACGTTCGGCGCCAAGAAGTACGCCCAGCTGCTCGACCGGCTGGAGGAGATCGGCCCCGACCTGGTCATCGAGAAGCAGGCGCAGCCGGTCGCGCCCGCCCAGCCCGTCGACATCATCGGCAAGGTCAGCGCCATCACCGCCGAGACGATGCAGCAGCTCGGCGGCCCGCAGCGCTCCGGCGACACCTTCGGCCAGAGCGGCCTGCAGAAGGCATACCAGGACCAGCTCACCGGCTCGACCGGCACCGAGGTCATCACCTACGACCTCAAGACCGGCGAGCAGGTGGCCGAGCTGGCGCGCTGGCCCGGCAGGACGAACACCACGTCGGTGCGCACCACCATCGACAAGGAGGTGCAGCGGTCCGCCGACCTGGCCGTCGGCGGCGGCCCCGCCGCGCTGCTGGTCGCGGTGGACGGCCCGACCGGGCAGATCCGCGCGGTGGCGTCCAAGCAGTTCGACCAGGTGCGCGACGGGCTCGCAGGGCGCTTCCCGCCCGGCACGACGTTCTCCATCGTGGCGGCGGACGGCCTGCTCGGCGCGGGGCTCGACCCCGAGCAGAAGCTGCCGTGCCCGGCCGACCGCACCGTCGGAGGGGCGCGCTTCCAGCAGGCGCAGGCGTCGACACCGCCCGTGCAACCCACTCCGACGCAGGACCCGGCGCAGTCCCAGACGCAGACACAGACGCAGACACAGACGCAGCCCCAGACGCAGCCGCCGGCCGGCCAGACGCCGAGCGTCACCGCGAACTTCGCGCGGGGGTGCGTCACCGCGCTGGCGTCCCTGTCGCGCCGCATCGACGCCGGGGCGCTCGGCCAGGCGGCCGCCCGCTTCGGCATCGGCGGGGGCTGGCGGCTGCCGCTGCGGTCGTTCAGCGGCAGCGTGCCGGCCACGGGCGGCGACGCCGCCAAGGCCAAGATCATTGCCGGGCAGACGGTCCGGGTCAGCCCGCTGTCGATGGCACTGGTCGCCGGGGCCCTCAGCTCCGGCACCTGGCGCCCGCCGACGCTGGTCACCTCGCCCGCCTCACCGGACCTGTCGTCCGAGGTCGCGCCCACTCCGCCGCCGCGCCCGGTCACGCTCGACCCGAAGACCCTGAGCGAGCTTCGCGCGCTCATGAGAGCGGGCGTCACCTCGGGCACGGCCACGGCCGCTTCGGCGCCGGGCGAGAAGGTCTACGGGCTGGCCTCGTCCGCGACGTACACCGAGAAGAAGCGGCAGAGGCATCTGTCCTGGTTCGTGGGCTGGCAGGGCGACCTGGCCGTCGCCGTGCTCACCGAGACCACCAACCCGGAGACCTCGGCCCAGATCGCCGGCCAGTTCTTCCGCAACACCCGCACGCCCGCCTGAACCCCCGCCCGCCCGGCCCGCTGAACGGTCCGGCCGTACGGCGGGGGAGGCAGGGCGCGCGGAGGGGGGCAGGCCTGTGGAACACCCTGCCGAGGGTCGGCGGCGCCGGTCGGGGGGGCGGCCGGAAAATTGTGCCGCGGCCGAGCAACCATCGGGGCACCGTCTTGCGTCTTTCTCGGTGACCGGGCACCGCTTGGGGGTTGCGGGCCTGGTCGCCGTGATGAGACCAGGGCTTCATCTCGGGGGAAGCCCTGCCGTCCGGACCGGCTCGACCCTGCCGGTCGGCCCCCGGGGGCGTGCGCCATGTGCCACGTCCCCGGGGGTTCGGCGCGTACGGACGCCACAGGGAATCAAGTTGGCACCGCCGGTGTTGTGTGGAGTATCTTCGAGTCGATCGACCTCCCCGGAGGTCGTGTTGACAACTCCACAGGGGGTGACTGGTTTCGACTTCGGCATGTCGTGCCAGGGGAAGCGGGTCGAGGACTGCGGACATAACCTCGTTAATCCTGTGACCGCAAAACAATAAGTGCCAATAACACGCGCACTCAGGGCCACATGGCCCTCGCCGCCTGAGCGAGGTCTAGGCCCTTGTCAGCCCGGGATCGCCTCCGGCCCGGAACTGGCATCGCTAGGAGGCTCAACCGATCGACCCGGTCACGGGGACGATAGGGAAACCAAACAGTGACTGAGCCCGTCGGTGACTCGCCTGCGAGATCACCGGGGCCGAGAAAATCGCAGCAGGCTGCACCCGGAGAAGCCCTGACATGGTGTTGAAGGACGCGGGTTCGATTCCCGCCACCTCCACTCCCCGTCCGTGCCACGCGCACGGAAGATGATCGCCCGAGGGCGGTCGGCAGGCCCCACGGCCCGTCGGCCGCCCTTTGTCGTGCGTCCTCGCCGGGCGGCAGGCCGGGATTTTCGCCCGGTGTGAACGGGGGGCCGGGGGTTGAGTGTGGTTCGTTAGCGTGGAGCGATGAGCGATCTTCGGTCGGCGGTGGTCAACAGGGTGCGGCTCGCGTACCAGATGGCGGGGGAGGCCGACGCGCCTCCGATGCTGCTCCTGCACGGGCGGGGCGCCGATCACACCTCGTGGGCCGGTGTCGTCGAACGCCTGGCGACGTCCTGGCGCGTCTACGCGCCGGACTCCCGTGGCAGCGGAGCCAGCGAATGGCCCGGCGTCTACACCCTTGAGCTGATGCGCGATGACGTGCTCGCCCTGCTCGACCACCTCGAACTGCCCACCGCGACCATCGTCGGGCACTCCATGGGCGGCATGGTCGCGTCCCTGGTCGCCCAGGAACGGCCGGGCCGGGTCGAGCGCATGGTGCTGGAGGACGTTCCCGCTCCCCATCCCGCCGGCCTGCCCCTCCCCGCCAGGCCGCACGGCGACCTGTCCTTCGACTGGGCCATGGTCGAGCAGACCGCACACCAGCGCAACCACCCTGACCCTGCGTGGCTGGACGGCCTGGCGAAGATCACCGCGCCGACGCTGGTCGTCGCGGGCGGCGCGAGCAGCCATCTGCCGCAACACCAGGTCGCCGACATGGCCCGCCGCATCCCCGGCGCCCGCCTGGTGACGATCGAGGCCGGCCACGAGATCCACGCCACCCGTCCGGCGGAGTTCCTCGCCGCGCTCACCGACTTCCTCGGCCGCTGAGCGGGGCTCGGCCGCGGGCGCGGGACGCCGTCAGCGGTAGACGCGGATGGCGCCGGTGAGGATCCGGCGGGCGGTGGCGAAGACCTCGTCGGCCGTCGCCGGCGACGGGGGCGGGGCGACGACCTGCACCATCTGCGTGCTGAGCTCGCCGACGTCGGGGAACAGCTCCCACTTCCACGCCGGGCTTGTGAGGCTGTCGAAGCGTTCGAGGCTCACCACCAGGGGCGCCATGCCGTCCCATCCCCAGGGCGGCGTCTGCGTGAGCCGCGCCAGCCGGACGGAGGCACGCGACACCGGACCGCCGCCGTCTCCCGCCGGTCGCGCGCCGGAGCCGGGGGCACCGGGCTGGAGTCCAAGGTCGGCCGGGTGGGGGCCGGAGAGCGCGGTCGGCGGGTCCAGCGTCGCCAGGCCGGCGCGTTCGGCGGCCTGGAGGAGCAGGCCGGACGGGTCGTCCAGGTCGGCCAGGGAAGCGTGCCGGTACGCGGTCGACTGCGCGAGCAGCACGGACTCGGCCAGGCGCTGGTCGGTGCCGTGCTCGCCGGCCCAGTCGTCCGGGGCGATGCCGTGACGCTCCCCGGTCGCGCGCAGGTCGGCCAGCACCCGCGCGGCCGCGTCGAGCACCGAGGGGGTGTAGACGGTGCGGTAGTGCCCGCGCGCGACCCGCTCGATCAGCCGGCGGGCGGAGGTGGTCTCGGTGGTCGTCATCGGCTGCTGTCCCTCGTCGTCTCGCCTGTGACCGTTAGGACTTTAGCCCTACTTGATCCATTGGCGTGACACGGGCCGGCCGGGGCGCGCGGCGCGGACCACGATGACGCCGTCCGGCCGGGCGTCGGCGGATGAGGTCAGCCGCCCGAGAGGGTGCCGAGGGTGACGATGACGGTGACGGTCCTGCCGTTCGGGTGGAGCAGCTCCACCTTCGCCTGCGCGCCCGGCTTGAGGCCCGCGAGAACCTCCGACAGGGCCGCGGCCGTCGGCGTCTGCTTGCCGTTGATGCTGGTGATGATGTCGCCGGCCTTGATCCCGGCCCTGGCGGCGCCGCTGCCCGCGTCGACCTGGGCGATGCCGACGCCCACCGGACGGCCCTCGGTGTCCACGACGGTGTTGACCCGGACGCCGAGCGCGGCGCGGCGTGTGTTGGTGACCTTGCCGTACCTGATGATCTGATCGGCCACGTCCTTGGCGGTGCTGCTCGGGATGGCGAACCCGATGCCGGGAGCGGCGCCGCCGCCCAGGTCGGGATTTATGGCGGCGAGCGTGGGGACGCCGATCACCTCGCCCCTGAGGTTGGTGAGCGCGCCGCCGCTGTTGCCGGGGTTGATCGACGCGGACGTCTGGATGGCGTTGGTGATCGTGGCTCCCGGCGAGCCTTCGCCCTGCGGTTCGGTCACGGTGCGGCCGAGCGCGGAGATGATGCCGTTGGTCACGCTCCCCGACAGGCCGAGCGGGTTGCCCATGGCCAGGACCATCTGGCCGACCTTCAGGTTGCCGGAGTCGCCGAACGTGGCGGGGGTGAGGCCGGTGCGGTCGGCGACGCGGATGACGGCGAGGTCGCCCAGGGGGTAGGACGAGACCAGGTCGGCCTTGCGGGGCCTGCCGCCGGTGGCCAGCGTGACCTCGAAGGTCTTGGACCTGCCCACCACGTGGGCGTTGGTCACGATGTGGCCCTTGGTGTCGTACACGATGCCCGAGCCGAGCCCGCCCGAGGTGTTGATCTGCACGATGGACGGCAGCACCTGGGCGATGACCCGCTCGTACGCCTGCTCCTCGCTGATCACCGTGGCGCCCGGGGGCGATGTGCCGCCGCCGCCCTCGCTCGCCGTGCTCGTCGAGGCCGGAGTACCGGTGAGGCCGCACCCGCTGAGCACCACCAGTGCACCGGCCACCCCGGCGGCCGCGGCATGCCGCACGGCATGTCCGGCTCTCCGGTTACCTGGTGTAGTCGCCATGGAACACGTCATTCCCGACCAGACGGAAGATACTCGCCATATACCGCCAATGACGTGATCTTGGTAATTGCCCGACGTGTGCGCTCGGTGCGCCTGGGACGAGATTTCTCGATTGGCGCCTCTGAGGCTCTGACCTGTGACAATGTGATGCCGGACGGCGAAGCGGGACCGCCGGGCAGCATGGATCACGATTTGTGACGTAGTCTGCCGACATGGCGGACGGCGCTGGTAACTCCCCAAGCCGCCCAGGGTCTGGGCGGCCTCCGACGTACGTTCCCTCCTACGACGCGCCCACCACGCCGATGCCGCGGCTGAGCCCTGAGCAGGCGCTCGCGATGGCACAGGCGGCGACGGACACCGCGAAGGCGGCGACAGAGGCCGCCAAAGCCGCCTCCGACGCCGCCAAGACCGCCTCCGACGCCGGCGAGGCCGCCTCCGACGCCGGCGAGGCCGGGCCGTCCGACGCGGGCAAGGGCTCCGCTGAGAACGGCGACGCCGCCAAGACCGCCTTCGACGCCGCGAAGGCCGCCTCTCGTGCGAGGAAGTCTCCCTACGAGTCCGGCAAGGCCGCGTCCCGTGCGGGAAGGCCTCCCTACCAGGCAGGGAAGGCCACGTCCGCCGCGAGCGCGAGGTCGTCCTCAGAGGCACCGGACCCACAGGAGGCACCGAAGGCATCGGACGCGCCGGAGTCCTCGGAGGCACGGGACGTCGCCGCGGCCTACTCCTCCTCGGACACGGTGGAGATCCCCGTACGGTCGAGACAGGGCGTGCCCGGCACGGCCAGGAGCACGCAGCCCGAGCGGACGGAGCGGACCGAGCGGGCGGAGCAAGCGGGACAGTCGGGATGGAACGGCGTCGCGCGAAACGGCGTCGCGCGGAGTGGTGTCGCGTGGAGTGGCGCGGCCGAGAGCGGCGACGCGATCAGCGGGGTCGACGAGGGCGACCAGGTCACCGTCAATGTCCGCAGGCCGGCTGGACCGTTCCTGCCGTCCGGCGCCCCCACGGCCGCGGCCAGGGCGGCTCGGGCCGCTGACCTGGCGGCCGCCGCGCCGCCCGCCAGGCCGTTGTCCCGCGCGCGGCCGGGCCTGCTCGGCGCGGCGATCCTCCGCGTCGGCGACGTCCCGATCAAGGCGGTGTACGGCATCGGCGCGTTGATCGCCACCATGGTGATCGTGGTCCTCATCTTCATGCTGTTCGGGGAGGACAGACCGGGCGACCCGGTGCGGGTGGACCCGGCGCAGGCCGGCGGTCCCGCCGCGTCCGGCGCGCCGGTGAAACCGACGCCGAAGCCGACCCCGATCGCCATGCCGCCGGTGCCCGCGGCCAAGGCGATGACCGTCTTCCCCGGGACGGGCACGCCGATCGCGGCGTACGTGGTGGACCGCACCGCCGGCGTCACCTACGCCCAGTACGGCGCGCCGTGGGCCAAGACCGTGAAGGCGCCCTTCTCGGCGGCCCAGAAGGTCGGTTCCGCGAAGCGGCCGCAGGCGTTGATCGCCTCAGGCCCGGTCCCGGTGGCCGTGCCCAAGGCGCCGGCGACCTATGACGGCTACCGCAAGCTGGCGGTCAAGGCCGCCAGGTGGACGTTGCGCTACCAGCCCGCGGGCTCCAAGTTCACCTGGACGGTGTCGCAGCAGGCGCGCTACAACCTCGGGTGGGTGCTCGGCTACAAGGTCAGCTATGTGCAGGGCGGCAAGAGGCATTCCTCGCAGGCGTACGTGTTCGTCGTCTCGGCGCCGGCGAAGAAGAAGCCCGCGATGCTGTTCGCGACCGTGACGGACGCCCGCCAGGCGCTCTACCACGACCTCAACATGCTCTTCTGGACCGCCCGCGCCGCCTGAACGACCTGATCCGCGCGGCCAGGACGACATGATGCGCTCATTTGGGCGGTCTCATCCGCGTTCAGCCGTTGGCCATGGAAGCATCTTCTAGAATATGATTCTGGGACGTCTGGAGGCCGAGCGGCACGGAGGGTGTTATGGCGATCGGGTTGAGCGAGGAACACGAGGCGCTCCGCGAGTCCGTGAGCGGCTGGGCGGAGCGCAACATCCCCGCGGAGGTCGTGCGCGCCGCCATCGGCGCGCAGGACGAGCAGCGGCCCGCGTTCTGGAACGGCCTGGCCGACCAGGGCCTGCTGGGGCTGCACCTGCCCGAGGAGTACGGCGGTGGCGGCTTCGGGCTGCTCGAGACCGCGGTGGCCGTCGAGGCCCTCGGCGCGCGCGTCGCACCCGGCCCGTACGTACCCACCGTCCTCGCCTCGGCCGTCATCCTGGCCTCCGACGGCAAGGCGCGCTCCGAGCTGCTTCCCGGGCTGGCCGACGGCACGCTGACCGGCGCGGTCGCCCTCGGCGGCACGCTCACCGGCACCCGCGGCGACGACGGCGTCCTGACCGTCAGCGGCACCGCCGAGCCCGTGCTCGGGGCGGCGCTCGCCGACGTGCTCGTGCTCCCGGTGAGCACCGGGCAGGGCGAGGAGTGGGTCGTCGTACCCGCCGGCGACGTGACCGTCACCCAGGTCAAGAGCCTGGACCTCACCAGGGCGGTGGCCAAGGTCGAGGCCGACGGGGTGGCGGTGCAGGGCGAGCGCGTCCTGGACGGCCTCGACCGGACGCGCGTCCGCGGCCTCGCCGCGATCCTGCTCGGCGCGGAGGCGGCCGGCGTCGCCTCCTGGTGCGTGCGCGCCGCCGCCGAGTACGCCAAGGTGCGCGTGCAGTTCGGCCGGCCGATCGGCCAGTTCCAGGGCGTCAAGCACAAGGCGTCCCGCATGCTTGTCGCGCTGGAGCAGGCCCGCGCCACCGTGTGGGACGCCACCCGCGCGGCCGGCGACGAACTGCGCTACGCCGCCGCGATCGCCGGGGTCATGGCCCCCGACGCCGCCGTGCAGTGCGCCAAGGACGCCATCCAGATCTTCGGCGGCATCGGATACACCTTCGAGCACGACGCCCACCTGTACTACCGCCGCGCGCTGACCATCCGCGCGCTGCTCGGCCCGTCCGCCGAGTGGGCGGACGCGGTCGCCTCCTACGCCCTGTCCGGCGTGACCCGCGAGATGGAGATCGAGCTTCCCGAGGACACCGAGGCGCTGCGCACGGCCATCCGCGAAGAGATCGCCGAGCTCGCCGCGCTGGAGGGCAAGGAGCAGAAGCGCGCCTTGGCGGCCAAGGGCTTCGTCATGCCCCACCTGCCGAAGCCGTGGGGCCGGGGCGCCTCGCCGCTGGAGCAGGTGCTCATCTACCAGGAGCTCAAGGCCGCGCGGGTACGGCTGCCGCAGATGATCATCGGTGCGTGGGTGGTGCCGTCCCTCGTGGCCTACGGCACCTCCGAGCAGCAGCAACGGTTCCTGCCGTCGACCCTGTCCGGCGAGCTGATCTGGTGCCAGCTGTTCAGCGAACCCGGCGCGGGCTCCGACCTGGCCTCGCTGCAGATGAAGGCCGAGCGGGTCGAGGGCGGCTGGAAGCTGAACGGCCAGAAGATCTGGACCTCCGTCGCGCACGTCGCCGAGTGGGGCATCTGCATCGCGCGCACCGACAGCGCCAAGCCCAAGCACGACGGCATCACCTACTTCGTGGTCGACATGAAGGCCCCCGGGGTCACCGTCCGCCCGCTCACCGAGATGACCGGGGAGAACCTGTTCAACGAGGTGTTCCTCGACGACGTCTTCGTCCCGGACGAGCTGGTCGTGGGCGAGGTCAACGAGGGATGGCGGGTCGCGCGCAACACCCTGTCCAACGAGCGCGTGTCCCTGTCGTCCGGCTCGGGCGGCACCGGGTCCTCGGTGCCCGACCTGCTCGGCCTGGTGTCCCGTCTCGGCCGCGAGCTCACGGCGGCCGAGCGGCAGCAGGTGGCGCACGTGGTGTGCGAAGGGCACTCGATCAACGCGCTCAGCCTGCGGGTCACGCTGAAGCAGCTCGCCGGCGCCGAGCCGGGGGCCGACGCCTCGGTGCGCAAGCTGCTGTCCACCTCGCACGCGCAGCACGTGTCCGAGTGCGCGGTCGACCTGCTCGGCGCGTCGGCGACGGTGGCCGCCGACATGAAGCTCGGCGACGCGGGCTACTGGAACCGGGCGGTCCTCGCCACCCGGGCGATGACCATCTACGGCGGCACCACCGAGGTCCAGCTCAACATCATCGCCGAACGCATGCTCGGCCTCCCCCGCGACCCCGAACCCGGCAAATAACCCCGCCTCACCCCCGACCTCAGGTATCCGACTCCCGGTATCCGACGCCTCCTGGGCTCCTCGCCGCCGTGGCGAGGTGCCGGGTTCGGGTAGTTTTGCGTGGTCCGCTGCTTGCCGGCGACCGGAGTAGTGCGAGGCCATGCGAGATCATCGGTTCGTGGGGGCGGCGCCCGCGGTGGCCGCGCTGATCGTGGGCATCGTGGTCCTCGGCCCGGCGCTGCGGCCCGGGTTCGTGCTGCGGTACGACATGGTGTTCGTGCCGGACCCGCCGGTCACCTGGCCGTCAGGCGGCTTCCCCCGCGCCGTGCCCAGCGACCTTGTCGTCGCGCTGCTCTCGCATGTCGTGCCGGCGGCCGTCCTGCAGAAGGTCATCCTGCTCGGCATCTTCGTCCTGGCGGGCGCCGGAGCCGCCGCCCTGGTCTCACAGGTCCGCACAGCCAGGGCCGGGCTGGACGTCGGAATGCTCGTGGCCCGGATCGCGGCGGCGGTGTTCTACGCCTGGAACGCCTACCTCGCACAGCGGCTCCTGCTCGGGCAATGGGCGCTGCTGCTCGGTTATGCCGGGCTGCCCTGGGTGGTGAGAGCAGCAATTCAGGGCGGGTGGCGGCGGCTCGCCCTGGCCCTTCTCCCTGCGGCGGTGGGCGGCTTCCAAGCCACGCTCGTCTCGGTCCTGGTGGTGCTGCCCGTCGCGGCCACCCGTCCTGGACGACGGCTGCGTTCGACTGTGCCGGCTTTGGTGGTGCCGGCCGTGCTCAGCCTGCCGTGGGCGGTGCCCGCACTGCTCAGCGACGCCGCGACCGACCCGGCCGGGGTCGACGCCTTCGCGGCCCGCGCCGACGGGCCGTTCGGCACGATCGGCAGCCTGCTGACCCTTGGTGGCATCTGGAACGCCGAGGCCGAAGTACCGGGCCAGTCCGCGTGGTGGCTCGCCACCGCACGACTGGTCGTCGCTGTGCTGGCGATCGTCGCATTCACCCGGTTCCGCGCGGCGCCGTACCGTCACGGGTTGCTGATCGCGGCCGGAGCCGGACTCGTCGTTGCGCTGACCGGCGCGTACGCGCCTGGCGTACTCAAGGCGCTGATCGCCTGGTGGCCGGGCTTCGGCCCGCTACGCGACGGCCAGCTCTACATCGCCCCTCTGGCATTGCTCCAGGCCGTGGGCTTCGCACTGCTCGCCCGCCGTACAACGGCGCCGGCATCGCCGTACCCCTCCCCACCGACGCGGCGCCGATTCAACCCCAACACGATGCGGGAGGAGGGTCCCCCTCCGGGCGGTGGTGGGTCATTGGTCCCGTCGGATGTGGCGGGTGAGGAGGCACGGCCTCCGGAGTGTGGCGGGTGGGGAGCAGCCTCGTCAGGGGAGGAGGGGCGGTCTCCGGTGAGTGGTGGGCGAGGAGCTGGTGGCGGCGTTGCGGGGGAGGAGGGGGCGTCTCTGGCTGGTGGTGCGTGGGATGGGACGGGTGGCAAGTGGGGGGTGGTGGTCGCGGTTGTCGTGGGGTTGGTGCCGGTGTTGGTGTTGCCTGCGTTGGGGTGGGGGGCGGCCGGGCGGCTCGGGGCGGTGGAGTATCCGCAGGACTGGCGGCGGGTGCAGGCCATCGTCAACGGGGACCCGAGTCCCGGGGCGCTGCTCTCGTTGCCGTGGGGCGCGCACCGGGCGTTCGCGTGGAACGACGGGCGGGTGATCCTGGACCCCGCGACCAAGAGCTTCGCGCGCCGGGTCGTGTGGGACGACGCGCTCCTCGTCGGGCTCGGGCGCGGACGCGTCCTGCGGGTCGGCGGGGAAGATCGGCTGGCCCGGCGGATCGGAGCACTCCTCGGTACGCCCGCCGGTCCGGGGGCCGAGCGGCGGGACGGGCCGGGTGCCGAGCGTCCAGGTACTGAGTGGCGGTCCGGGCCGGGGGGCGAGCAACGGGCTGGGGCGCTGACGGCTGGACTGAGGGGGGCGGGGATACGCTACGTGCTCATTGTGGGACAGAGTGAGAACACGTTCCGGTCTCGGCTGGCGGGAGCGGTTTCCGTGTACATGGGACAGGAGTTGGTGCTGCTGCGGTTGTGACCGCCTCCCCGGGACGACAGGGAGCTCTGCTGCCCCTGTGACGTGGGCGGTATCTCCAGGCCTGGGCATACTGGACGGTAAGTCTTATTATTACGTTTTGAGTAACGGCCTGGCCTGTAACCTGTATCACGTTCTACTCTCGGTGAAGTCCCCACGCGTCCGCACTTTGGAGGGAGAAAGCCCAATGGTGCGAGTACTCGCTGCTCTCGTCGTTGGGGTGGTTCTGGCGATCGGCGCGTCTGTCAGCGTCGTCAACGTTGTCGCCCCAAGCCCTCAGCCGCCCAACAAGCCGCTGTACAACTACGGCAACCGGTGATCTTCAACGGGCGGGGCCCGCGCCGCGATAGGTGAGCCCGTCCCGTCTCTTGTTCCCCGCAGATCGAGGCGTGGCTCAGCCATGCCCGAAACCCGGCGGGGGCGGGGCCCGACGATATATAGGCCGGCAGACGTATGCGGCAGACGTATGACCGACGACAGCGAGCGCACAGCCAGGAGGGCTCGACGCACACGAAGGAGTGTCCGTGGTCGCACAGCAGGTGGGCCGAGCCCCGCAGGAACCCCGCCGTCACTCTCGTGACGCGGCCGGGTCTCGCGGCGCCGCGGAACCGTCCCTTGGTGTCGCCGAGGTCGTTCCCAGTGTGGCCTGCGCGATCGCGGACGAGGCCTCTGCGAGTGTGGGCGGGGCTTCCGCGGGCGCCGGTGGGGCGTTGGCGGGGGTGCGGGTGGCGGTGTGCAACTTCCGGGAGCCCGCGCAGTCGGTCGCCGGTGGGGCGGAGGAGTACGCCTGGCAGGTCGGACGCCACCTTCTCGCCCAGGGCGCCTCGGTGCACTTCCTGACCAGCCGGGAGCCCGGCCAAACGGGCGGCGAGCGGCGCGACGGCGTCGAGCTGCGGCGCATGGGCAACCGCTACCTCGTCTACCTGCTGGTCCCGCTGTGGCTGCTGCTGCGCCGCCGCCGCTTCGACGTGGTCATCGACTGCATGAACGGCATCCCGTTCTTCGCGCCGCTGGTGGTGTCGCGGCGCACGACGGTCGTCTGCCTGGTGCATCACGTGCACGACCGCCAGTTCTACGCCTTCTTCCCGCGCTGGCTGGCCCGCATCGGCTGTTTCATCGAGGGACCGGTCGCCCGCCTGCTGTACCGCCGCCGCACGACCGTCACGGTGTCGGAGTCGTCGCGGGCCGAGCTGCGCGACCGGCTCGGCTGGCTCGCGCCCATCGAGGTCATCCCGAACGGCAGCCCGGCCGTGCGCCCGCTCGCGACGACGGTGGGCGGCCGGCGGGTCGAAGGCGACCCGGTGGTGGCCTACCTGGGGAGGCTCGTCGGCCACAAGCGGGTGGAGCGCGTGGTGGGGCTGGTGACCGAGCTGAGGCAGTCCTGGCCGGGCCTGCACGTCCACGTGGTGGGCCGGGGCCCGGAGTTCGAGCCGCTGGCCCGCCTGGCCGCCGAGCCGGGCGTGACCGGACGGGTGAGCATGCACGGGTTCCTGGCCGAGCAGGAGAAGAACGCGGTGCTCGGCGCCGCCCGGCTGAACGTCACGGCCTCGGAGTTCGAGGGCTGGGGCCTGACGGTGATCGAGGCGGCGGCGCTCGGCGTGCCGACCGTCGCCTACGACGTCGCGGGCCTGCGCGACTCGGTGCGGGACGGGGTGACGGGATGGCTGGTCCGGGACGGCGAGTCGCTGGCCGCCGTCGTCGATCGCGCGCTCAAGGAGCTGGCGGACCCGGTGCGCCGGGCGGAGGTGCAGCGGGCGTGCCGGGGCTGGGCGGCGGAGTTCTCGTGGGGGAGGACGGGCGCTAGGATGACCGGACTCATCGCCGCTGAACTGGAGCAAAAGGGGCATGTCAGGCCGCTCGCCTTCCGGCTCGCCGCAGGTGAGAGTCATACTCCCTGACCACCTGCCGGTGCCGGGCCGTGACCTCCGCCAAGGGCCACGTCCGGGGGGCGACCGCCTGTGCCGACCGTGCCCGCGTCCTGACGTGCTCTCCGGGCCGCGTCCTGAGGTCCTGTGCGGGTCGCGTCCTGACGTGCTGTCCGGGCCGCATCCTGACGTCGCGTCCGGGCCGCGTTCTGACGTGCTGTCGGGGCCACGTCCTCACGTTGTGTCTGTGCCGGGTCCTCGCTGGGACGAGTCGTCGGGGCTGTGGTCTTGACCGTCACCGCCGGCGGCCGCCCCGCGACGGACGTTCGCGTCGCGCCCGCCTCGGACGCCCCTGGGTCGCGGCTGCGCCGGCGGCTTCGCCTGCTCGCGGGCTGCCTGCTGCTCGGGGCCATCGCCTTCAACACCTCGCCCGGTCAGCTGATCGCCGAGACCAAGCTGGACATGGCCGTGAACCCGGTCGGGTTCCTCGAACGGGCCGGCCACCTGTGGGACGACGCGTTCTTCGGTCACCTGCAGAACCAGGCGTACGGCTACCTGTTCCCGATGGGACCGTTCTACGCCGTCTTCCGCTGGCTGGACATGCCCGCGTGGAACATCCAGCGGCTCTGGATGACGCTGGTGCTGTGCGCGGCGTTCCTCGGCGTCGAACGGCTCGCGCGCGCCCTTCGCGTCGGCTCCCCGGACACCCGCCTGCTCGCCGGCCTGGCGTACGCGCTGGCGCCGCACGCGCTGGCCCTGGTCGGGGTCAACTCCTCGGAGTTCCAGCCGAGCGCGGTGCTGCCGTGGATCCTGCTGCCGCTGGTGCGAGGCGCGGAGGGGAGCCTTCGCCCGCGCCGGGCCGCCGCCATGTCGGCCGTCGCGTTCCTGTTCGCCGGCGGCATCAACGCCGCCGCCGAGCTGGCCGTCCTGGTCGTGCCCTTCCTGTACCTGCTCACCCGGGAACGCGGCCCGCGCAGGCGGCGGCTGCTCGCCTGGTGGCCGGCATGCGTGGCCGCCGTGTCGATGTGGTGGCTGGTCCCCCTGGTCGTCCTGGGCCGCTACATCTTCTCGTTCCTGCCGTTCATCGAGACCGCGAGCGCGACCACCGGCGTCACGTCCCTGCTCAACACGCTGCGCGGCACCTCAAGCTGGATCTCCTTCCTGCCGGTGGACGGCAGGCCGTGGCTGCCCGCCGCCTACGAGCAGGCCACCGCTCCCTGGCTGATCGCGGTCACCGCCGCCGTCGCCGCCCTGGGCCTGGCCGGGCTGGTCCGCCGCTCCACACCCGAGCGGACGTTCCTGACCCTCTCCGTGCTCGCCGGGCTGGTGATCGTCACCGCCGGGCACGCGGACGCGCTGGCGTTCCCCTGGACCGAGCAGGTGCGGAACCTGCTCGACGGCCCGCTCGCGCCGTTCCGCAACCTGCACAAGTTCGACGCGCTGCTGCGCCTGCCGCTCGCCCTGGGCCTCGCGGCGCTGCCCGCCCGGCTCCCCGGCCCGGCGCGCCCCGGGCCGGCGCAGCGTCCGGGGTCTGCGCGTCCCCGGCCGGCGCGCCCGCGCGAGGCCGTCGCGGGCGGTGGCCTGGCACGGCTCGCCGTCGTGCCGACGGCCGCGTTCGCGCTGGCCGGCCTCGCCGTGCTGCCCGTCGCCACGGCCGGGATCACGCCGCCCGGGTCGTTCGCCGACCTGCCGTCCTACTGGCGCGACGCCGCCACCTGGCTGAACCACAACACCGGCCACGGCATGGTGCTCGCCGTCCCCGGCTCCAAGCGCGGCGAGTACCTGTGGGGCCGCCCGCTGGACGAGCCCATGCAGTCGCTGCTGACGGTGCGCTGGGCCACGCACTCCAACGTCCCCTGGGGATCGGCCGGGCTCGCCCGCCTGCTGCAGGCCGTCGACGAGCGCTTCTCCAACGGCGAGGGCTCGCCGGGCCTCACCGCGGCCCTGCGCCGCATCGGGGTGAAATACCTACTGGTCCGCAACGACCTGGCCCGCGACACCATCGGCTCGGCCTGGCCGGCCCGCGTTCACCAGACCATCGGAGACTCCACCGGCCTGGCGCGGGTCGCGCAGTTCGGCCCTCTGGTCGGCCAGATCTCCAGCACCACGGCCGCCAACTGGTTCGACCAGGCCTACCCGGCGCTGGAGGTCTACGCGGTCCCCGACCCGGCGCCCATCGCCGGCGTGGTCCCCGCCGGCGCGACGCTGCGGATGACCGGCGCACCCGAGGGCGTGCTGTCCATGGCCGAGCAGGGCGTGCTGACCGACGACGCCGCTGTGCTGGTCGGCGACGAGCCCGGCGCCGCCGCCGTGCCGGCCGGTAAGACCGTGGTCACCGACACTCTGCGCCGGCGCCGCATGGTGTTCGGCGACGTCCGCAGGAGCGCCGGGCCGACCCTCACCGAGGGCGCCCGGCAGGACGCCACCACCGACCTGCTCGACCCCGCCTGGACCTCCGCCACCTCCTCCGCCCGCTACCTGGGCGTGGACGACGTGCGGGCCTCCTCCTCCGACGCCGACATCACCGCGGCCGCCGGTGAGCGCGACCCCGGACGCCTGCCTTACGCGGCCTTCGACGGCGACGCGCGCACCGGCTGGCGCTCGGACGGCTGGAACGGCGCCCTCGGCGAGTGGCTGGAGGCGCGCTTCGTCGAACCGGTGCCGATCAAGGACATCACCGTCGCCTTCGAACAGGGCCCGATCGGCCCGCCGGTCGCCGAGATCGAGCTGTCCACCGCGGCCGGCACGCGGCGGGCCGCCGTCCGGCAGACCACCGATCCGCAGCTGTTCAGCCCGCCTCAGGGGCCGACCACCTGGCTGCGCATCCGCGTCACCAAGCTGGCCTACCAGCCCGCCGACCCGTTCGGCGGGCGGGTCGGGATCACCGAGGTCGCCGTCCCCGGGGTCACGCCCGCCAGGCCGATCGCCGTGCCGGGGCCGCCGGGCCGCGCCGGAGCGGGCACCGTGCTGCTCACCTCACAGGGCACCGCCCCGGCCTGCATGCGCGGCTCGTCGGCCTGGACCTGCTCGCGCCGCCTGGAGATCCTCGGCGAGGACGGCTACGGCTTCCAGCGGCTGTTCGCGGTGGACAAGGAGCAGACCCGCAGGGTCGGCGGCACCGCCGTGCTCACCGACCCCAGATCGGCCACGCTGCTCACCACGCTGCCCGAGGTCTACCCGCACGTGACGGCGTCCTCGACCGTCACCGACCATCCCGCCGTGCTCGGCAGGGCGGCCATGGACGGCGATCCGCGGACCGTCTGGTACGCCCAGCCGTTCGACCGGCGTCCCACCCTGTCGATCGACCTCGGCAAGCCCAGGAGGTTCTCGCAGATCAAGGTGCTGTTCCCCGACTCCTACCTGGGCAAGCCGCCGGTGAAGGTGACCCTCAGGGCGGGGACGCGCACCGTCCAGGCGTGGGTGGGCGGCGACGGGCGGGTGGCGTTCCCCCCGCTCACCACCCGGCGGCTGGAGGTGCGGTTCACCGCTCCCGCCTCCCGCGCCATCGAGGTCACCGAGCTGACCATTCCCGGTGTCAAGCCGCTCGGCCAGTTCGGGGGGTTCGCCCTGCGGCTGCCGTGCGGCTACGGCCCGACCCTGGAGGTCGACGGCACCACCGTCCCGACCCGCATCGTCGGCGGGACGCTCAACGACGTGCTCGACGGCCGCCCGCTGACCTACGCCGGCTGCGCGCCGGTACGGCTCATCCCCGGGATGACCTACGTCGCCGCCTCCTCCCGCGACGCCTTCCGCGTCCGCTCGGTCGTCCTGCGCGGCGAGGCGGACCCGGACGGCGGGGCGGACGCGGACGGCGGGGCCACGCGCGTCACGCCCGCCCGCATCGAGGCGTGGGGGCCTGAGGAGCGGCGGCTCGCGGTGTCGGCGGCCGAGCGTTCCTACCTGACCGTCAACGAGAACTACAACGCCGGCTGGCACGCCTACCTCGACGGCGCCCGCCTGACGCCGGCGCGCCTGGACGGCTGGCGGCAGGCGTGGATCCTGCCGGCCGGCGCGGGCACCGTCGTGCTGCGGTACGAACCGGACGCCACCTACCGGTGGTCGCTGGTGGGCGGCCTGGCCCTGGTCGCGATCGTCCTCGTGCTGGCGTGGGTGCGCGGCAGGAGGGCCGACCGCTCGCCGCCGGCGGGCCCCGGCCGGGTCGGCGCGCGCTGGATCCTGGCCGCGGCGCCGCTGGTGGGCCTGTGGACCGGCGGCCTGCCGGGCGCCGCGCTGTTGGGCGCGCTGACCGTGGTCGGGCTGTGGCTGCCGCGCGTGCTGGCCGCCCAGCACGCCGGAGGCGGCAGGGCGCGGCGGGCCGCCCGCGCCGCGCTGTCCGCCTGGCTGCCCGCCGCGGCCCTCGCCGCGGCGGGGCTGAGCGCGGCGGCGGGGACCGTCCTCGGCGTCGAGCCGCTGATCGGCGTGGTGCCCGAGCTGTGCTGCCTGGTGGTGGTCGCGCGACTGCTGGTCGCCGTCCCGGCCCCCGAGCGCCTGCGCGGCCCGGCCGCGCTGCCGCACCGCCCCGAACGCAGGACGGTGGAGGTGCCCGCATGACGCGACCGGCGCGGGTGCCGGGTGGCGCCGCCGGCCCTGGCACCGGCAACGCGGCCGGTGGAGGTGGCGGGGCGACGCGCGCCCAGTTCGTCAGGACCGTTTGCTATGTCCTGGTCGCGTTCATGGTCACCATGGCGGTGCTGTTCCGCTCCTACGTCTACCCCAACGGCCTGAAGCTCCCCCTGGAGCAGCGCAGGGTGTACCACCTGAGCAGCGAGGCGGCCACCTACCTCGACACCGCGACGTTCCAGTCGCGCACCGGCGTGCCGGTGACCGGCACCGTCTCCCTCTACGGCGACCCGGCGGCCGGTGACGACCGCACCGCGGTGTGGGTGGAGTTCTCCTCGCTGGAGACCGCCTACGGCCAGCGGATCGACTACCACGAGCGCAGGACCGCCTTCGACCGCCGCACCGGCATGACGGTCGCCTGCTGCGGCGAGTACATCGACGACGACACCGCGGTCCGCCAGACCGGACTGGCGTTCCGGCTGCCGTACGGGGCCGAGCCGCGCGGGTACCCGATGTTCGACCCGGTGCTCAAGCGCGAGGTCGGGCTGCGGTACGAGGGCGAGGAGACCGTCGAGGGCCTTCCGGTCCGCCGCTACTCCTACACCGTCGGCCCGGCCAAGGTGGAGGACCTGCCGGACGAGGTGCCCGGCGAGGTGCTCGGACTGCCGGGCAGGCGGCCGGTCGGCGTGGCCAGGTACGTCCGGATCACCAGGACGCTGTGGGTGGAGCCGGAGAGCGGCCTGCCGGTCCGCGTGCGCGAGCGGCGCACCGACACGCTGCGCACCCCCGACCAGGTGGACCGCGTGGTGAGCTTCCAGGCCGACCTGGTCACCGACGCGGGGGACGTGCAGGCCCTGGCGGCCGAGGCCGAGGGGTTCCGCCGCTGGGCCTTCGTGATCAGGGACGTCATGCCCGTCGCCTTCCTCGTCCTGGCGCTGGCGGCGGTCGCGGTGGCGCTGCGCGCCGGCCGCCGTCCTCGCCGGACGCGGGCGTCAGCGGCGGCGCAGGACCAGCAGCAGGTTCCAGGTCACGATCTCGCGGACGCCGGGTAGCCGCACCACGCCTTTGGCCCACTCCGGGTGGTAGCGGGGCCGGGCGGCGAGCACCTCGGCGTCCGCGCGCGTCCGCGCCCAGCGCAGGGCGTCCGCCACCGAGACCGGGTAGAGGCTCTCGCCGTACACGTTCTTCGGGCGGCGCCCGTGACGCAGGGTGTAGCGGCGGGCCGCGCGGTCCCCGCCGAGGTAGTGCCACGGGGAGGTCTCGTGGCCGCCCCACGGGGACAGCCAGTTGGTGAACGACAGGTACACCACCCCGCCCGGCCGGGTGACCCGCACCATCTCCGACGCCATGCGCCACGGGTCGGGGACGTGCTCCAGCACGTTGGAGGAGAAGCAGACGTCCACCGAGGCGTCGCGCAACGGGATGTCCAGGGCGCTGCCGAGGATCGCCCCCTCGGGGACGGCGCCGTCGCGGGCCATCATCTCGCCGGCGTCGCAGTCCACGCACAGCGTCCGCGCGCCGTGCGCCCGCAGCACCTCGGTGAAGTACCCCGGCCCGCCGCCGACGTCGGCGACGAGCGCGCCGGACAGGTCGGCGTAGCCGGCGAGCTGCGCCGCGGTGTCCCGGGCGAGCATGCCGTAGAAGAAGTCCGGGTCGGTCTGCTCCTCGCGGAAGGCGGCGAACAGCCGGACCGACCGGCCGAGCGTGGCGCGGAAGGGCGCGTTCGGGGTCTCCACGTCTGCCTTCCCCCTCACGGGTGTGGTCGAGTGCCCGGGAGCATAACACCGCGTTGCGCCTGATTTGTGAGGCTCATAGGGTGTCCGTTACTCGGCGGTAGCCACCGGGACGTGATCGGAGGGACCGTTGCCCCAGACCATCGCGGTCGAGCAGCCGGATCAGCCGACCGTGCGCGTCGCCTACCCGCGGTGGATGGCCCGGCTGGCCGACCCGGTGCTGCTGCTCGGCGCCCTGCTCATCACCGTCTCGCTCGCCCTGCGCGTGCCCGTCCTGCGCAGCGCGTACTTCGTCGAGGACGACCTGCTGTTCGTCGGCGACGCCTACGAGCACGAGCTGACGTTCGACTTCCTGTTCCGCATCCACAAGGGCCACCTGATGCCCGGCGCGCTCGCGCTCACGTGGGTGGAGTCGCGCGTCGCCGCCTACGACTGGACGGTGGTCGCCTCGGTGACGTTCGTCCTGCAGGCGCTGATCTCGGTGCTGCTGTTCCGGCTGCTGTGGAAGATGTTCGGCCCGCGCGCGGGCATCCTGCTGCCGCTCGCGGCCTACCTGTTCTGCCCGCTGACCATTCCCGCCTTCAGCTGGTGGTCGGCCGCCATCAACGCGGTGCCGCTCCAGCTCGCGATCGTGCCGGCCCTGTCGGCGCAACTGCGCCACGCGCGAGGCGAGGGCGCGCGGCACGGGTGGACGGCCCTGTTCTGGGTCGTGTTCGGCATGGCCTTCAGCACCAAGGGCGTGTTCCTGCCCCTGCTGCTGTTCGCGTTCACCAGCGCCTTCGCACACGGCATCCGCGGCGGATGGTTCGGCTCCATGGGGCGGGAGCTGCGCGGGCACTGGCGGCTGTGGACGGCGTACGTGCTGCTCATGGGCGGCTACACGGCGCTGTACCTGTCGCGGCGGTACACCGCGCCGGGCGAGGGTGCGGCGCTGCCCAAGGCCGACGTGGCCACCGACCTGGCCGGCACGCTGCTCGGCCGCACGCTGCCCTCGGGGCTGGCCGGCGGCCCGCTGTCGTGGGGCCCGGTGCCCTCCACCGGCGGCATGGCCGACCCTTCGACGCTGCTCGTGGCCGCCTCCTGGGCGGTGCTGGCCGCGCTCGTGGCGGCGACCCTGCTCTACCGTCGCCGCGCGGCGCGCGCGTGGCTGATCGTCGCGGCGTACGCGGTGGTCGTCGACGCGATCCCGACGGTCATCGCCCGCGGGTCCGCGTTCGGCCTGGTGGGCGCCGAGACCCGTTACGTCGCCGACGCGGTCATGGTCTTCGCGGTGTGCCTCGGCGTCGCGCTGCTCCCGTTGCGCGGCGAGCCGGACCCCTACCGCCGGCCCGTCCCGGCGGGCGGCGCCGTCCCGGTCGTCGCCGGGCTGACCGCCGGGGCGTTCCTGGTCATGTCAGTGGTGTCGGTCGAGAACTACCGCCAGACCCTGTCGGGCGACCGCGTCCGCGCCTACCTCGGCAACGTGCGCGCCGCGCTGGCCAAGGTCCCGGCCGGCACGGTGATCTTCTCCCGGCCGGTGCCGGAGTCCATCGTGCTGTCCTGGAACGGCAACCGCCGGCTCAGCCACCGCCTGCTGGCCCCGCTCGCGCCGCCCGCGATCCGCGCGAAGATGCGGGTGCCCGAGCCGTCGGAGCGCGCGATGGTGTTCGACGACGGCGGCAGGCTGGTGCCGGTGAGCGTCGCCCCCGCGTTCGCGCAGCTCCCTCCGGCCGGGAAGCAGTGCCTGCCGACCCTCGACGGGGCCGTCTACTGGCCGGAGCCGGTCGCCTTCGGCGGCCCCGACCAGGTGGCCGGACTGGCCTACTCGGCGAAGCGGGCCACGTCGGTGTCCGTCGAGGTCAGCGGGCGCGGCGAGCAGCTCAACCTGCGGGTCACCGAGATGGGGCTGCTGCACTTCCCGGTGGGCACGCCCGGCAAGGGCCTGCTGCTGCGGGTGGACGACCCTTCGGCGGGGGTCTGCCTCAAGGGGTTCGCCTTCGGAGCCGCGGTCCCGGTGAACGCGCCTCCGCCCCCGGCTTCGCAGGACGTGACGCCGCCGCCCGCGCCCACGGCCGCCCCGTCCCCGCCGGCCGTCACGCGGGCTCCCGAGCCGGCTCCGACGCCGTCGCGGGAACCGTCCGGGGTGAGTTCTCCGAAGCCGTCCGGGTCGCCGTCCCCGAAGGTCCAGAAGTCGCCGAAGACTCCGAAGTCCCAGGGGTCTGCGGGGGCGCAGGCGCGGCAGCCGTCCGCGACGCCGTCGCCGAAGGGCGCAGGAACCGGATGAGGCCGCGGGCCGGTTCCTCGACGTACCGGTAGGTGAGGGTCGCCAGCCCGATCGTCAGCGCGCCGACCACGACCAGGTTGACCGGGAAGTTCCCCGAGAACGGCCGCTGCTCGGTGAGGTCGTACCACAGGTAGAGGGCGACGAACTGCCACAGGAACACCCCGTAGGAGATGCGCCCGAAGAACCGCATGACCGGGTTGCCGAGCAGCCGCCCGACCGGGGCGTCCCCACGCGTGAGCGTCGCGCACGGCGCGACCAGGCAGGCGGCGATCACGCTGTACAGCGCCAGCTCGAACATGCCGCTCCACACCCCGTCGACCCCCGAGAAGCGGGGCCCGGTCACCGGAGAGGCCGCGACCGCGTAGGCGAGGGCGGCGACCAGCCACAGCGTGCCCGGCGAGGCGTTGACGGCGCGGACGAAACGGGCGGCCGGGCCGTCCTGCTCGCGCCGGGCCCACACCGACACCACGGCCAGGGCCATGCCGGGAGCGAAGAAGGTCCAGGCGCGCGGCAGCCAGGCGTTCATGTAGGGCCGGTAGGCGGGGTAGTAGCTCAGCACCGTCCACAGGTACGAGATCGCCGACAGCGCGGCGAGGCCGATCAGCAGCCGCCGCGCCCGGGTCGCGACGTCGTCGCCGCCCCGGCGCGCGAACCACGCGAGCAGCGCCGCCAGCAGCGGCAGCACCAGGTAGAACGCCGCCTCGACGGACAGGCTCCACATCTGCGCCAGGCCCTTCGGCCCCAGGCCGAACCACCAGGGATGCAGCTCGTAGTTGTGGGCGAGGAACACCATCTGCAGCCACGTCTTGGCGTCGCCGAGGTGGTCGCGCGACCACAGCAGCATGGCCGCCGCCACGACCAGCCAGTAGGCGGGAAGGATGCGCAGCGCCCGCTTGACCAGGTACGTCCCGGTGGCGGGCCGGTCGGCGCCTTCCAGCACGGCCCTGGCGTACGGCCGGTACAGCAGCAGGCCGGACAGCGCGAAGAAGATCGGCACGGCGACGTCGCCCCGGGACAGCAGGGCGCCGAAGAAGTCGCTCTGCAGGGCGGTGGCCGACTCGATGGCCACGTGGAAGGTCAGCACCGCGAACGCGGCGACGGCCCGCATCCCGTCCAGCGCGTCAAGATGCCCGGCCGTGGACGGGAGAAGGTGCGCGGCCGCCGCCGGAGGCTCGGCGTGCGGGCGTGCGGCCGCCGCCGGAGGATCGGTATGCGGTTGCGCGACCGCCGGGGGGTCGGTGTGCGGTTGCGCGGGCGCCGCCGGAGGCTCGGCGTGCGGGTTCGCGGCCGGTGCCGCCGGCGGAGTGACGGGGGTCGGATCAGACGTCGAGGCCGTGGATGGGCCGGCGCTGGCCGGACCCTCGCCCTCGCCCTCGCCCGATCTAGAACCTGTTTCTGTCACTTTTCCGCATCCCTCGTGACGTGGGGTCACTCGCCGAACTAACATATCCCGAAATAGAACCCTGTTTCAGGACATATCGCCGTGAGAACCCCGGGCTGCGGGGCGTACCGTCGCGAGCGAGCACACCCCACCCGCCGGGCGCCACCGCCGTCCAGCGGGCACCCCAGGAGGAGCGATGGCGTGACCACCGGACACGCCGGCGTGCGCTCCCCGGAGGATCTCGCCCAGCACCTGACCACCGGCGCGCGCCTGCGGGGATTCGCCCGCGCGTGCCGTCCCCGCCAGTGGCTGAAGAACGTTCTGGTCTTCGCCGCCCCCGCCGCCGCCGGAGTGCTGACCACCCCGGCCGGCCTTCGCGACACGCTCATCGCCTTCGCCGCGTTCTGCCTGGCCGCGAGCGGCACGTACCTGCTCAACGACGCCGCCGACGCCGAGGCCGACCGGCGCCACCCGCGCAAGCGGCTGCGCCCGATCGCCGCGGGCGTCGTCCCGGTGGCCCTCGCGCGCGTCGCAGGTGTGCTGTTCATCGCCGCCGCCCCCGCCCTCGCCGCCCTGGCCGGCGGCTGGCGGCTGCCCGCCGCAGTGGCCGGGTACGTCGTCCTCACGCTCGCCTACACCTACTGGCTCAAGCACGAGGCGGTCGTGGACCTGGTCGCCGTCGCGGGATGCTTCCTGATCAGGGCCCTCGCCGGCGCCCTCGCCGTGGACGTGCCCGTGACGAGCTGGTTCCTGGTCGTGGTCTCGCTCGGCTCGCTCCAGGTGGTGGTGGGCAAGCGCGAGGCCGAGATGCGCAACCAGGGGACGAACGGCACCCGCGCCACCCTGGTGACCTACACCCCGAGCTACCTCGCCCACGTCCGCTCGATGGCCTCCGGCGCGATGATCGTCACCTACTGCCTGTGGGCCCTGCAGATCCACGCCGACACCCTGTACGGCGTGAGCATCGTCCCGTTCGTCCTGATCATCCTGCGGCACAACCTGCTGGTGGACCGGGGCGTCGGCGAGGAGCCCGAGGAACTGGCGCTGCACGACCGCCCGCTCCAGCTCTACACCGCCCTGCTGATCATCCTGCTCGTCGTCGGAATCTACGTGAAATGACCGCTATACCCCGACCGCGACACAGCGCGCCGAGAATGTTCGTGGACGCCGCACCAGGGAACTCCGGCATATGACCTTCCTGACCGGATGGGCGCGGACCGCGCCCACGCCCGCGACGCTCGTCCGGCCTCGTACGGTCGAGGACCTGGCTCGCATGGTGGCCGAGGCGCCGCCGCGCGGGCTCATCGCGCGCGGGCTCGGCCGGGCCTACGGCGACGCGGCGCAGAACGCGGGCGGCGTGGTCGTGGACGTGACCGCGATGGAGGACCGCTGGTCGCTCGACCCCGCCACGGGCGTGGTCACCGTCTCGGCCGGAATGAGCCTGCACGACCTCATGCGCGCTCTCATCCCCCTCGGGTGGTTCGTCCCCGTCACCCCCGGCACCCGGTACGTCACCGTGGGCGGCGCCGTCGCGGCCGACGTACACGGCAAGAACCACCACGTGGACTCCTCCTTCGGCGCCCACCTCCGCTCGCTCACCCTGGTCACGGCCGGCGGAGCCGTCCACGAACTGACCCCGGCCGACGAGCTGTTCTGGGCCACCGTCGGGGGCATGGGACTGACCGGCCTCATCGCCGAGGCGAGCTTCGCGTGCGTGCCGATCGAGACCTCGCGCGTCCGCGTCGACGTCGAGCGGACCCGCGACCTGGACGACACGCTCGAAATCATGACCGCCACCGACGACGGGTACCGCTACACGGTCGCGTGGATCGACCTGCTCGCGCGCGGCCCCCGCATGGGCCGCAGCGTGCTGACCCGCGGGGACCACGCGCGCAGGGACGAGATCCCCGCCGGGGCCGACCCGCTGGCCTTCGCCCCGGCCTCAAGGCTGACCGCCCCGCCGTGGGCGCCGAACGGCCTGCTCAACCGGCTGACCGTGCGCGCCTTCAACGAGGCCTGGTACGCCAAGTCGCGCGAGCGGCGCGTCGTCCAGCACCTCGCCCCCTTCTTCCACCCCCTGGACTCCGTCGACGGCTGGAACCGCGTCTACGGCTCGCGGGGATTCGTCCAGTACCAGTTCGCCGTTCCGTTCGGCGCGGAGGCGACGCTGCGGCGCATCGTGTCGCGGCTGTCCGGCGGGGGAGTGGTGTCCTTCCTCACCGTGCTCAAGCGCTTCGGGGCCGGGACGCCGGGGATGCTGTCCTTCCCACTGCCCGGCTGGACGCTGGCCCTGGACATCCCGGCGGGACAGCCGGGCCTGGCCGGGTTGCTGCGGCGGTTCGACGAATGGGTCGCCGAGGCGGGCGGGCGCGTCTACCTGGCCAAGGACTCCCGCATGCGCGCCGAACTGCTGCCCGCCATGTACCCGCGCCTGGACGAATGGCGCAAGATACGCGAGAAGGCCGACCCCGCCGGGATCTTCCGCTCCGACCTGGCGCGAAGGCTTGACCTGTGAAGTCCGCGAACAAGGAGACCGCCCTGTGAGGAACGCCCTCGGCTCGGTCGACTCGGTGCTGGTGCTCGGCGGCCGCAGCGAGATCGGCCTGGCCATCGCCGACCGCCTCGTCCGCGACGGCGCCCGCCGCGTCGTCCTGGCCGTCCGCCCCGCGGCGCACCCGGAGGAAACCGAACCCGCCGAGGAGGCGGCGGCCGAACGGCTCCGCAAACTCGGTGCCGAGGTCACCGTCCTCGCGTTCGACGCGACCCGTCCCGAGACGCACGGCGCCGTGATCGACGGAGCCGTGGAGGCGGCCGGGGACCTCGACGTCATCATCGGGGCCTTCGGCGTGCTCGGTGACCAGGCCGCCTACGAGGCCGACCCGGCGTCGGCGGCCGCGTCCGTCGCCGTCAACTTCGGCGGGCACGTCTCCGCCGGCCTGTTCGCCGCCCGCCGGTTGCGCGAACAGGGCCACGGCACGCTGGTCGTGCTGTCGTCGGTGGCCGGGGTGCGGGTGCGCCGGGCCAACTTCGTCTACGGCGCCACCAAGGCGGGCCTGGACGGCTTCGCCCAGGGCCTTGGCGACGCCCTGCACGGCTCCGGCGCCCGCGTGCTGGTGGTCCGTCCCGGTTTCGTCATCGGCCGGATGACCGAGGGCATGACCCCCGCCCCCATGTCCACGACCCCCGGCGAGGTCGCCGACGCCGTCGTCAAGGGCCTGCGCGACGGCGTGGAAACCATGTGGGTCCCCGCCAAACTGCGCTTCGTCTTCACCGTCATGCGCACCCTCCCCCGCACGATCTGGCGCCGCATGCCTCGCTGACCTTCGTACACATGCTCGGCGCGTCACCGGGCGCGGCGACCGCGAGCCGCCTGAGGCGGTGAGGGGGGCGGCGCGCGGAGGCTACCTGGCTCCGCTCGAAGTCTCCTGCTCCGATCGTCGCGCTCGGCGAGACGACCAGGACTTCTCGCTGCCCTGAGATCCCTCGGTTCGGCCAGCTCGGCCAGCTCGGTCGCGTAGGCGCGCAGCAGGGCGTGGCAGGTGTACCGGCCGGGTAGGCGCTCGGTGACCAGGTGTGCCCCGGCCAGCTCCGTGAGCGTTCGACGTGCCTCCGGCGGTGAGGTGCCCAGCAGCTCCGCGGCCGTGGCCGCCCCGATGTCAGAACCGGTGTGCAGGCTCAACCGGCGGAACAGGCGTGCGGCCTCGGCGCTGAGCCCACGATAGGACGAAGAGAAGACGGCACGCAGATCGGTGCCGGGGTCTCCGCCGGCGAAGACGTCCAGAAGCTCCGCCGCCTCGCGGGGTTCGGAGGCGATCGTCGTCAGCGGGAAGGCCGGCAGGGCGGCGGCGCGGGCGGCCACGATGGACAGGGCGAGCGGCAGCCGCCCGCACAGGGCGATGATCGAGCCGACCGCCTCGGGCTCGGCCGCGACCCGCTGATCGCCGAGGCGGCGCGCCAGCAGGTCGCGCGCCTCGTCGGCGGTCAGGACGTCCAGCGTCAGCGGGTGGGCGGCCTCGGTGGTGACCAGGCCGGGCATCTGTTCACGGCTCGTCACCAGCACGACAGACCCCGCCGATCCCGGTATGAGAGGCCGGACCTGGTCCGCATTCCGCGCGTTGTCCACCACGACGAGCATCCGCTTGCCCGCGCTCAGGCTGCGGTACAAGGCGGCCTGGGCGTCGATGTCGGCCGGGATCGTTCCCGGGGCCGCGCCCAAGGCCGAGAGGAACGTGCTAAGCGCCTCACCAGGCGGCACAGGCTCTCTTTCCGGGTCGAAGCCGTGCAGGTCGACGTACAGTTGCCCGTCCGGGAACCGTTCGAGGTTGTCGTGCGCCCACCGCAGCGCCAGCCAGGTCTTCCCGACGCCTCCCATGCCCTGCATCACGAATATCACCACCGAGCCCGCGTGACCGTGTACGGCGGTGGTGAGCTCGGCGAGCTCGCCGACGCGTCCGACGAAGCCGCTGCGAGGTCCCGGTAACTGCCGGGGCGTGGGTGAGCCGGTCCGGGGGTCCGGGGGGAGTCCCGTCCCTGCGACGGCCACGGGAGCGTCGTCGCGGCCGGGCTCGGCGGTGATGGTCGGCTCGGCGGTGATGGCCGGATCGGCGGTGATGGTCGGGTCGGCGGTGATGGTCGGGTCGGCGGTGAGGATCCGCTGGTGAAGGGTCCGCAGAGCCGTACTCGGGTCGGCGCCCAACGTCTCCGCGAGCGCGTGCCGCGTGCGATGGTAGTGCTCCAGCGCGTCACCCTGGCGACCGCAGTGGTACAGCGCCAGCATCACCTGGCCCGCGAGGCGCTCGTCGAGGGGCAGCGCCTCCGCCCGGGCGGACATCTCCGGCAGTACCCGAGCGTGCTGACCGCAGCGCAGCGCGACGTCGTTGCGGTCGAGCTCCGCCGCCAGCCGCAGGCGAGCCAGGCTGTGCCGTACGGTGTCGAACCATGGGCCTTCCAGGTGCGCCAGCGCCTCCCCGCGCCACATCGCGAGCGCCTCGTCGAACAGCGCGAGCGCGTGGGCGTCCACGCCGGTCGTACGGGCCCGCGCCACCAGGAGGCCGAAGCGGTGCGCGTCCACCGCCGTCGGCTCAACGGCCAGCGCATAACCGCCCGGCTGCCGCGAGATCGCCGCGCCGCTTCCCACGGCCAAGCACCGGCGCAGCCGGGAAAGGTAGCTGTACAGGGCCTCCCGGGCGCGTTGCGGTCGGCCTGCGCCCCATACCCTGTCCACGAGTTGCTCGACGGAGACCGTTTTGTTCGCGTCGATCGCCAGAGCCACCAGCACGGCCCGTTGCCGGGAGTGGCCCACGTCGACCGGCCGGCCGTTCACCCGTACGTCGAGATCCCCCAGTAATCGGAATTCCACCGTCATCCCGTCGTCTCCCCGTCCCGTTGGCCGCTGAGGCGTCATATGCCGCTATCAGCGGATTCAAAGATCGCACAGGGTGGGCTCAAGGTCAGCCCCACATCGTGTTGATGCGGGGCCCCGGCGCTCGCGGCTCGGTCGCGGCCGGTCCGGACCAGCGACGTACAGCACGCCACGGCATTCGGAGGCACCGTGTCCTTTTCCGCGCATCCCCGGCCGTCGCTGGTCGCCGTCCTGGTGACGTTCGTCGCGTTCGCGGTGGGGATCTCCGCCGCCGGTGTGCGTCCGGTGTCCGCCGAGACGGGTCTCTCTCCCGGAGCGCCTCCGGTCCCGCCCGCTCCGGTGTCCGTCGCGGTCGAGGCGGTGCCCGTACGACCGCTCGCGCCCGACGCGGACACGGCGGCGGCGGTGCGCGAGCCGCCTGCGGTGACCTGGCCGGGCGCGGGGTCCGCCGAGGTGACCCTGGAGTCGAAGAGCACGTCCGGCGCCGGACGTGCGGAGGGGAAACGGGCCGTGACCGTGCGGGCGGGTTCCCTTCCCGTGTGGGTCGGCGGCGCGGGTGGCTCGGGCAGTGCGCGGGTGGAGGTGCTGGACCGGGCGGCATCCGCCCGCGCCGGGGTCGCCGGCGTGCTGGTGCGCCTGTCGGCCGGGGGACCGAGTGCCGGCCGGATGCGCGTCGAGATGGACTACTCGGGCTTCCGGCACGCGTATGGGGGTGACTGGGCGGCGCGCCTGGCCGTGGTCCGCCTGCCCGAGTGCGCCTTGACCGGACCGGCCGGCTGCGGAAAGCGGGAGATCATCGCCTCGCACAACAGCGCGGCCACCGGCCGGATCAGCGCGGAGGTCGGTGAAGGCGGGTTGTTCGCCGTCACAGCGGCGCCCGGAGGCGGCACTGGCAGCTTCGAGCCGACCTCGCTGTCGCCGTCGTCCTCTTGGTCGGCAGGCTCGGAATCCGGCGACTTCGGCTGGTCGTATCCGATGGAGGTGCCGCAGGTGCCCGGCAATGAGCCGGACCTGGCGTTGTCCTACTCCTCGGGCGTGGTGGACGGGCGGACGTCGGCGACCAACAACCAGCCCTCCTGGGTCGGGGAGGGGTTCACCCTTCAGCCGGGCTTCATCGAACGGTCCTACGCCTCGTGCAAGGAGGACGGTCAGGCCGGATCACGCGATCTGTGCTGGCAGTCGGACAACGCGACGCTGTCGCTTCCGGGAATGTCCGGTGAACTGGTGCGGGATGACGCCGGCGGGCAGTGGCGCGTGCGGGGCGACCATGGCTGGCGCGTCGAGCGGTTGGAGGGCGCGTCCAACGGCGACGACAACGGCGAGCACTGGAAGATCACCTCCACCGACGGAACGCAGTACTTCTTCGGGCGCTCCGCGGCGGCGAACTCCGCCTGGACGGTGCCGGTGTTCGGCGACGACGTCGTCGGCGGCAGAGCGGAGCCGTGTCACCGAGCGACCTTCGCCGCTTCCTGGTGCCAGCAGGCCTACCGCTGGAATCTGGACTACGTGCTCGACCGGCACGGTGACGCGACGGCGTACTTCTACCAGAAAGAGACGAACAACTACGCCCGGACGGGATCCACGGTGACGCCCTATGTGCGGGGCGGATATCTGGAGCGCGTCGAGTACGGCCTGCGATCCGACTCGGCGGCGGTGGCGTCGGCACGGGTGGTCCTCACGCCGGGCGACCGTTGCATCCCCGGTACGACCTGCACCCTGTCACAGCCGCAGAACTGGCCGGACACCCCGTGGGACCAGGCGTGCTCCGCCACGTCCTGCGCGATCGGCTCGCCGACGTTCTGGACGGCCAAGCGGCTGGCCAAGGTGACCACGCAGGTCCACACCGGCGGACAGTACCGTGACGTCGACTCCTGGACGCTGACGCACTCCTTCCCGAGCACCGGTGACCTCACCGATGCCTCCCTGTGGCTGGACTCGATCGTCCACGCCGGACTCGCCGGAGGAACCGCGACCCTGCCCCCGGTGACGTTCGGCGGCATCCGGATCGGAAACCGGGTCGACACGGCCACGGACAACGACCCGCCGATGAACAAGTGGCGGCTGAACTCGATCACGAACGAGACCGGCGGGCAGATCAGGGTCACCTATAACGGCCAGGTCTGTACCGCGGAGACGTTGCCGACGCCGGACATGAACCGCGAAACGTGCTTCCCCTCCTACTGGATGCGGTCCGGAGCCACCGAACCGACGCTGGACTGGTTCCACAAGCTGGTGGTCACCCAGGTGGTCGAAGCCGCCGCCCCCGCCACCACGGAGAAGATCACCCAGTACAAGTACCTCGACGCGGGTGAGGCGGCCTGGCACCACGATGACACGGAGCTGACCCCGCAGCGGTTCCGCACCTGGGGAGAGTGGCGCGGCTACCAGAAGGTGCAGGTGCGCACCGGCAACCAGGTCGGCGGCACGCCTTCACGCGTCGAGCGGATCTTCCTGCGCGGCATGGACGGCGACAAGACGTCGAGCGGCACTCGTCAGGCGGACGTCGTCGACTCTCGCGGCGACAAGGTGGCGGACCGGCCGTACTGGCGGGGCTTCACCCGGGAGAGCACCGTTCACAACGGTGACGGCCCGTGGATCGAGCGGACCATCTCAGACCCGGCCGATGTCGCCACCACCGCCACGCGACTCCTCCCCGACGGCACCCGGCTGGAAGCCCACCTGACCGAGAAGAGTGCCGAACGCCATTACACGGCCCTGGCCGACGGCATCGTGCGCACCGTGGAAGTGGCCTACGAATTCGACGACCGGACCGGCAGACTGCTCGAGACCGACGACCTCGGCGACGTCTCCACCGCCGCCGACGACACCTGCACGACCCGCGCCTACGCCGACAACACCACCGACTGGATCGTGGACGCGGAGTCGCGGGTGCGGACCGTCTCCGTACGGTGTGGCGCGGCCGTCTCGCTCCCTGATGACCTCGTCTCCGACCGGCGCTACTACTACGACGGGTCCACCACCTGGGGGGCGGCGCCCACGGCCGGCGACGTCACCGGAGCCGAGGAGGCGGCGTCCTGGGCGGACGGCTCCCTCGTCTACAGCACCGTCGGCGGTTGGAAGCGTGACAAGCACGGCCGGGTCACCGAGGCGGCCGACGCTCTCGGCGACAGGACCGGTACGGCCTACCTCCCCGAGGTGGGCGGCCCGGTCACCCAGATCGTGACCACCAACGCGCTCGGCCACGCGACCACGGCGGCCTTCGACCCGCTGACCGGCCGCTCCCTGTCCACCGTGGACGCCAACGGCCGGCGCACCGAGCAGACGTACGACCCCCTCGGGAGGCTCACCGCCGTCTGGCGTCCCGGCCGCTCCAAGGCGGCAGGCGACGGCCCGCACGCCCGCTTCACCTACCAGGTGCGCAACACCGGACAGAACACCGTCACCAGCAGTCTGCTCCGCCCAGGAGGCACCTACCGGGACGGCCACACGATCCTGGACGGGTTCCTGCGGACGAGGCAGACCCAGGTGGCCTCCCCGGCCGGCGGCCGGCTCATCTCGGACACCTTCTACGACAGCCACGGCCAGGTGGTGAAGACCAACGCGCCGTACTGGAACAGCGCGGCGCCGAGCGGCACCCTGGTCACGCCGGCGGCCGATGCCACCGTGCCGGCCCAGACCCGGTACGTCTACGACGGGGCGGAGCGCGAGACCGCGGAGATCTTCATGTCCAGGGGCGTGGAGAAGTGGCGCACCACCACCACCTACGGCGGTGACCGGACAACGGTGGATCCGCCCGACGGCGCGACCGCCACGATGACGATCTTCGACGCTGATGGGCGGACCGTCGAGCTGCGGCGATACACCGGCGATGCGCCGACCGGGACATACGACGCCACCCGCTCCACCTACACCTCCTCGGGCCACCCGGCCACGGTCACCGACCCGGCGGGCAACACCTGGCGTTACACCTACGACCTGCGCGGCCGGGTGATCCGCAGCGAGGACCCCGACCGTGGGGTGCGCACCTACGGCTACGACGACGATCACCAGGTGTCCAGCACCGACTCGCGCGGCACCACCCTGGTCACCACCTACGACGCGCTGGGCCGCAAGACGGCCACCTACCAGGGGTCGGCCACCGGGACGAAACTCGCTGAGTGGACCTACGACACGCTGCCCGGCGGCAAGGGCCTGCCGGTCGCCGCCAAGCGCTACGTGGGGCAGGACGTCTACAGCAGCGAGACGCTGGGATACCAGCCCGCCACCGGACTGCCCACCGGCGGCCGCGTCACCATTCCGTCAGTGGAAACCGGGCTGGCGGGGACCTACGACACGACCTACACCTACGACTCGTTCGGCCGGATCAGCGAGACGGCGCTGCCCGCGGCGGGAGGACTGGCCGCCGAGACGCTGACCCACGGCTACGACCAGAACTCCGACCTGCCCGCCACCCTGTCCGGGCTCACCCCGTATGTCGCCGGAACCTTCTACGACCGGTTCGGCGAGGTGTCCCAGACCACCCTCGGAGTCGAAGGCCGGCAGATCTGGCAGAGCTACCAGCGTGAGGACGGTACCCGACGGCCGGTCCAGAGCACCGTCTTCAGTGAATCCGGCGCCGACTGGCTGGTGAGCGATCGCACCTACACCTACGACCCGGCGGGCAACCTGCTCGCCACCATCGACACCCCGGACGGCGCCCCCGCCGAGACGGAATGCTTCCGCACCGACCATCTGAGCCGTCTCACCGAGGCGTGGACTCCGGCGTCCGGTGACTGCGCCGACGTGCCGGACGCCGACGCCCTGGGCGGCCCGGCCCCCTACTGGCACTCGTACAGCTATGACAAGTCCGGCAACCGGACCGGCGAGGTGCGGCACGCCGCGAGCGGTGACACGACGCGGACCTACACCTATCCCGATGCGGGCGCGGCCCAGCCGCACACGCTGCGATCGGTCTCCACGACCGGCCCGGGCGGATCCCACACCGACGGCTACACCTACGACAGCGACGGCAACACCACCGGCCGGACGGTCGACGGCAAGGCCCAGACCTTGACCTGGGACGCCGAAGGCCGGCTCGCCTCGGTCACCCAGGACGGCGCCACGACCGCGTACCTCTACGACGCCGACGGCGACCGGATCGTCCGCCGCGACCCGACCGGTACGACGATCTACCTGGGTGAGACCGAGCTGCGGCGGGACGCGGCCACCGGAGCGGTGAGCGCCACCCGCTACTACAGCCAAGGCGGCAACGCCATCGCGGTGCGCACCGGGAGCGGCGACGACAAGCTGAGCTGGCTCGTCTCCGACCATCACGGCACCGCCGAGATCGCGATCAGGGCGAGCGACCTCGCCGTCACCCGCCGCTACTCGCTCCCGTTCGGCGAGCCCCGGGGCCCGAATCCCACCACCTGGCCGGGAGAACGCGGCTTCGCCGCCGGCGCGCTCGACCCGACAGGCTTGGTCCACCTGGGCATCCGCGAATACGACCCCGCTACCGGCCGCTTCATCAGCAGCGGACCGGTGATCGATTTCGAAACGCCGGAAACCTCGAACCCCTACGCCTACGCCGGAAGTGACCCGACCGACAAGGCTGACCTCACCGGTTCATGCTCCCGGAGCCTCGTCGAGCGTGAGCAACCCGGCGACCTGTCCTGTCGGAGTGGTGTCGAGTAGGTCCTCGAGACCGCCATGCCGGTTCGTACCTCGGCAGGACATCCTCCGCGCGGTCGAAATTCCGCCCACCCTTCCGCCGGGTGGCGGGATCATTCTCTTGAGATGAGGTACAGGAAGATCGCTAGTAAGACTCTAGTCGTGAGTGCGTCCTTTGGGCGCGACACTCCGCGATCACTCGTCGGTCGGTCGGTGGGCGGCGGGGCCCCGGGGGGCGAGCCCCAGGTGGTCTGCGAGAACGGAACGGATCGGATGACCGCCACGAGCGTGGGAGTGGACGCGAGGAAGGTCGCCAGTACCAACGTGTCAGGCGGTGCCGCTCGTGCACTTATGACGAGCGCTGCGACGACGGTCATGGTGCCTGTGTATACGATCGCGCTGAAGATCCCGAAGGTCAGCGCGCGATTGGTCTGGGGCGGCGCGGGAGCCGCCTCAAGTCGCGCAGTTCCGTGATGCCTTCGTCGCCTCACCAGTTCTATCGCGATCGTGGCGGTGATGATGCAAAAGTATGCGACCGTCATGAACGTCGGCCAGACTCGAATGTCGTGTCTTATCCGCTGATAAGCGAACCCTGTAGCCAGGTTGAATGAGGCGACGACTAATGCGATCACCCAGACGGTCCTTTGGGACACCTCGCTGAGGAGGGTGACGTTGTGAAGGGTGGCGGCATCCTCCTCATCGGCGGTATGGGGACTTGCCGCGTTCGGAGTTATATGCTCTCCGAATAACCATGCGGCGCCACTGGCGACCATGACCGCGCCGACCCCGAGAAGGGCGCAACAGATCATGAACATGTCCCATGTCCGGGCGCAGTCGGTCCCTCCTGCGGTAAGGCTGAAGAGGAAGGCGTCCACGGCCAGGAGGGCGAATGCCGACCACAGGAGAGCAAGTGTTCTGATCTTCTGTGTGCCGAGACGTTGTGGACCGAGCATCGTGGCAATGCCTACGAACGCGAAGCCGGCAAGTATCCCCATAAGTTGAGAATGGGTACCAGCAGTCTCGGTTAGATCGAATGGCACGATAAGTGTGCAAACGTCCAGTTCGCTGATGGTCGCCATCGCTCTAGTATGCGGCGTAGTGGGTCGAGTTGTGGGCGATAACGGTCCATGCGAGGAATCTCCCGGGTCTAGACCGATATGCCATATGGGACAAACTACTCAAAAACGAGAAGAGCCGTTATCTGGGATCAGATTCGCTGGGAAGCCGATTGATGCATAAAGGGCGATAATGATGCGCATTGCTATAGCCTGGCTTCTGGTCGGCTGCGGGCATGGCCCTCGGGTTCGGGTCGTATTTCCCGGGGCGTCGCTCTTGAAGCTTCCAGCCGGCCCTGGCGTGGTCGACGCGGCGAACTCGGTCGAGCGGAAGCGACCGCCTGACAGAATCGCTGGTCCGCGTCCTGTGATGCGCTTGTTGACTTCACCGCGGATGGCGGCGATCATGACGTGGTCAACTGCATAAGCCAGGTCAGCGCCGTGGTGGTCGGTGGGTGCGCTGGCCGAGCCCCGTCATGTCATGGGTTCGGCCGCACCCCGTGAGCACGGGTTCTGCGTCGTCGGGTCCATGACCGGACCTGACTCGACCAGGAGAACCCATGTCCGACCACACCCCCGACGCCCGGCCGTCCGAGGCCGGCTATCAGTCTGACCCTGCCGCCGAGACTCGGATGCTCATCGACGAGTTCTTCACGGCGCTGGCCGATGCCGTTCCCGGGCGGCGCGATGATCTGATCGCGCGACTGCGCGCGAGGCACGAGCAACTGCTCACCGCCCAGCGGCACCGCGTCATCGACGAGGCCTCCCGTCACAATCTCGCGCTCAGCCTCGCCGTGCTGGCCGGCTACCGAGAGCTCGCCCCGCAGTTCAGCGACGACGAGTTGCTTGCCTTGCTGCGCAGGGCGTTCGTCGAGCCGTTGCGCGCCTTCGTTCAGCAGGCGACCGCCGCCGCGCTGGATACCGCGGCCGACCCGTTCGCCGCGATGGTGGACATCAGCCGGCAACGAGAGCGGTACGCCTTCGGCGCAGGGTTCACCTTCACCCATCCACAGGATGACGACGATCACTACGTCGCGCTGGTGGAACGCTGCTACTACCACGACGTCCTGTTCGCCAACGGCGCTGCGCAGCTCACCCCGGTGTTCTGTGCCTTCGACGCCAACTGGATCGACGTGATCGACCCGGACCGGCACGGCTTCGCGTTCGACAGGCCCACCACCATCGGCACCGGTGGCCCGAACTGCCCGTTCCGATTCCGCCGCACCGGCACCCCGGCCGAGTGATGACGGCCGCCGATTGGATCTCGCGCGACGTCGATGCCGCCGTGGTGGGCGCGGGTCTGGCGGGCTTGACCAACGGCCGGCGACCGCGACGCCACACGCGCTGAGACGTCCGCGAGCGGCACGCCCGGCTCGCATAGGGCCGGGCGTGCAGGTCATCGTGCGAACGCCGGGGGACCTGCGTATGCCCCTCATCGGGAGTCGGACAGCGGACATGCGTCAGAACGGCCCAGGGTCTCTGGCTCGGTGTTCGTGTGGCGAGGAAGCGGGACTGATCGCCACGTCGCACCAGATGGTCACGCTCTGACCGCGGTGGGTCGTGCCCCATTCCTTGGCGAGCGCGCTGATGATCTGCAGGCCGCGGCCTCCCTCGGCTTCCGGTTCGTTCCGTACTCGGGGTGTGCTGACGAGGGACCCCTCGTCGGTGACCTCGATGCGGATCGCGGCGTCCGACGACCTGATGGTCAGCGTGACGGTGCCGCCGACCTCCCCTGAACGCGAGTACCTGAGCGCATTCGTGACCAACTCGCTGACCACGAGGACCGCGTCGTCCACCGCTGGATGGTCCTCCCCGAGAAGATCCTGAGTGAACTGCCGTGCCCGCCGCACCGAGGTCCTCGTCCCAACAAGGTTCACCGTCGCCGCAAGTCCGCCTGCCACCACATGCCCCTTTCCGTCTCCGTGACCACATGATTACGCTGTGCAGCCAAGCGGTGCAACCGATTCTGCACGGTTGCATGCATCGAGTTAGTGGCCGGACCTGCTGCCTGGGTGGCTCCGCATGCGCAACACTGTGATCCGTGTTCACTGGAGGTGGTCAGATGGTGACCGTGGGGCATGGCCCAACCGTTCGGCGGCGCAGGCTGGCCGCGGAACTGCGCAAGCTCCGAGAGCGTGCCGGGCTCAACGGGGATCAGGCAGCGGACGCCCTGGGTTGGTCGCCGTCCAAGGTCAGCCGCATCGAGACCTGTCGGGTCGGTATCACGGCGAAAGACCTGGCTGAAGCTCTCGATCTGTATCAGGTGGCAGGTGCGAAGCGCGAGGCTCTCCTGGCCCTCGCCCGATCGGCGAAGCAACGAGGTTGGTGGGACACCTATGACTCGCTCCCGTCCGACTACGCGAATTACATCGAACTGGAGACCGAGGCGAGCTATCTGAAACGCTATGACCTTCTGCTCGTGCATGGTCTCTTGCAAACAGAGAGATATGCCCGGTCGGTGATACGGGCCACGTTGATGTCACTCGTATCAGCGCAGGAAATCGATCGGAGAGTCGAGGTTCGGCTCACTCGGCAGAAGGTGCTGCATGGGGCGGAGCCGCTCCAGCTATGGGTGGTCATGGATGAGGCTGCATTGCGACGGTTGGTGGGTGGTCCCGACGTCATGCGGGAACAGTGCGAACACCTGCTCATCCAGGCGGAACTACCGAATGTCACACTCCAGGTACTACCGAACAGCCTCGGCGCTCATCCTGGAGCGGTAGCCGCTTTCACCGTCTTGGAGTTCCCGGACCCGTACGCCTCCGATGTCGTATATGTCGAGACAATGAACAGTAGCTTGTACGTAGAGGGTGACGATGACGTGCATCGATATAACTTGGCTTTCGACCGGCTGCGGGCCATGGCTCTCGGGCCGGATCAATCGATGTCGCTGATCGCCCAGGTCGCGGAGGGCCTCAAGAAAGAGGTTGAGGGATGACGGAGCATGCCAACCGCCGGCATGATCTCGCATGGCGCAAGAGCAGCTTCAGCGAAGGCGGCAACGGATGCGTCGAGTTCGCCGTAGTGGGGGCCGAGGACGAGATGTGTTCCCGGGCGGATGTACGAAAGCTCTACCTGGTACGCGACTCCAAGGACCCGGCGGGGCCGGTGCTCGCTTTCCAGTCCGGTGAATGGCACGTGTTCCTCGGCGGGATCAAGGACGGCCGGCTGGGTGTCTAGTGCTGTTCGCGAAGGTTCGCCGGGTGGGGGCGCCGTACGGCGGCGCCGGCATCGCCGTACCACGACTCGCCGACCCGGCGCCGGACATATCCCGCACACACCGGGTGGAGTACGGCACCCGGTGAAGGTATGTGGTCACCGCTTGGCGCACCGCTGAGGCGGACGGGTGTCGCGCTGAAGCGTACGGAGAGTCAGGCGATTTTGTAGTGCGTGCCGTCGACTGTCGCCACGACGTCGAGCCTGCCTCCGAGCGCCTGTACGTAGGAGATCAGGGTGCTCAGCGTTGCCGATTCGGGGTCTCCCCGCTCGATCGCGGAAACCCGTTCTTGGCGGACGTGCATCTTCGCCGCCACGTCCGTCTGCCTGAGTCCGAGGTGCCTGCGTACTTGGGAAAGCCTGACCGCGGCCACCATTTCCGCGGTGCCCTTGTCGATCGCCGCGATGCCCTCTTCATCGAAGATCTCGCGCTTGACAGCGTCCCACTCATGAAAAGTGGTCATCTACCGTCTCCCTTCGAGCGGTTGTCCAGCAGTTCAATCCACTCGGCGAAACGAGCTTCGGCCAGTGGGATCGCCTTCTCGTACCACCAATCCCATCTGCCGCTTTGTCTCCCGCAACGAGCAGAACGGCGGTGCGCTCCGGGTCGAAGGCGAACAAGATTCTTATCTCGCTCCGACCGGCGGAGCCAGGACGGAGTTCCTTCAGGTTCCGCAAAGTGGAACCCTTGATCGTGTCGACGAGTGGCCTACCCAAGTCTGGTCCGACTTCGATCAGCGTCTGGATCGCCTGGCCGATCAGTCGGGCAGTGTTCCGATCTTCCACGCGTAGCGCATGTAGCCACTCCTTCACCTCTCCTGCCATCTCCAGCCGCCATGCCATCGTAGCCTCCTCCCTAGTATGCACACATACTAGGGAGGAGGCTATCTCTACGCTGCGTAATTGACTTACTTCATGAAGTGATATTTGGCTTGCGCCTCCAACCGTCCTGCCACGTTTTCGTATGACGGCATAGCCGTTTCGGGACGAAGGTGTCGTCGCGGGTGTGAGTTGGGCGCACCATCATCGGCGCCGACGGGCCGGACTGCGCGGTCCCATCTCGCCGTACCGGTACCCCGCCCGCGGCGGCGGGAGGTGGGCAACCTGAGTTCGGGGTCGATGCGTCACCACGGAGGACGGGCCGGATGAAGGGGCACCGGCGACTTGGGCCGGTGGTGCCGGCGGACGGGAGGAAGTGCGTGGCCGATCGGGCGTTATATGAGGGTTTCGTGCTGGCGAGGTCCGACCGGCTGTTACGTACGGCCTACCTGCTGACCCGCGACTGGGGCGTGGCGGAGGACCTGCTGCAGGAATCCCTGGCCAAGGCGTGGTTCGCCTGGCCTGGCGTGGAGGAGCCGGAGGCGTACGTGCGCAGGGTGCTCGCCACCACGTACACGTCGTGGTGGCGCAGACGGTGGCGGCGGGAGGTGCCCCGCGACGACTTCCTCGACATGCCCGCCCCGGAGGGGGTCAGTGACCTCGCCGGGCGCGAGGCGCTCTGGCGGGCCGTGGGACGGCTGCCCGCCCGTCAGCGTGCCGTTGTGGTGCTGCGCTTCTACGAGGACCTGCCGGTAGCCGAGGTGGCGCGGCTGCTGGGCTGCGAGCCCGGCACCGTCAAGAGCCAGACCGCCAAGGCGCTGGCCAAGCTGCGCGTCGACGACTCGATCGTGAAGGAGTTGCGCCCGTGACCGTACAAGATCTCCGGGACGTCCTGCGCTCCCATGGCGAAGGCCCCGCCCCCGCCAACCCCGCCCGGCACGAGCAGGTCCTGGCGCGCATCCGCACGATACGACGGCGCAGGCGAGCGGCCGCCGCGGGCGCGGCGTTGAGCGCGGCCGCGGTGCTGAGCCTGGCCTTCCTGCCGGGCCGTGCCCCGCTGGGTCCGGACGCGGTGACCGTCGTCCGCTCGCCGGACCGGACGTCCAATCAGGAGGCCGACCCCGCGGAGCGAGCGGAACGACTGCCCGAAACGTTCACCGCGACCGACGGCGCCGAGTACCGGCGCCTTGCCGTGGCGGTCGTGTCGCGGACCGCTTCCACGACGGCCACCGTGACGGTGCCCGTCACGGGCAGACCGCTGGACGTCGCGGCGCTGTGCTCCGGGGGCGCCAGATCGACTTTGGGGGTGCGGATCCGCGTCGACGGCAAGCCGGTGTCCGCCGGCCTCGAGGGCCTACTGTCGTGCGAGAAAGGCAGGAAGTTGACGCCGCTGGTCGTGCCGGCGGGTGCCGGCGAGCGAATCAGGGTCTCGTTCGATCTGGTCAAGCGGTTGGCGGGGTGCATTTTGGAAAAGGGCTCCTGCGTGCCGTCGGAGAACGGGAGGATCGCCTTCTCGCTGGCCGTGTACGAGTGGGCGCCGCCCGAGCACCCGGTCGAGCCGCAGGCGCCGAGGACCCTGCCCGACCTCGACGGCTACCGGTTGGCCGACTCCCGGACCGGCACCTGGCCGCGCGACAGGTCACTGGCGTTCGACGTCCTCGGCGACGGGAGACCGGTCGCCATCGGTCAGATCTGCACCGGCGACGTGGCTCGGCGGCTGCGGTTCGCGGTCGAGGTGAACGGCCGCCCCGCCTCGCGCAGCACGTGCGTCATGTGGACGAGTGGGCCGTTCCCGAGGGCGCTGCAGGAGTGGACGGTACCAAAGGGTAAGAAGGCGACCATCGTCGTGAAGCTGGGCATGTCGCCCGAGGCGCCGAACCGCCCGGTCCGGTGGTCGGTCGGCCTCTGGCACCGCCGGTACCGGTAGCCGGTCAAGAGTCGTGGACGTGTGACGTGCGGCGCCGGAGGTCACTCGGTGATCGGATCGTCCAGCACGTGGGCGAGGACGCCGGTCTGCAAGTTCTCGGGGTCGGGGCTGGACAGACTGGCCATGGTCACCAGTGCCTTCCACAGTGCCCATCCACGCGCGCGTCTCCAGGTGTCGTCGGACAGGCCGACGGCTTCGCGGAAGATGTTCCGCTCGTCACCGGTGAAGTACGTCCACGCCATCACGAGGTCACACGCGGGGTCGCCGACCCCGCAGGTGCCGAAGTCGATGACCGCCGACAGTTTCCCGCCGGTGACGAGCAGGTTGCCGACGGCCACGTCGCCGTGGAACCACACCGGTGGATGCGGCCAGGCCGAAGTCAGCGCGCTCGCCCAGATGGCCTCACAGGCGGCCACGTCGACCACTCCCTTGAGCCGGTCCAGGGCGTACTCGACCTGGTCGCCGTAGACACTGGGGTGACAGCCCCGGAAGTAGGAGTGCCGGCCGCCCGCCGGCCCCTGCCTCGCAGGGACGCGCCGCAACGCGGTCAGGAAGCCTCCGAGATGCCGCGCCAGCTCGGATCCGTCGACATCGGTGGCCGCCTCGACGGTCTCGCCGGGCAGCCAGCGCCGTACCGACCAGAGGAATGGATAGCCGGCCGCCGGGCGTCCCACCGCGACCGCCGTCGGCACGGGCAAGGGGAGATGCGCGGCCAGGACGGGCAGACAGCGGTCCTCCTTCTCGACCGCGGCGACATAGCCTTCGGCGCTGGGCAGGCGCACGGCCAACCGGTCACCGAGCCGGAAGGTCCGGTTGTCCCAGCCCTGGCGGGCCACAGGCTCGACCGGCAGGCCGCTCCACTCAGGGAACTGGTCGGAGACCAGGTCGCGTACGAGGTCGGCGGTCATGTCGATCACGGTCACCTCTGGCGCTCCTTCTTGGCGGCCTGCCCCTGCCGGGCGCGCAGCCGCCGGAGCGTCTTTTCGGTGATCTCCCGGTCGGCCTTCATCGCCCGTCCTTCCGCGTCGCTCGAACCCCCGCCTTCTGTGTTGCCCGTCCACCCCCGTCCTCCGCGTCGCCTGACCGCTGCCGTCCACCGTGTCGCACGTCCACCCGGCCGGGAGGGGGCCGGGGCTCGACGATAGCCCGTTTCTCCAGCTCCTGGGGTCTCCTTCGGTGGGGGCGGTGAGCGGCCGGTGGAGTCCTCGGCGATGGCGGGTGCCATGATGCGGCTATGGATTATGGGCGAGTTCACGAAGCAGTGACCAAGGGTTGGAACGAAGACGTACTGTCCAGTCTGTCCAGCCTGGTGGAGATCCCGGCGGTGTCCGCCGCCTACGACGCCGCCTGGGAGGAGAAGGGTCATCTGCGAGCCGCCGCCGACCACGTGCGGGACTGGATCTCGGCCCAGGGCCTGCCGGGCGCCCGGTGTGAAGTCGTCCAGCTCGACGGCCGTGCCCCGCTGCTCCTCGTGGACGTGCCCGCGACCGCCGGCGCCGAGGCGGACGGCACCGTGCTGCTCTACGGCCACCTCGACAAACAGCCCTCGCACGGAGACTGGTCGGACGGGCTGAGCCCGTGGCGGCCGGTGCTGCGCGATGGACGGCTCTATGGTCGCGGCGCCGTCGACGACGGGTACTCGGGCTACGCGGCGACGACCGCGTTGACGGCCGTCCGGGCGGCGGGTGGCGAACACGCCAGGGCGATCCTGCTGCTGGAGACCGGTGAGGAGTCCGGCAGCCCTGACCTGCCCGCTTACCTGGAGCTCCTGTCCGACCGCCTCGGTGAGGTGTCCCTGGTGGTCTGCCTGGACGCCGGCGGCGGCGACTACGAGCGGATGTGGCTGACCACGAGCTTGCGCGGGGTGGTGCAGGCGACCGTCACGGTGCGGGTGCTCAAGACGCCCGCGCACTCAGGGACCGCCAGCGGCATCGTGCCGAGCTCGTTCCGCATCATGCGCCGGCTGCTCGACCGGGTGGAGGACTCCGCGACCGGCGAGGTCACCATCCCTGAGATGAACGTGCCGATCCCGCCGGAGCGGCGGGCCGAGGCCGAGGCGCTCGCCGCGCTGGAGCCCGGAGCCGCCGCCCGCCGGTATCCGCTGGTCGACGGGATGCGCGCGGTCTCCGACGATGACGTCGAGCTGATCCTCAACAACACCTGGCGGCCGACGCTGTCGGTCATCGGCGCGGGCGGGCTCCCGGACCCCGCGGTGGCGGGTGCCGTGCTGCGCGACTCGACGTCCCTGCGGCTGAGCTTCCGGACGCCGCCGACGGTCGACGCCGAGGCCGCGCGAGACGCGCTGGTGAAGATCCTGACGACCGAGGTGCCGTACGGCGCGCAGGTCGAGGTGGGCGACTTCCTGCTGCTGAACGGCTGGGAGGCCCCGGCGTCCGCGCCGTGGCTGGCCGCGGCGCTGGAGGAGGTCGGCGACCAGGTGTTCGGCGCGCAGTGCCGCGGCTTCGGCATCGGCGGCGGGATCCCGTTCATGGAGATGCTGGGCCGGCGCTATCCGGAAGCGCAGTTCGTCGTCACCGGCGCGCTGGGGGCGGACTCGAACATGCACGTGCCCGACGAGTGGCTGAACATCGCGTTCGCCGAGCGGGTGACCGAGGCCGTCGCGCACATCCTCGACGCGCACGCCCGCGCCTGACCGCGTTCGCCATAAGCAGTGCGCTGTCCATGAACGTTCGCCGAGTCGGGCGCCGTACGGCGGCGCCGGTTTCGCCGTACCACGACTCGCCGACCCGGCGCCGGCCATGTCCAGCATTCAGCGGGTGGAGGGCGGCGTCCGGTGGATGGAGTCACCGCGATGGCCGTTCTCCGTGACGGACCGCGTTCTCGCAGTTGATCGCTCGCCGTGTCGGGCGCCGTACGGCGGCGCCGGCTTCGCCGTATCACGACTCGCCGACCCGGCGCCGGCCATGTCCAGCACTCAGCGGGTGGAGAGCGGCGGATAGTCGGATCGTCCAGGCGGATCGCCGGTTCGACCATTCCGGTCGCCCCTAGCTGGGCTCATAGTTGCCTCACCTGAACGAATGCGGGCCGGTGAAGTCCAGTCCGCCGTTCCAACGGGAGGTGAGATGCCGCGACGAGACCAGCGGCGAGCCCCGGCGCCGACCACCGCCGTCGCCACTGTCGCCACTGTCGCCACTGTCGCCACTGTCGCCACTGTCGCCACTGTCGTCACCGTCGCCACTGCGGCCGGTGGCGGGCATCCGCCTCCCCAGCACCCCGACGGCAGCTGATGGAGAACGTGGTGACCGACGAAGTACGCCCCCCGGCCGTGACGAGCGTGGGCGCGGTGAGCGCCCGCGTCGACGACGGCGGCACGGGCGTCCGGCTGACCGTCAGCCGGAACGGTGAGGCCGTCCTTGCCGGGGTCCCGCTCGGGTTCGCGGTCGACGGCACGGAGGTCGGCGTCGCCGCGGAGCTCGTGCGGGTCTCCGAGCGCACGGTCCGCGACCGGTTCCGCGCCCGCTCGGGCAAGGCCGTGGGCGAGCACCGGTATGAGCACCGCGAGGTCGTCTACACCTTCCGCGAGGCCGGCGGAGTCGAGTGGCAGGTCGTCCTGCGGGTGGCGCGCGACGGCGTCGCGGTCCGCTATGTCCTGCCCGCTCTGGACGGGACGGCCCGCCTCACCGGCGACCGCACCGCGCTCACGCTGCCCGCGGGGTCGCGGAACTGGGTGCTGGACTACCAGACCTGGTACGAGACGCCGCGCCGTGGCGTCGACACCGCCGATCTGGCGAGCGGCGCGTACGGGTTCCCCTTCCTCACCCGGCTCGGCGGGGACGCGCACGTCCTGGTCACCGAGTCGGGGATCGACGGCCGGTTCGCGGGCGCGCATGCCGAGGTGGGCGAGCCCGAGGCGGACGAGAGGGACGGCGGGCGGACGCTGCGGTTCACGCTCGCCGACGACGCCGTCGAGGTCGCCCGCGGCCCGGTCACGCCGTGGCGGGTCTTCCTCGTCGGGACGCTGTCCGACCTGGTGTCGTCCCTGTTCGTCGACGAGCTCGCGCCCGCCGCGCCGCCTGAGCTGGAGGACGCGGCGTGGGTCCGGCCCGGCCGCGCCGCCTGGTCGTGGTGGTCGGACTTCTACTCGGGCGCGCAGTTCGGCAGGCAGAAGCACTTCGTGGACGTCGCCGCCGACCTGGGCTGGGAGCACCTGCTCATCGACTGCGGATGGGAGGAGACCTGGGTGCCGGAGATCGTCGCGTACGCGAGCCGCCGCGGCGTCCAGGTACACCTGTGGACGATCTGGCGCGACCTCAACAGCCCCGAGGACCTCCGGAAGCTCGCCCTGTGGCGGTCCTGGGGCGTCGCCGGGATCAAGGTCGACTTCATGGAGTCGGAGTCCAAGGACCGCTACCGCTGGTACGACACGGTCCTCGCCGAGACCGCGCGCCTCGGTCTCATGGTGAACTTCCACGGCTCGGTCATCCCGCGCGGCTGGTCGCGCACGTTCCCGCAGGTGATCGGGTACGAGGCGATTCGCGGCGCCGAGTACTACGTGTTCTTCGAGAATCAGGCGCTGACCGCGTCGCACAACGTCGTCCAGCCGTTCACCCGCAACGTCGTCGGCGGCATGGACGCGACGCCGGTCGCGTTCGGCGCCGCGAACCGCACGACCAGCGACGGCCACGAGCTCGGGCTCTCCGTGGCGTTCGAGTGCGGGATCACCCACTTCGCCGACCACGTCGACGGCTACACGGCTCGTCCGCTCGCGGCCCGGTTCCTCGCGGAGCTGGCGCCGTCCTGGGACGAGACGGTGCTGCTGGCCGGCGACCCCGACAGCCACGCGGTCATCGCCCGCAGGGCGGGGGACCGGTGGTTCGTGGGAGGCATCGCCGCCGGGGAGGCGCGCGCGGTCCGCGTGCCGTTCGACCGGCTCGGGGCGGGGCCGGACGCCCAGGTGTGGATCGTCGGGGACGCGGCTCCCGCGACCGGCGAGGTGCCGGCCACCGGGCTCGCGGAGACCACCACGACCGCCGGAGACGAGGCCGCCGACATCGCGGTCGCCCGCGACGGCGGGTTCGTGGCGATCGTCGCCCCGGCGGGCGCCCGCCTGTTCCGGGCCGCGCCGCGGCCGGTACGGCCCGCGCCCGCCGTTCACCCGGCCGTCGCCGAGGTCGGCCCGGATGGCACCGCGCTGCTGACCACCGACGCCGACGCCCGGCTGCGCCTTCCGCCGGGCTGGACGGCCCGCCGCGACGGCGAGAACGGCTGGGCCGTCCGCCCCGATCGCTCACTGCGGCCCGGACGTCTCGGCGTCGTGACGGTCGAACGCGACGGAGAACGTGACCGCGGCGACGAACATGACGGCGACGGAGAAAGCGGCGGAGAACGGGACGGCGGCGGCGGGGTTCCCGTTGTGGCGCATGTCCGGGTCGTGCGGCCGTTGACGCCCGGCGACCACGCGCTGTCCGACCTGCCGATGATCGCGTTCGTCAACGACGACGGCCCCGTCGAGCGCGACCAGTCCAACGGCGCCGGCAACCCCGGCGACGGCCGGCCCATGCGCGTCGCGGGCGAGGCGTTCGAACGCGGCCTCGGCACGGCGCCGTACTCGGAGGCGCGCTTCCACCTCGGCGGCCGCGCCGAGACGTTCACCGGAGCCGTCGGCGTCGACGACGAGTCGGCCGGGAGCGCGCGGGTCGGCGTCCTGGCCGACGGCCGAGAGATCTTCGCCGCCGTCGTCGAGGCGGGCAAGCCCGTCACGGCGTTCGCCCTGAAGGTCCGGGGCGTCCAGACCCTGTGCCTGCGCAGCGAGACGAAGACACCAGACGACACCGGCGTGCACGTCGACTGGGTCGGCCCGACCCTGCACGTCGCACCCACCAGCCCGTGAAACCGCGCCGGTCACCACGGCCGGCGCACAGCACGATCAGAGGAACACCATGAAACGCAAGTGGATGGCCGCCGCGGCGATGGCCGCGGCGGCGACGGTCCTCACCGCCTGTTCCGGCGGGTCAGGCGGGTCCGGCGGCGCGTCGACGCCGGCGGAGAAGGTCACGCTCACCTACGCCAACTGGAGCGAGGACCAGTCGCCGGCGATGGAGCAGATCGCCGCGGAGTTCACCAAGGCCAACCCGAACATCACCGTCAAGGTCCAGACGCTGCCGTGGACCGAGTACTGGTCGACACTCCAGGTCGGGGCCGCGGGCGGCACGGCGCCGGACGCGTTCTGGATGCTCGCCGACCACTTCCGCGAGTACGCCAAGGGCGGCCAGCTGGCCGACCTGTCCGGCACGGTGAAGTCCGCCGGGATCGACATGAACGTCTACCCCAAGGCCGTCTCGGCCTCCTACACCTACGAGGGCAAGATCTTCGCGCTGCCCAAGGACTTCGACACCAACGGCCTCTGGTACAACAAGGCGCTGTTCGACGCCGCGAAGGTCGCCCACCCGGACGACACCTGGACCTGGCAGCAGGTGCAGGACGCGGCCAAGAAGCTGACCGACAAGGCCAAGGGCGTGTGGGGCATCGCCGCGCCGATCGACGCGCAGGGCGGCTTCTACAACACGATCCTGCAGGCCGGCGGGCAGATCGTGAACCCCGAGGGCACCGCCTCCGACTTCGCGAGCCCGGCCGGGGTGGCGGGGTTGAAGTTCTGGACCGACCTGCAGGCGGCGGGCTCGTCGCCGACGCTGAAGCAACTGTCCGACACCGAGGCCGTCTCGATGTTCGAGAACCAGAAGGTCGCCATGTACCTGTCCGGCGCGTACTGGGCCTTCCGCTTCCACAACAACCCCGACCTGAAGGGCAAGATCGACGTCGCGCCGCTGCCGCAGGGCGTCAAGCGCGCCACGGTCACCAGCGGCATCGGCAACGCCGGGTACGCGGGCAGCAAGCACCCCGAGGAGCTGAAGAAGTTCCTCGCCTTCCTCGGCGGCACCAGGGCCGCCGAGATCCAGGCGGCGACCGGGACGGTGCTTCCCGCCTACAAGGGGACGCAGAAGCCGTGGCTCGACGCGATGCCCGAGTTCCACCTGCAGGTGTTCATCGACGCCATCGACTACAGCGTCCCGCTGCCGGTCGCCGGCAACGCCTCGGAGTGGCAGGGCCTGGCCGCGCAGTACCTGGCTCCCGCGTGGAACGGCGAGAAGCCGGTGCAGGCGGCGGCGAAGGAGTACCAGGACGCGGTCGACCAGGTGCTCGCGAAGCAATGACGTCCGCGACGACCAAGCCCGCGCGGCGGCCCTCCGGTCGCCGCGCGGGCGTCGGCGAGCCCGGCGGCTGGTGGGCGGCCGCGTTCATCGCCCCCGCGCTGATCGGCCTGGCCGCCCTGTACCTGTGGCCGTTCCTGTCCACTCTGATCAAGAGCTTCCAGGACGTGCCGGCGTTCGGCCCCGCCACCTTCGCAGGGCTCGGCAACTACACGGCCCTGCTCGGCGACGCGGAGTTCTGGAAGGCGTTCGGCAACTCCGCCCTCTACACCGGGATCATCCTGCTCGGCATCCCCCTCGCGATCGTGCTGGCCGCGCTGATCGAGCAGGTCGGCCGGGGACGCGGGGTCTACCGCGTGCTGTTCTTCCTGCCGGTCGTCACCCTGCCCGTCGCCATCGGCATGGTCTGGCGGTTCATCTACAACGGCGACTTCGGGCTGCTGAACACAGTGCTTTCGTGGTTCGGCGTCTCCGGGCAGTACTGGGTGGCCGACCCCCGGTTCACGATCTACGCGTTCGGCGCCGTCGGCATCTGGATGAGCCTCGGCATCAACATGATCATCCTGGGCGCCGGGCTGCAGGCCATCCCGAAGGACGTCTACGAGGCCGCGGCGCTCGACGGCGCCGGCCGCGTCCGGCAGTTCCGGCACATCACCGTGCCGCTGCTCACGCCGAGCATCTTCTTCGTGACGATCCTCAGCGTGATCGCCGCCCTGCAGATGTTCGACCTGATCTTCGTCATGCTGCGCGGGGTGAACAACACGGCGCTCACCGACTCCAAGACGATCGTGTACCTGTTCTACGAGAAGGCGTTCGTCCAGTTCCACCAGGGCTACGGCGCGGCGATCGCGGTCGTGCTGCTGATCGTCATCATGATCGCCACGGCCCTGCAGTTCCGCCTCCAGAGATCGTGGGTGTTCTATGGCTGACACGGCCGCACGCTCCCGGCCTGCCCCGCGGCGGCGCGGCGGACCGGCCATGACGCGCGGCGGACCGGCGATGCGGCGCGGCGGGCCGGCGATGCGGCGCGGCGGGCCGCCCAGGAGGCGGCGCGGCGGAGCGGCCGCCACCTGGCCGGTCCACGCGATCCTCATCGTCGCCGCCGTGATCATGGTGGTGCCGTTCGCCTGGCAGATCGTCACCATGTTCAAGACGACCGCCGAGGCGACCAGCATCCCGCCGACGGTGCTGCCGGAGACCTTTGGGCTGCGCTCGTTCGCGACGTTCTTCTCGACCGTGCCGTTCTGGTCGATGTTCGCGGTCTCGGCCGGCTCGCTCGTCCTGCGGGTCGCCGGCCAGCTGGCGGTCGCCTCGCTCGCCGGGTACGCCTTCGCCCGCATCCCGTTCCGGGGCCGCGAGCCGCTGTTCGGCCTGTTCATCCTCATGCTGATGGTGCCGAGCCAGCTGTTCCTGATCGGCCAGTACGAGCTCGTCCGGGGCCTGAACCTGCTGGACACCCTGCCCGCGCTGGCCATTCCCGGGCTGTTCTCGGCGTTCGGCACCTTCCTGATGCGGCAGGCGTTCCGCACGATGCCCAAGGACTTCGAGGAGGCGGCGCGGCTCGACGGCGCCAACACCTTCCAGGTGTTCTGGCACGTCATGCTCCCCATGGCGCGGCCGATGCTCGCCGCGCTCGCCGTGCTGACCGGCCTGTACTCATGGAACGACCTGCTGTGGCCGCTCATCGTCTCGCCCTCGGGGGAGAACCGGCCCCTGCCGGTGGGCCTGGCGGGGCTGCAAGGACAGTTCGGCACGGACTACCCGACCCTCATGGCCGGGGCGTTCGTGTGCTCGATACCGCTCGTGATCGTCTTCCTCGTACTGCAGCGGCAGTTCTTCGCGGGCATCACGAGCAGTGGACTCAAGGGATGACAGGACTACCCACGTGAACGACAGCCGGCACACGCCGATCCACCTGCGCGCGGGGGGCACCAGCCTGGTCGTCGCCGTCGACGGCGGCAGGCTCCCGCGCATCCTGCACTGGGGGCCGGACCTCGGCCCGCTCACCGGCGACGTCCTCGCCGACCTGCTGCGGGCCGCGCTTCCCGCCATCGGCGACAGCGCGGTCACCTATCCCCAGCCCGTGCCGGTGCTCCCGCAGCTGGCGGAGGGCTGGCTCGGCCGCCCGGGACTGACCGGCGACGGCGACGGCCGCCGCTGGGCGCCGAAGCTGCGGGACGCGACCCACCACCTCGACGAGGCGGCCGCCGGCGGCCCGCTGCTGCGGAGCACGGCGCACGACCCGGAGTACGGCCTCGCCGCCGAGATCGAGATCCAGGTGCTCTCCGCCGGCGGCCTCGTCCGGCAGCGGGCCAGGGTCCGGAACGACGCCGCGACGCCGTACCGCGTCGACGGCCTCGAACTGGCGCTCCCCGTGCCGCCGGAGGCCTCCGAGATCCTCGACCTCACCGGCCGCTGGGCGCTCGAACGCGTGCCGCAGCGCCGCCCGTTCCACGTCGGCGAGTGGGTCCGCGCCTCGCGCGGCGGCAAGCCGGGGCTCGAACACACCATGCTGCTGGTCGCCGGCGAGGAAGGGTTCGGATTCCGGACCGGTCAGGTGTGGGCGACCCATCTGGCGTGGAGCGGCAACCAGGTGCTCGCCGCCGAGCGGACCCCGGCCGGCACCCGGCACCTCGCGGCCGGAGAGCTGCTGCTCGCCGGCGAAGTGGTGCTGGAGCGGGGCGATTCGTACCAGAGCCCGTGGCAGTACGGGTCGTGGGGCACCGGGCTGGACGACCTCGCCGCCCGGTTCCACCGGTACCTGCGTTCGCGGGCCCACCACCCTCGCTCCCCCCGGCCGGTCGTGCTCAACACCTGGGAGGCGGTCTACTTCCGGCACGATTTCGACACCCTGGCGGCGCTCGCCGAACGCGGAGCCCAGGTGGGCGCCGAGCGGTTCGTCCTGGACGACGGATGGTTCCTCGGCCGCCGGGACGACACCAGGGCGCTGGGCGACTGGACGGTCGACCCGGCGGTCTGGCCGGACGGCCTGGAGCCGCTCGCCGCCCGCGTCCGCGAACTCGGCATGGACTTCGGGCTGTGGTTCGAGCCGGAGATGGTCAACCTCGACTCCGTCCTCGCCCGCGAGCACCCGGAATGGATCTTCGACGCCGGGCACGGCCCCGGCATGCCCTCCCGCCACCAGCACGTCCTCGACCTCGGCCATCCAGGAGCGTACGCCTACCTCTTCGACCGGATGAGCGCCCTGGTGGGATCGCTCGGCATCGCGTACATCAAGTGGGACCACAACCGGTACCTGCTCGACGCCGGGCACGGCCCCGACGGCCGGCCAGGGGTGCGCAGGCAGGTCCAGCAGGCCTACCGGCTGATGGCCGACCTCAAGGCCGCCCACCCCGGCCTGGAGATCGAGTCGTGCGCCAGCGGCGGCGGCCGCGTCGACCTAGGCGTCCTGGAACTCGCCGACCGGGTCTGGCCGAGCGACTGCAACGACCCGCACGAGCGGCTGGAGATCCAGCGCTGGACGGGCCTGCTGGTGCCGCCCGAGATGCAGGGGACGCACATCGGGGCGAAGGAGTCGCACACCACCCACCGCTCCCATCCGCTCGACTACCGGGCCGAGAAGGCGCTGTGGGGCCACCTGGGCGTCGAGGTCGACCTGCTCGCCGCCGACGAGGCGACCCTCGCGGGGCTCGCCAGGTGGGTCGCCTTCCACAAGGAGCACCGGGCCCTGCTGCACTCCGGCGAGGTCGTGCACGCCGACCTCGCCGACGCGGCCCTGCGCCTGGAAGGCGTCGTCGCGGCCGACCGCGGCGAGGCGCTCTACGCGTTCAGCGTCGTCGAACGGCCGTCGACCTGGCCGCCGGGGCGCGTCCGGCTGCCCGGACTCGACGACGACCGCCTCTACACCGTCGAGGCGGTGTACCCGGGGGAGCCGCCCGCGGCGGGCGCGGTGCTGCCGCCGTGGCAGCACGCCGGGGTGACCATGCCAGGGCGGGCGCTGCGGCTCGTCGGCGTCGAAGCGCCCTCCCTGGACGTCGACCGGTCGGTGCTGCTGCGGGTGACCGGCGCCCCGGCGACCTCATGACGCGCGCAGGCCATCGCGCCGGCCTGACGACCGCTGCGCCGGCCGGGCGGCGGCGGCGCGGGCTCAGCCCTTGGCGCGGTTGCGGTACTCCGTCGGGCTGGCCTCGTGCATCCGCTTGAAGTGACGGGAGAAGTAGAACGGGTCGCGGTAGCCCACCTCGCGGGCGATGCTGGCGACGGTCGCGTCGGTGGTGTCGAGCAGGTTGCGCGCGTGCGCCATCCGCAGCGCCGTCTGGTGGGCGAGCACCCCGCCGCCGGTGGCGCGGCGGAACAGCGCGCTCAGATGGGACGGTGAGACGCCGACCAGCGCGGCGAGCTCGGTGACCCGGACGTTGGCGTCCAGCCGCTCCGAGAGGTAGGCCATCGCCCGCTGGAGCGGGTCGCCGGGCGCGGGCATGGCGCGGTCGAGCACGATCTGCGTGAGGAGCTTCCACGCCGTGCCCGCGGCCCCGGTCAGGCTCGCCGGTGAGTGGTCGCGTTCGAGGATCACGATGATCTCGTCGAGCAGCGCGATCGCCCGGTCGAGCCGGCGGATGGGGACCACCGGCCTGGACGCGCTCACGCCGATCTCCTCCACGAGCTCCGCGAGATCGCCTCCCCGCAGATGACACCACCAGATCGTCCAGGGAGCGTCCTTGGACGTGCCGTAGGAGTGCGGGGCGCCGCGCGGGATCACCAAGGCGGTGCCCGGCCCGACGCGGTGCTGGGCGCCGTCGACCTCCGCCCACCCGACGCCGGCCGCGCACAGGATGACGATGGTCTCCTCGGTGCCGTTCGGCCGGGTCATCAGGTGGTCGACGGCGTTCGGGTAGTAGCCGCAGTCGGTCACCATCAGGCGTCTGGTCACCGGGCGCGCCTGGGCGTCCGCGACGACGCGGCGTGGGACGACGGTCAGCCGCTGGTTGCGGAACCCCTCCTGGATCGGCATCGGCCCAGTATGGTGTCAGACCGTCGGATCGTCCAGGTGATGCCGTCACATCCGCCATTCCCCTCCGGTCGCCCGCGGCTGTTGACTGACGATGACGAAAGGCCCGGCCGATCGGGGAGGCCGTCCAGCCGGACGGGCTCATCAACGACCTTGGAGACACAGAGCATGGGACGGGGATTGCTGTCGGGGAAGGTCGCCGTGGTGACCGGCACGGCGTCCGGCATCGGCGCCGCGGTCGTGGACCGCTTCCTGGACGAGGACGCGCGGGTGATCGCGGTCGACGTGGCCGACCAGGGCCCGCACCGGCCCGGGGTGCTGGCGATCACCGGCGACGTCGCCGACCCCGCCACCTGGCGGCGGGTCGCCGAGACGGCGCGGGCCGAGTTCGGGCGGCTGGACGTGCTGCACGGCAACGCCGCCGTGGTCGTGCGGGCCGCCGCCCACGAGCTGTCCGAGGACGACTGGGACCGGCAGATCGCGGTCAACCTCAAGGCCGCCTACCTGGCGGCCGGCGCCTGCGTCGGCCTGCTGCGCGAAGGTGGCGGCGCCGTCGTGCTGAGCTCATCGGTGCACGCCCTGGTGGGCCTGCCCGCGCATCCCGCCTACGCGGCCGCCAAGGGGGGCCTGGTGTCGCTCGGCCGCCAGCTGGCCGTGGAGTACGGCCCCGAGGTGCGGGTCAACACCGTGCTCCCCGGGCCCATCCTCACCCCAGCCTGGGACGGCATCGGCGAGGACGACCGCCGCCGCAGCGCGGCCGGCACGGCCGCCGCCCGCTTCGGCCGCCCGGAAGAGGTCGCCGCCGCGGTCACCTTCCTCGCCTGCGACGAAAGCTCCTACATCACCGGCACATCCCTCGTAGTAGACGGCGGCTGGACCGCCGTCAAAGACTCCGCGTGACGACGACGGCGGCCCGGCCTCCAGGAGCCCGCTAGACAGGATCACCGATGCGACTACCATGAGTAGTGCATGGCCCACTCGGGGTCATGAAGTGAAGCCGGGTTAACCTCCGCAGGTGGTGGCCCGGCTTTCGCGTCCCCGGCGTCACGCCGGTTCGCACCCTGCGTACATCAAGACGTTGCCGAGCCCCAGGCTCAAGGGGTCTTCGTCGCGCGCGAGCGGGCTTGTGCGGCTTCCTTGCGTTTCGGCCGTTCGAAGCGGCAGCCGTACACCCGTGCCGAGATCGGCATAGAGGCGATCTCCTTGATCAGTGCGGCCCGCGTCGGCTCGTCCTCCATCGACCAGTGGGGTGGGCGGGCGGCGGGGACGAGCGCTGCCAACCGGCTGCGGATGTCGGCCGTGAAGCGGGGATCGACGATCACGAGTCCGATCACATACAGTCGCGCATCCGTGTGGATCGACTCGTCAACGTATCCGGCGAGACTCGGAGGGAGGGAACGCGCGACGTCATCATCGCGTAACCGTGCGGGTTTGGTTGACTACTATTGGTGATTTTGCGGGTTGGGTTGAGGAGGACAGGTGACGAGTTCGGTGGAGCGGGTGGCGGTCGTCACGGGGGCGGCGCGGGGCATTGGGGCGGCGGTGGCGCGGCGGCTGGCGGCGGAGGGTTCGCCGGTGGCGGTGGTGGACCTCAAGGAGCAGGACGCGCGCGCGACGGTGGAGGAGATCGAGCGCGCGGGCGGCAGGGCGATCGCGGTCGGTGCCGACGTCACGGACGCCGAGCAGGCCGCCGAGGCCGTGCGCCGTGCGGCGGCGGAGCTCGGGCCGCCCGCCATCCTGGTGAACAACGCGGGCGTCACGCGGGACAACCTGCTGTTCAAGATGACCGAGGACGACTGGGACCAGGTCGTCGACGTGAGCCTGCGCGGCTCGTTCCTGATGAGCCGGGCGGCGCAGAGGCACATGGTCGAGGGCGGCTGGGGCCGCATCGTCAACGTGTCGTCGACCTCCGCGCTGGGCAACAGGGGGCAGGCCAACTACGCGGCGGCCAAAGCGGGCCTGCAGGGGTTCACCAAGACGCTGGCCATCGAGCTCGGCCGGTTCGGCGTGACGGTCAACGCGGTCGCGCCCGGCTTCATCGTCACCGACATGACCCGGGCCACCGCCGCCCGCGTGGGCCAGTCGTTCGAGGAGTTCAGCGCGGCCAGGGTGGCGCAGATTCCGGTCGGCCGGGCGGGCCGGCCCGAGGACGTCGCGGCCGTCGTCGCCTTCCTGGCGGGGGAGGACGCCGGGTTCGTCAGCGGGCAGGTCGTCTACGTGTCCGGCGGCCCACGCGGCTGACCCCGGACAGGGCGAGCGCCGCCCTCCGGGGAGGGCGGCGCTCGCTGACCGGGTGGGGGGGCTGCTACCCGGTGACCAGGGTGAGACCGTAGGCCGAGAGGATCTCGTTGACCGGCTGGAAGAACGTGGTGCCGCCGTAGGTGCAGTTACCGGAGCCGCCCGAGGTCACGCCCTGGGCCTGGCTGCCGGAGATGTAGGAGCCGCCGGAGTCGCCGGGCTCGGCGCAGACGTTGGTGCGGGTGACCTCGTAGATCGTGCCCTGCGAGTAGGTGACGCTGGTGTTGCGCTGCAGGACGGTGCCGCAGTGCCAGCCGGTGGTGGAGCCGGACCGGCAGATGGACGAGCCGACGCCGGCCACGCTGGAGCCGCTGACGGTCACGTTGCCGCCGCCGCTGCCCTTGACCCACGGCCTGGGCGTCCAGTTGCTGTTCACCGCGATCCACGAGTAGTCGCTGCCGGGGAAGACCGAGCCCTGGAAGGTGCCCTGCGCGACGCGGTTGTAGCCGGCGGTGCTGGCGCCGGCGCGGCCGCAGTGCCCGGCGCTGACGAACCCGTTGGTGCTGCCCCTGCGCACGGAGAAGCCGACGGAGCAGCGCGCCGAGTTGTTGATGTAGTACGCGTCGCCGCCGCGGACGTCGTAGTAGGTCTGCGGCTGCTCGCTGGACTGCTCGACGCGGACCATGGAGGCGTCGGCGCCGCTGGCGGCGATGAAGGCCTGCGCCTCGGCCGGCTGCGACGACTGGACGACGACGCTGTTGGTGCGGACGTCGACGAACCACACCGGCGTCGACTTGGGCGCCTGCGCGGCGGCCTTGTCCAGCGCGGCCTTGGCGGCGTCGAGGGAGGCGAGGCTGTGCGCGACGACCTTGGCCTGGACGCCGGTGCCCTGGATGCCGCTCAGCGCGGCGGCGTCGGTGCCGGCGACGGTGAGCGTCGCGGAGGTGGGCCCGCTGAGCCAGGAGCCGGCATAGCCGTCGCCGAGCTTGGCGGCGGCCGAGGTCTCCACGCCCATGAAGCGGGCCTCGTTGAGCAGGCGCGACTCGGCCTGCTCCTTGCTGATGCCGAGGTCGCGGGTCATCGCGTCGATCATGGCGGGAGCGGGCGGGGGAGCGGCGGGCGCGGCGGCCGGTGCGCGATCGGCGACGGCCGGGGCGGCCATGAGGGTGAGGACACTGATTGCTAGAGCGCATCCGGCGGTGACCGTGCGTCTGCGGAGCATGGGCTCTCCTCGGTGTATGGGGGGTGCCGTCACCGTAACTGGGCTCACGCAGGACGCGGAGCTATCGTTTAGCCCCTATCGCCGCGTTATGGAACCGCGCGGGCGTCACGGGATGGCGCCGAACCGCGGGTTGGCGGCGAGCCAGTCGGTGTAGCGGTCGTTGCGCCGGACGGCCTCGGCGTGGGCGTCCCTCGCATGGTCGGCGACCAGGGGAGCGGTGCGGGCGGCCAGGGAGTCGGAGTGCCATCCGAGCAGGTGCCTCCAGCGCAGCGGGGTGCCGGCGACGGGCATCATCACCAGCCCCGCCGTCAGCTCGAACGTCGCCTGGCACAGCGCCGCGGCCTTGCCCGCCTTGACCAGGTGCAGGCAGGTGGCCACGTCCGTCTCGTACACGTTCCGCGGGACGAACCCGGCTCGCGCGCACGCCCCGGCGAAGCAGTCGGAGAAGCACCCGTCCCCCGGCGTGACCGCCCAGCCCTCGGCGGCGAGCCCGGACAGCTCCACTTCCTTCTCCCCGGCCAGCGGGTGGTCCTCGCGCAGGAGCACGAACACCGGGTCGGTTCCGACGACGGCCCAGGTCATGGCCTCGGCGGCCGGCGGCGCGGACTCTCCGCAGGTGCCGATGAGGGCGTAGTCCAGCCGTCCGGCGCTGACCATGGCGGTCAGCTCGCGCGCCGACCATGAGGTGCGGGTGCTGATGGGCGTGGAGGGATGGGCGGCGGTGAGGCGTTCGACCAGGCCGCCGAGGATCGGCCCCTGGGTCGCGCCGATGCGGAAGCCTGCGATGCCGGCGTAGGTGTTGGCGAAGCGCACCGCCTCTTCCTGGAGTTCCCGCACGGCGGGCAGCAGCACGCGTGCCCGCGTCAGGACGAGCTCGCCGAGGGGAGTGGGGCGGGCGCCGTTGCGGTCGCGCTCGAACAGGGCGCCGCCGAGTGTGCGTTCGATCCGTTTGAGCTGCGCGGTGAGCGACGGCTGGGCCAAGCCCAGCTGGGTCGCCGCCTTGGTGACGCTCCCTGCCTCTGCGACCGCGCGCACGATCTTGAGGTGACGGAGCTCAAGGTCCATACCGGGAAGGTACGACCGAGATGTTATGCCTGCAATGCCGATATGTCACTAAATCTGACAGCGAATTGTAGGATCATGCTCATATCTCCGCTGACCTGCACGAACGTGATAGAGCGTCAGCCGAAAAAAGCGAGCCGTCCTCGCGGTGGTCTGTCAAGAAGTGCGTGATGCTTACAGGGCGGGCGCCGCGACGGGCGTCCGACGCGGGGGTGCTGGAGGGCGCGGGAGGAATGGCGGGCCGTGGTCCGGGCCGCTCCCGTCCAGGTAGAACACGTTTCTATCAATTTGGCGGGCGAGTCAGTGACGGAAGCCACACTCGCCACTACGATCGCGGACAACACACGCGCTATTGGACAAAGGGTCCGAGTATCCGGCGTTGACGGTTTACCCCGGAGGATTTTGATGCGACGCATCACTGGAGTCGTTCTCATCGCGCTCGGGGCGTTCCTCATCACGCTGGCGCCGCTCATCCGCTTCTACGCGGCGAGCAAGCTGGTCGCGGCGCCGGCCGACTACTACGGGGTGTCGGAGCTGCGCGCCGACAACGCGCAGTACTTCAGCATCGCCAAGGTGAAGGTGCTCACCGCCACCCTCGACATCACGGTGACCACGCGCGGGGACGTGGCCGAGGCCAAGGACGACCGCGTCGTCTGGGACGAGTTCACCGCCGTCAACGACGTGACCAACGCCCAGCCGAACATCCAGATGAACCAGCGCCGCAGCGCCTTCAACAAGTACACCGGCGAGGGCGTCGACTGCTGCGGCGTCAACGTGGACAAGGAGCCGGTCCAGATGGCCGGCCAGATCTACCTGTTCCCGTTCGGCACCGAGAAGAGGACCTACAAGGTCTTCAACTCCTCCGCCAAGCAGTCCTTCGACGCGAACTTCGTCGGCGAGGACATGGTCGACGGCCTTCCGGTCTACAAGTTCGAGCAGAAGGTCCCGCCGACCAAGATCGCCACGTTGACGGCGCCCGCCTCGGCGATCGGCATGGACCAGGCCGGCGACGTCCAGGTCGACCGCTTCTACGACGGCGTCGTGACCTACTGGGTGGAGCCGGTCAGCGGGTCCCCGGTCAGGCAGGAGCAGCAGCGGCACGAGGTGCTGCGGACCCAGGACGGCGTGGAGCGCACGGTGGCCCTGGTCGCCACGGCGAAGATGACCCCCGCCACCGTCGACAGGCTGGTCCAGAGCGCCATCGACGCCAAGAGCCAGATCTCCTTGCTCAAGACCACCATTCCCCTGGTCTCGCTGGTCGTGGGCGTGGTGCTCGTGGTCGCCGGAGCCGTCCTGCTGCTGACCGGCCGCTCGCGGCGCCGTCCCGCGGAGGCGTGAACCCCTCGGCGCCTCTCCGCCGCCGGGGTTGATCCCCGGCCTCCGAATCCCCGCCCGAATCCCCGCCCGAATCCCCGCCCGAATCCCCGCCCGGATCTCCAGGCGGGGATTCGGCCGCGCCCGGGTGGAACGTGTTCTCATATGCGCCCTGAGCTCATGGCCGCCGGTGGGATACGGCGGCGGACGCCGTCGAACCGGACACCTTGCTAGAACGCGTTGCAGTTTCTGGCGCGCCGGTCGTACATTCGAGCCATGCGGACACGTGTCACCGACATGTTCGGGATCGAGCTGCCGATCTTCGCCTTCAGCCACTGCCGGGACGTCGTCGCCGCGGTCAGCCGCGCCGGCGGCATGGGTGTGCTCGGGGCCCTCTACTTCACCCCGGAAGAGCTCGAAATGGAGCTCAAGTGGATCGACGACCACGTCGACGGCAAGCCGTACGGCGTTGACGTGGTCATGCCCGCGTCGTACGCCGGAGCCGACCTCGGCGTGGATTCCCCGGAGGACCTGGTGGCCAGGCTCCAGGGGATGATCCCCGACGGTCACCGGCAGTTCGTGGAGAACCTGCTGGCCGAGCACGGAGTCCCGCCGCTCTCCGGTGACGCCGACGCGGGACGGGTGCTGCTCGGCTGGACCGACGCCACCGCGCGTCCCCAGGTCGAGACCGCGCTCAAGCACCCCATCGCGCTGCTGGCCAACGCGCTGGGGCCGCCGCCCAGGGACGTCGTCGAGCTGGCGCACGCCAAGGGCGTCAAGGTCGCCGCCCTCGCCTCCACCCCGCGCCATGCGATCAAGCAGGTCGAGGTCGGCGTGGACGTGGTCGTCGCCCAGGGCACCGAGGCCGGCGGGCACACCGGCGAGATCTCCACGATGGTGCTGATCCCCCAGGTAGTGGACGCCGTGGACGTCCCCGTACTGGCCGCGGGCGGCATCGGGTCGGGCCGGCAGATGGCCGCCGGCATCGCGCTCGGCGCCGAGGGCGTCTGGACGGGCTCGCTGTGGCTCACCGTCGAGGAGGCCGACACCCCCGAACTGGCCAGGCAGAAGATCCTCGCGGCCACCTCGCGCGACACCGTCCGGTCCCGCTCCTGGACGGGCAAGCCCGCGCGGCTGCTCAAGAACGAGTGGACCGACGCATGGGAGTCCGCGGAGTCGCCCGGCACGCTGCCGATGCCGCTGCAGTTCATGCTGATCTCCGGCGCGCTGCGCCGCATCGGCAACTCCGACGCCGCCGAGCTGGCCACCTTCCCCGCCGGGCAGATCATCGGCGCGATGAACCAGGTGAAGTCCGCCAAGGACGTGGTGTTCGACCTGGTCGAGGAGTACGTCGACGCCGTGGAGCGCCTGGAGCGCCTCACGGGCGGCTGACCCCAGGGCGAGGCCGCCCCGCGCGCCCCGGCCCGCACGTGCCGCTCCACCCGCCCGGCCTTCCGGGCGGGTGGCGGCCGTGCGGTTTACTTGGCGGGAGGCGAGCGGAGGAGTGGAAGAGGATGCCGGAGGCGACGGACGCGCCCGAGATCATGGGCAACGTTCCCGGTGCGTACGCTCTGGGCGTCTTCCGTGAGCGGCATCCGATCCTGCTGCGCCAGGTCAGGGAGGCGCTGCCCTACACCCCCGACCGGCTCCGGGCGCTCGACGCGCTGCTCGACGAGGTCGTCCGCGACGTCATGGAGCCGCTCGACGGCTCCGCCCACGACGCCGCGGCCTGGGCGGCGTGGGGCCGCGGCAAGATCGGCCGGCGCTGGGTGGACGTGCCGTTCCTGTGGGCCGAGAGCTACTTCTACCGCAAGCTGCTGGAGGCCACCGGCTACTTCGGGGACGGCCCGTGGCGCGGCGTCGACCCCTTCGGCCCGGCCAAGCAGGCCGAGCTGCACAGCGCGGCGGTGGACGACGAGCTGGCCGCGCTCGACCACGCCGCCACGTTGCCCGAGGACGAGCAGGCCACCGGGGTGCTGCTGGGGTCGCTGTGGGGCAACCGCGCCGACCTGTCGCACGCCATCACCGCGGCCGGCGGGCCCGGACCGGCCGGCGGGCTCGTCGTGGACGACGGAGCGCTGCTGTGGTCGCTGCTGCGCGACCGGGCGCCGGGCAAGGTCTGCCTCCTCGCCGACAACGCGGGCCGCGAGCTGCTGCCCGACCTGGTGCTGATCGACCACCTGCTCGACCGGGGGCTCGCCGCCGAGGTCGTCCTGCACGTCAAGCCGCAGCCCTACTTCGTGTCCGACGCCACGCCCGCCGACGTCGTGGCGTCCCTGCGGCGGCTGACCGCCGCGCCAGGCCAGGCGGGCAAGGTCGGCGGCCGGCTCTGGCAGGCGATGGGCGCCGGACGCCTCGCGCTGCGCGCCCACCCGTTCTCCTGCGCTCCGCTGCCGTACCACGACATGCCGGACGACCTGCGTGACGACCTCGCCTCGGCCGCCCTCACGATCACCAAGGGCGACCTCAACTACCGCAGGCTGGTCGGCGACCGGTTCTGGCCGCCGGCCACCTCCTTCGCGGCGGTCACCTCGTACTTCCCCGGGCCGGTCGTCGCGCTGCGCACGCTGAAGTCGGACGTGCTCGTGGGCGTGGACGGGCGGACGTCGGCCGCGCTGGACGCCGCGGGGCGTTCGTGGCGCACCTCGGGCACCCACGCGACGATCCAGGGCCGCGCCTGACGCCGCCGTCCGTCCGCCCGTCCGGTCACGCCTGGGCGAGGATTCCCGCCAGAGGCAGGCGCTGCACCAGCGTCGCCGGGAGCGCGGAGGCGAGCACCGCGAGCAGGACGGCCAGGACGCAGGCCCCGAGGCCCCCGGCGACCACCGCCCAGGGCAGGCTCCCGGCGAGCGCGGCCGTGGCCGCCAGCCCGGCGGCCGCCCCCGCGGCGGCGCCGGACAGCCCGATGAGCACGCCCTCCGAGACGACCAGCCTGGCGAGCGAGCGTCCCTTCCAGCCGGTCGCCCGCAGCGCGGCCAGCTCCGCGTCCCGCTCGCGCACGCCGAGGTAGAGCACGTCGGCGACGGCCAGCGTGCCGAGCGCGAACATCACCACGATGGCGGCGTAGTCGGCGGGACGGGCCTGCAGCACGATGGCGTCACCGAGGAGCGAGCCGACCACCCGGCCGCGGAAGCCGTAGGTCACCCCGAGGAGAACGGTCAGCGCGAACACGCACACCATGAGCGTCGCGGCGCCGAGCAGCGTCCGGCCGGGGGCACGGACCAGGCCGGCCAGGGCCATCCCGGTGACCCCGCGAGGCGAACGGGCCCGCCGGCCGGTCCGCACGGCCGGGCGGACGGCCTCGGCCGGGGGGACGGCCGACGCGCGCCACGCGGGGACGAGCCCCGCCGCCAGGGCCAGCGCCAGCGCCGCCGGCACGGTGAGCAGGACGCGCGGCGCCGACACCTGGAGCCCGAACCACGACGACACGGGCAGGGCGGCCGCGGCCGACAGCAGGCCGCCCAGCAGGCCCACACAGCCGGTCTCGGTCAGCACGGCCCCGAAGAGCTTGCGGCGCGACCAGCCGAGGCAGGCGAGCACGCCCAGCTCGGTGCGGCTGGTCCGCACCGCCGCGGAGGCGGCGTTCACCAGGAAAAGCCCGCACACCACCAGGATCAGTACGAACAGGACGAGCGACTTGCGGTCGGACTCCTGGAGGATCCGGTAGGCCACTCCCTTGTTGACCCAGCCCTCCTTGACGGTCAGCGCGGGCCGGCCGTACGAACCGGCGGGCAGGTCCACGGTGACCGGTGTCGGCGAGGACCCCATCGTGATGTCGACGTCGAGCCCCGTGGCGGCCACGATGTCCCGGGCGACCTGGCTGATGCGCTCCCTGCTCACCGGGTCGGGGCCGGTCACTCCCGCGACCCGGACCCGCACCACGCTCAGCGGTGCCTTCGCCAGCCCCCCGCCCTCGGTGAGGCCCGCGATCTTCCGCAGACTGGCCAGGTCGGTCAGCAGCAGCGGCGGCGGCTGCAGGTAGCCCGCGAGGTTGTCGGAGGGCAGCAGGTTGCGCCCCTGCAGCAGGGCCTCGGCGCGGCTGTCGCCGGGGACGACCGACGGCGGGTTGTAGGTCTCCATCGGCAGTGAGGAGAGGGCGGAGAAGCCCGGGAGCTTCTCGGGGTCGAACCGGCCGACGACGCGCATGGCGTTGTCCTTCACCACGTCGCCGCCCATGACGTGCAGGTCCAGCCGCCGGAACTGGGCGTCGGCCGATCCGATGGGGGCCATTCCCGCTCCGGCGAGCTCGGGGACGATCGCCGCGGCGAAGGGGTCCCGCCACACCTCGCGGTCGTTGGTCACCCGTTCCGGGACCAGGCCGCCGCCGGCGCCCTTGGCGTACTGGACGGGGCCGGCCGTCCAGTAGCGGGTCATGGATATGTACTGCTGCATGGAATTGTTGCTGACGGGGTGCTGCCAGGTGTCGAGCATGTCGGCGTAGAACCGGTCGGTCCCGACGGTGACCTTCTTCACGACGGGTCCGTCCTGCCGGGTGACACGGCTCCGGAGGTCCTTGGCCGGCAGGCCGGACACCACCTGCCGCGCCGCCTTGGCCGGCAGCCTGCTGATGACGAGCTCGTCCTGCTGGTCGGCGTAGGGGCGGCCGGCCGCGATGAGGGGGATCTCGCCACGGGGCGTGTCCTGCGGTGAGCCGAGGTAGTGGCCGTTCACCATCGCCTTGTCGAGGCCCGCCAGCTCGGCCTCCGCCTCCGGGTCGATCGCCGCGAGCAACAGGGGGAACTCCTGCTCCAGCCGGACCGTCGCCTCACCCGGCCTGCCCCGTCCCAGCCGGTCGGGCAGGCCGTCGCCCCGCCCGTTCGCCGTGGACCAGGCGCTGCTGGTGGGCCCGCCGTCGAAGGGGAACGGGCCGGAGCGCGGTGTCAGGCGCTGCCAGTACAACGAGCTCCCCACCTCCGCGTCCTTGCCCGGCGCCACCTGTTCGCCGATGTACTGCAGCTGCGCGCCGCCCCCTCCCGAGGAGGTCAGCGGCCGCCGGGTGATGTAGGCGTAATGCGGGGCGTAGGGGATGCGGGTGAGCCCGCGGTCGGCGACCCGGGTGCGGTCGACGCGCAGCAGGGTGCGCTCGCCCTTGTCCAGCGTGTCGTCGACCGGGATGTCGACGTACCCCGATCCGGTCATGTAGCCGATCATGCCGATGGGGGCGGCGACCTCGATGCCGTTCAGCCCTTTGATGCGTTCGAGCTGGGCCTGGGTGATGCCGCCGTGGATGCCCGACAGGTAGTTGGCCCTGACCAGGCCGGACGAGCGCTCCAGCTCGGTGGCCGACCCCTTGGGGCGGACCAGGATGTCGTACTGGGCGCGGTAGGTCTTGTTGATCGTGCCGACGATCCGCAGCCGCTGGGTCTCGGCCGTGCCGGTGAGCACGGTGAAGCCGGTGGCGGCGACGAGGACGCCGAGCAGGAGCACCAGGGCGCGCCCGGCGTGGTGCCGCAGCCGGGAGACGGCGAGCCGGATCACCCGAGCCGTCCGATGCGGTCGAGCACGTCATCGGCCGGCGCCACGCGCTCGTCGCTCACGACGCGGCCGTCCTTGAGCCGGATCAGCCGGTCGCAGGAGGCGGCCACCTCGGGGTTGTGGGTCGCGATGATCATCGTCATGCCGTACCGGCGGCGCAGGGCCGCGAGCAGGTCCATGATCTCCACTCCGGTGGCGCTGTCGAGGTTGCCGGTCGGCTCGTCGGCGAGCAGCAGGGGAGGGTGGCCGATGAGCGCGCGGGCGATGGCCACCCGCTGCTGCTGGCCTCCGGACAGCTCGGCGGGCAGCGCCCGTTCCCGGCCTTCCAGACCGGTCGCTTCGAGCAGTTCCCGCGCCCGCGCCTTCCTGTCGAAGTCCACGCGATACGGAAGGACGGGCGCGAGCACGTTGTCCAGCACGCTGAACGCCGGAAGCAGGTGGAAACGCTGGAACACGAATCCCACCCGCCGCCGGTGCGTGTCGAGCCTCTTGCGGGGGAGAGGCCGGTCGTCGATCACCACCTCGCCCGCGTCGGGCAGATCCATGCCTCCCACGAGGTGGAGCAGGGTCGACTTGCCCGCTCCCGACTGGCCCATGAGCGCGACCGCGCCGCCGGGCTCGAACTCCACGCTGACGTCATCAAGGGCTGTGATCGACCGGTAGATGCGGCTGACGCCCCGTAACGCGACTCCTGCTCCCATGCCTCCTACATTGTCACAATGTAGGAGGCATTATCGATAGATTGCGACAATCTATGGAAGGTCGGGAAGATGCCGTTGAGTCACGCCGTACTCGCCCTGCTGGCCGAGGGGCCGAGCCACGGGTACGAGCTCAAGAGCCGCTTCGAGGCGGCGATCGGCCCTCAGTGGGGCGGCCTCAACATCGGCCACCTCTACCAGATCCTCGACCGCCTGGTCAGGGACGGGCACGTGACCCGCAGCCACGTGGCGCAGAACGACCGGCCGGACAAGACGCTCTACCGGCTGACCGGCGGCGGCGCCGAGGAGCTGCGCGCCTGGGTCGCGGCGCCGCACGTGCGCGCGTCCGGCTTCCGTGACGAGATGTTCCTCAAATTGCTCGCCGCCACCCGGCTCGGCCCCGCGGCCCTGACGGCGTACGCCTCGGCCCAGCGGCAGACCTGCCTGTCCGACCTGGCCGGGCTCACCCGGCTGCGCCGCGAGAACGCCGGCGACCCGCTCGTCGCGCTGCTCGTGGACGCGGCCATCGCGCACACCAGGGCCGATCTTCAGGTGATCGACGGCGCCGAGCAGCGCCTGGCGCCCCTCGCCGGCCAGGCCCGTCCCGTGACGGCGACCGGCGACGCCCCGGCGGAGGACGGCGACGCCCCGGCGGAGGACGGCGACGCCCCGGCGCAGGACGGCGACGCGTCGGACGCGGCCACCGGCTCGTGACCGGCGGCTCGTGACCGGCGGCGGTCCGCACGGCGAGAGCGGCCCGCGGCCGGCGGCTCACTCGCCGCGGTACACGGCGGGGCGCTTCTCGCGGAACGCGCGGGAGCCCTCCTTGGCGTCCTGCGAGCCGATGACCGGCCAGCCGAGGGCGTCGGAGACCTTCAGCGCCTCCGGTTCCGGCATGCCGACCGTGTCGCGGTAGGCGCGCAGGATCGCCTGGACGGCGAGCGGGCCGCAGGCGGCGACCTGGTCGGCGATCTCGCGCGCCGCCGCCAGCGCCTCGCCGTCCGGCACGACCCGGTTGACCAGGCCCATCGACAGCGCCTCCCGGGCGGTGACGGCCCGGCCGGTGAGCAGGATGTCCATGGCGAACGCGTAGGGGATCTGACGCGGCAGCCGGATGGCGCTGCCGCCCATCGGGAACAGCGCGCGCCTGGCCTCGAACAGGCCGAGGGTGGCCGACTCCGCGACCACGCGCAGGTCGGTGCCGACGAGCAGCTCGGTGCCGCCCGCGACGGCGTACCCCTCGACGGCGCAGACGATCGGCTTGGTCGGCAGGGCGTCGCTGTCGCGCAGCAGGCCCTTCCAGTGGAAGTCGGGGATCTCCTGCGCGCGTCGCGCGACCCGGGCGTCGGCGGAGGGCGAGCCCATGGCCTTGAGGTCGGCGCCGGCGCAGAAGGTGCCGTTCGCGCCGGTCAGGACGCCCACCCGCACGTCCGGCTCGGCGGAGATGTAGGCCCAGGCGTCGGCGAGCCCGACCAGCATGTCGGTGGACAGCGCGTTCCTGGCCTCGGGCCGGTCCATCGTGACGATGACGACGTGGCCGTCCCGCTCGACCCGGCAGTGCGGGGTGCTGATGGGCAGGAGCTCCATGGACGACACCTTCCTGGCTCGCGGGTCCGATCAAGCGCTTGTTCACCACGGGCGGCCGGGGTTAGTCTGCCGCTGCGAACTAGAACAGATTCTTGTTGGTGGACCTCCCGTGACGCCAGGGTTGTCGGGAAACCGAGAACATGATTCACTTCGGCGCATCCGGAAGGTACGGCGCAACCGGACAAGGAGTTCCGATGGGCTCGCTCGGCTTCTGGAGGCTCGCGCAGGCCGATCCCGGCTGGATCGCCGCCGTGGACCCCGACGGCACAGAACACCCCGCCGGCGAGCTGCTCGCCCGCGCGAACCGGTTGGTCCACGCCCTGCGCGCCCTCGGGCTGCGGGCCGGGGACGGCGTCTGCGCCCTGGTGCCGAACGGCGTCGACGGCCTGACCCTCTACCTCGCCGCGCTGCAGGCGGGCTGGTACTACACGCCGATCAACTGGCACCTCACCGGACCCGAGATCGCCTACATCGTCGCCGACAGCGAGGCCAAGGCGTTCTTCGTCCACGAGCGGTACGCGAAGGAGGGGGCCAGGGGCGCCGAGGCCATCGACCCCGGCCGGCGGTTCTGCTTCGGCGCCATCGACGGGTTCCGCACGGTCGCCGACCTCACCGCCGGGCACCCGGACACCCCGCCGCCGGACCGTACCGCGGGCGCGGCCATGCACTACACCTCCGGCACGACCGGCAGGCCGAAAGGCGTCCGGCGGCCGCTCAGCGGGCTCGACCCCGACGACGCGGCCGAGCTGATGACGTTCCTGCTCTCGCTGTTCGGCATGACGCCGGGAAGGCCCAACGCGCACCTGGTGACCTCGCCGAACTACCACACCGCGGTCACGCAGTTCGGCGGCACGGCCCTGCACATGGGGCACACGCTCGTCTACATGGACAAGTGGGACGGCGAGGAGATGCTGCGGCTCTGCGAGAAGCACCGCGTCACCAACTCGCACATGGTGCCCACGCACTTCAAACGGCTGCTCTCCCTTCCCGACGAGGTCAGGCACAGGTACGACCTGTCCTCGCTGAAGTGGATGATCCACGCCGCCGCGCCGTGCCCGGTGCCGGTGAAGTGGGCCATGCTCGAATGGTGGGGCGACTGCGTCTACGAGTACTACGCCGCCACCGAAGGCGGCGGCACCATCGCCACCCCGGAGGCCTGGAAGAAGCACCCGGGCACGGTCGGCACCGCCTGGCCGATCAGCGAGCTGCTGATCGTGGACGACGACCTGCGGCCCGTCCCGACGGGCACGCCGGGCACCATCTACATGAAGATGGCCGGGATGCGGTTCGAGTACAAGGGCGACCCGCTGAAGACCGAGGCCAACCGGCTCCAGGACCACTTCACCGTCGGCGACATCGGCTACCTGGACGAGGAGGGCTTTCTGTACCTCTGCGACCGCAAGGCCGACATGATCATCTCGGCCGGGACCAACATCTACCCGGCCGAGATCGAGAACGAGATGATCGTCCACCCCAAGGTCGCCGACGTCGCCGTCTTCGGCATCCCCGACGAGGAGTGGGGCGAGCAGATCAAGGCCGTCGTCGAGCCGGCCGCCGGCGTCACGCCGGGCCCCGAGCTGGCCGAGGAGATCCTCCGCTCGCTGGAAGGCCGGCTGGCCAGGATGAAGTGGCCGCGGAGCGTCGACTTCATCGCCGAGATGCCGCGCGAGCCGAACGGAAAGCTGCTCAAACGCAAGCTCCGAGACCCGTACTGGGAGGGCCACGACCGTGCCATCTGAAGGGCCAGCCGCCGAGCCGCTCGTCGCCGAGCACGTGCTGGAGTTCCCCGGCGGCTACACCCGCACCACCGGCCCGGTGATCGGCCGCTTCCTCACCGAGCTGCGCGACGGGCGCATCGTCGGGGTCCGCACCGCCGACGGCCGCGTCCTGGTGCCGCCCCTCGAGTACGACCCGGCGACCGGCGACCCGGTGACCGAGGAGTACGTCCAGGTCGGCCCGGCGGGCACCGTGCGCACCTGGGCCTGGGTGGGCACCCCGCGCAAAGGGCACCCGCTCGACCGCCCGTTCGCCTGGGCGCTGGTCGAGCTGGACGGCGCCGACACCTCCCTGGTGCACGCCGTCGACGCCGGCACGGTCAAGGCGATGCGGCCCGGGATGCGCGTCCGGCCCCGGTTCAGACCGGACGGCGAGCGCACCGGCCACATCACCGACATCGCCTGCTTCGTGCCCGAGGTCACCACGATGACCGCGCAGGTCCGCACCGAGTACCGCGTCCAGCCGGGCCGTTCGCTGACCCGCTTCCTCGAAGGCGTCCGCGACGGGGTCTTCATCGCCGGACGGTGCGCGAGCTGCGACAAGGTCTACGTGCCGTACCGCACCACCTGCCCCGCGTGCGGCTCCACCATCGCCGAGGAGGTCGTGCTGCCCGACACCGGCACCGTCACCACCTTCGCCATCAACAACCTGCCCGACCCCCGCGCCCCGCAGGTGCCGTTCGTGTCGGCCTACATCCTGCTCGACGGCGCCGACGTCCCCATGATCGCGCTGATGGGCGACGTCCCCGCCCACCAGGTGCGCCAGGGCATGCGGGTCAAGGCGGTCTGGGTGCCCCCCGGGGAACGCACCCTGTCGATGAGCAACATCAGGTGGTTCGCCCCCACGGGCGAACCGGACGTGCGGCTGTGAGGGGAGGTCCGCGTGCGTGAGGTGGCGGTCATCGCGTTCGCCCAGACGAAGCACACCGGTCACGACGAAGGCCTGAACGAGCCGGAGCTGATCGCGCCGATCATCCAGGAGGTCAAGCGGACGTCCGGCCTGACGCGGTTCGGGTTCACCTGCTCGGGCAGCTGCGACTACCTGGCCGGGGCGCCGTTCTCGTTCGTCTCCGCCCTGGACGCCATCGGCGCCTGGCCGCCGATCTCCGAGAGCCACGTCGAGATGGACGCCGCCTGGGCGCTGTACGAGGCGTGGGTGCGGCTGCAGCACGGCGACGTGGACTCCGCGCTGGTCTACGGCTACGGCAAGACCTCCCAGGGAGACCTGCGCGAGATCATGACGCTCCAGCTCGACCCGTACTACCTGGCGCCGCTCGGACTCGACCAGGTCTCCGTCGCGGCCCTGCAGGCGAGCGCCGTCGGCGCCTCGGCGCGCGAGCTCCGCGAGATCGTGCGGCGCAGCCGCGCCGACGGTCGGGCCAACCCGTACGCGCTCGACCTGCCCGACCCCGGCGTGGGACTGACCGACGAGGAACAGGGAGTGCACCCGCTGAACCCGGTGGACGTCGCCCCCATCACCGACGGCGCCGCGGCCGTCGTCCTGGCCGCCGGCGACCTGGCCAGGGAGCTGGCCGAGCGTCCCGCGTGGATCACCGGCATCGCCCACCGCGCCGAACCGCACTACCTGGGCATGCGCGACCTGGCCAGATCGGCCTCCGCCGCCGACGCGGCGCGCGCCGCCGGCGTCGGCAAGGGCCCGGTCGAGGTGGCCGAGCTGCACACCCAGTTCAGCCATGAGGAGGTCATCCTGCGGGAGGCGCTCGGACTGCCGCCGGACACGGTGGTCAACCCCTCCGGCGGCCCGCTCGCCGCCAACCCCGTCATGGCCACCGGGCTCATCCGCATCGGCGAGGCCGCCCGGCGCGTCATGGACGGCACCGCGAGGCGCGCCGTCGCCCACGCCGCCTCAGGGCCGTGCCTCCAGCAGAACCTCATCACCGTCCTGGAGGCCTGACCATGGCGAACCGCTGCGCCGTCATCGGCGTCGGGCAGACCAAGTACCAGACCAAGCGCCGCGACGTCTCCATCGCCGGCCTGGTCCGCGAGGCCGCGCTGCGCGCCCTGGAGGACGCCGGGCTGACGTTCAAGGACATCGACGCCGTCGTCATCGGCAAGGCCCCCGACCTGTTCGAGGGCGTCATGATGCCGGAGGCGTACCTCGCCGACGCGCTCGGCGCCGCGGGCAAGCCGGTGACCCGCGTGCACACCGCGGGCAGTGTCGGCGGCTCGACCGCGCTGGTCGGGGCGTCGCTCGTCCAGGGCGGCGTCCACGACCGCGTCCTCGTCGTCGCCTTCGAGAAGCAGTCGGAGTCCAACGCCACCTGGGCGCTGTCCACCCACCTGCCGTTCACCGCGTCCCTGGTCGTCGGCGCCGGAGGGTACTTCGCGCCGCACATCCGCGAGTACATGCGCCGCTCCGGCGCGCCCGGCCACATCGGCGTGCTCGTCGCCGTCAAGGACCGGCTGAACGCGCTGAAGAACCCGTACGCGCACCTGCGGATCCCCGGCATCGACCGCGAGATGGTCGAGTCGACGCCGATGCTGTGGGAGCCGATCCGCTACCTGGAGACCTGCCCCTCCTCCGACGGGGCCTGCGCCATGGTGCTCGCGGCCGAGGACAAGGTGACCGGCACCCCCGCGTGGATCCACGGCGGCGCCATGCGCTCGGAACCGATCTTCCGCGCCGGCCGCGACACGGTGAGCCCGCAGGGCGGCAAGGACTGCGCGGCCGACGTCTACCGCCAGGCCGGCATCACCGACCCGCGGCGCGAGATCGACGTCGCCGAGGTGTACGTCCCGTTCTCCTGGTACGAACCGATGTGGCTGGAGAACCTCGGTTTCGCGGGTGAAGGGGAGGGCTGGAAGCTCACCGAGTCCGGGGCCACGGCGCTGTCCGGCGACATCCCGTGGAACGCCTCCGGCGGCGTGCTCAGCTCCAACCCCATCGGCGCGTCCGGGCTCATCCGCTTCGCCGAGGCCGCCCTCCAGGTGAGGGGCCAGGCGGGGGAGCACCAGGTCGACGGGGCCCGGCGCGCGCTCGGGCACGCCTACGGGGGCGGCGCACAGTTCTTCGCCATGTGGATCGTCGGGAGCGACAAGCCGTGAGAGCCGCTCCGGATGCCGGAGGATGAGGCGTGCGGCCCGCCTTGGGCCACTATGGAGGACATCGGGGGGACAGACCGTGAGGGCCGACAGCGACCAGTTGTGAGGAGTCCCCGATGGAGTTCAACCACGCCGACCTGTTCGAGGGATTGGCCGACGCGATCGGGGACCGCGTGGCCGTCGTCTGCGGCGACGCCCGCCTGACCTACGCCGAGCTGGACGCGCACGCCAACCGCCTGGCGCACTTCCTGACCGAACGCGGCGTGGGACCGGGCCGGCACGTCGGCATCCAGATGTACAACGGCATCGAGTACATCGCCGGGCTGCTGGCCACCTTGAAGATCAGGGCGGTGCCGGTCAACGTCAACTACAGGTACGTCGAGTCCGAGCTGCTCTACCTGTACACAGACTCCGACATCGTGGCCCTGCTGTACGACGTCGAGTTCGACGACCGGGTGGCCGCGACCGCGCCCGGCCGCCCCGGGCTGGAGACGCTGGTGGCCGTCGGCGGCCCCTCCCGCGTCGAGGGCGCCGTGCCGTACGACCAGGCCCTCGCCGGCCGGCCGGACGGGCGCGACGGCTTCCCGCCGAGGTCGGGCGAGGACGTGTACATCATCTACACCGGCGGCACGACCGGCATGCCCAAGGGCGTCATGTGGCGCACCAGGGACCTGTTCATGGCCTTCGGCGGCGGCAACCCCTACGGCGAGCCGCACAAGGAGCCGCGCCAGGTCATCGAGACGGCGGTGGCGTCCAACCCGATCATCATGATGCCCGCCGCGCCGCTGATGCACGGGGCCGCGCAGATGGCCACCTTCATCGCCTGGTGGATGGGCGCCACCGTCGTGTACACGCGCAAATTCGACGCGGCCGAGGTGCTGCGCGCCATCGAGCGCGAGAAGGTCCTCACCGTCAACATCACCGGCGACGCCATGGCCCGTCCGCTCGCCGACGAGATCGCCGCCGGCGCCTACGACCTGTCGTCGCTCATGGTGCTCAGCTCGACCGGCGCCATCCTGACCGGCACCGTGCGCGACCGGTTACAGGAACTGCTGCCCAACGTGATCATCATGGACAGCTTCGGCTCGACCGAGTCGGGCTACACCGCGAGCGCGGTCGCCGGCTCCTCGCCGGAGTCCGGCCTGAAGTACAAGCCCAACGCCACCGCCACGCTCGCGGTGCTCGACGCGGACCTCCAGCCGGTCAAGCCCGGCTCGGGCGAGATGGGCACCGTCGCCAAGGCCGGCGACATCGCCTTCGGCTACTACAACGACCCGGACAAGACCGCGCGGACGTTCGTCACCGACGCCGCAGGCACCCGCTGGCTGCTCACCGGAGACCTGGCCCGCGTCGAGGAGGACGGCACCATCCTGGTCTTCGGCCGCGGCTCGCAGTGCATCAACACCGGCGGCGAGAAGGTCTTCCCCGAGGAGGTCGAGGCGGTGCTCAAGGGCCACCCGGCCGTCTTCGACGCCGTCGTCACCGGCGTCCCCGACGAACGCTGGGGCAGCCGCGTCGCCGCCGTCGTCGAACCCCGCGACGGCGCCCGCCTCACCGCCGAGGAACTCGACGCCCACTGCCGCAGGAAGCTGTCAGGGTACAAGATCCCCCGCACCTACGCCTTCGTCGACCACATGGTCCGCACCCCGGCCGGCAAGGCCGACTACCGCTGGGCCAAACAAATAGCCACCGAAACCCCCTGACCCGCGCCCGCAAGGCCCCGCACCCCCACGGCCGCCCCGGGTGGTGGGAAAAGTGTCGGTGGGAGGGGGGATAGTGGGCCGACGATGTCGATCTGCGGGTCGCCCGTTCGTTGAACCGGCCTCAAACAGGGCTGGTGGACGGTGCCGGTGGTGCCGCCGTTCGTCGCCTTCATGGCTTTTTCCCATATCGACGTTGAGGAGTCCGCGGATGGCCGAACTGCGAACCTGGATGACCGGTCTCGGGCTGGTCGAGTCGCCGCGCTGGCACGACGGCCGCCTGTACTTCTCCGACTGGACGGCGCACGAGGTGATAGCCCTCGGTCTCGATGGCGAGCACGAGGTCGTCGCCCACGTGGACTCGTTTCCGCTGTGCACGGCATGGGGACCCGACGGGCGGCTGGTGATCGTCGATTCCGCCCGCGGACTGCTGCTGCGCCTGGAACCCGACGGCTCGCTGGCGACCCATGCCGACCTGTCCGGCATCGCGCGGGGCTGGAACGACATCGCCATCGACGGTCGCGGCAACATCTACGTCAACCGCGTCGGCTTCGACATGCTCGCCGGCGCGGCGTCCGCGCCCGGCATCGTGGTGCACGTCGCCCCTGATGGGGCGGTGCGCGAGGTGGCCGGCGGCATCGCGTTCCCCAACGGGATGGCCGTGACGCAGGACGACTCGACGCTCATCGTCGCCGACTCCTACGGTGGCAAGCTCATGGGGTACGACATCGAGGCCGACGGCGGCCTGTCCAACGGCCGGGTGTGGGCCGATCTCGGCGACGGCGCCCCCGACGGCATCTGCGTCGACGCCGAGGACGCCGTCTGGTACGCGGACGTGCCCAACCAGCGTTGTGTGCGCGTGCGCGAGGGCGGGCAGACGGTGCAGACCATCGAGCTTGATCGCGGCGGCTTCGCCTGCGAGCTCGGCGGCGACGACCTGTCGACGCTGTTCATCGTGGCGGCCGAGTGGCGCGGCATGCCCGAGATGGTTCCCGCCGGAACCGGTCGCGTCCTGTCCGCCGGGGTCTCCGTCCCCGGCGTCCGCCGGTCGTGAGACACCACCACTCGCCGACTTCGGTCGGGTCCGTCACGCCGAGCGCCCGCGCCGGCCCTCCCGCTGAGCGCGTTCGGCTCCGCCGGGGCGGCGGGCCGCGTGGTCAGGCAGTGCGGGCGTCGCCGGAGAAGGCGGCCAGGGTGCCGAGACCGATGTAGACCAGGCCGCTGGCGATGTCCACCTGGCGGGCGGCGGCGGGCGAACGGCGCAGGCGGCCGGCCAGAGCGGCCGACAGCACCGCGTAACCGCCGTCGCTGGCCATGCCGAGCGTGATCCAGATCAGCCCGAGCAGGACGATCTGCGGTGCGACCGGGCCGCGCGCGGGGTCGACGAACTGCGGCAGGAAGGCCAGGAAGAACAGCGCCGTCTTGGGGTTGAGCACGTTGACCACGAAGCCCTCGCCGAACAGGCGCGAACGTGAGACCGGCTCGACGTTCTTGGCCAGGGTCCCCGCGCGGGTGAGGAGCTTGCGCAGGCCGAGATAGACGAGGTAGGCGGCGCCTGCGTATTTCACCACGGTGAACGCGGCGGCCGAGGCGGCGAGCAGCGCGCTCACGCCGAACGCGGCGGCCACCACATGGACGACCGAGCCCACGTGGATGCCCGCGACCGACACCAGCCCGGCCGCCCTTCCCTGCGCGACGCTCCGCGTGACGATGTAGACGACGGCGGGTCCGGGGACGAGCAGCAGCGCGAGCGTCGCCGCGGTGAAAACCGCGAGCGTGGTCATGGGTGGCATGTCGCCGATGGTAGGAACCATCAGGCATCCCGGTCCATCCATTTCCGCCCCACCCGCCCGCCGCGGCACCCGCTCGGTCCCGCTCCAGCGCGTTGGCAGTGGACCTATGAAAGCGCGTGGGCGAGGGTGTTCATCATGACGACCGTTTCCGCGGCGCCGCCGCCGTCGTTCACCGACGTCCTGCGCGCGGCGCGCATCATCGCCCCGTACCTGCCGCCGACCCCGATGTGGTCCTATCCGGTGCTCGACGCGCACGTGGGCGCCGAGACCCACGTCAAGCACGAGAACGTCCAGCCGACGGGCGCGTTCAAGGTGCGCGGCGGCCTCAACCTGCTCGCGGGATTCTCCGCCGCGCACGACAAGGCGGGCGTGCTCACCTACTCCACGGGCAACCACGCCCAGTCGATCGCCTACGCGGCGCGGATCTCCGGCGTCCCTTGCACGGTCTTCATGCCGGAGAACCCGAACCCTGCCAAGGTGGCCGCGGCCGAGGCGCTCGGCGCGACGGTCGAGATCCGGGGCGCCACGATGGTCGAGACCGCGGACCACGCGCACGCGGTCGCCGAAGAGCGCGGCGACCGGCTGATCAGCCCCGCCGACGAGCCGGACCTCATCGCGGGCGTCGGGACGCTCTACCTGGAGATGTTCGCCCGGCAGCCGGACCTCGACGCCGTGTTCGTCCCGGTGGGCTCGGGCACCGGCGCGGCGGCCGCGTGCCTGGTGGCCCAAGCGGTCGCCCCGCGCTGCCGCGTCATCGGCGTGCAGTCGGCGCAGGCGCCCGCCGCCCACGATTCCTGGCGTTCGGGGCGGCCGGTCGGGCGGCCGGTCGGGACGGTCGCGGACGGCCTGGCGACCGGCTCCGCCTTCGCCCTGCCGCAGGGCATGATGCGCGGCCTCGACGACTTCCTGCTCGTCGGCGACGAGGACATCCGCGCCGCCCAGCGCCTCCTGCTCACCAAGGCCCACACGCTCGCCGAACTGGCCGGCGCCGCCGCCCTGGCGGGGCTCATCTCCGTCAAGGGCGAGTTCACCGGCCGCAAGGTCGCCGTCGTCTGCACGGGCGCCAACGCGAGCCCGGCCGAGATCGGCCGCCTCCCGTCCTGACCGCCCTGCCGCGCGGGTGAGCGTCCGCGCCCGGGCCGGGGCGGCGCGGGTGAGCGGCCGTGCCGCGAACGGGCGGCAGGGGCGGCTGCGTCACCGCGTTATCGCGCGGGGTCGGGGCCGCACGTCCATGACTGATCGAGCACGTCGAAGACGGCGCCGTACAGGGACGGGTCCCAGCCGTCCCTCGTGTGCAGCCGTGACACCACGTCGGACGGGGCTCCCAGCAGATCGTCCGCCCCCTGGTCGCCCACCAGGCGGGTGGCGGCCTCCATGTCGTTCACGCGGATCCGGTAACGGGCCTCCAGGACCACCACCGGGGCCTCCCCGTCCGCCGCTCCCGCGGCCTCCTCGGCCTCTCCCTCGTCGGAGTCCGGCTCGTTCTCGAGGTCGCTGAACGGATTGCCCCACCCGGCCTGGTCGGCGCACAGGGCGGCGTAGGCGATGGCGGAGGCGCGCAGGCGGTTGACCGCCTGAACCACCCGCGGGTAGTCGTCGGGGGACTCGCTGAGGATCCGGGCATGCTCCTCGATGGCCGAGCCCAGATCGCGGGCGCCGGCCAGCAGGTCGCCGCGCCCGGTTGCCTGGTTGTCGGTCTGGGACTCATTCACGATCGTTACTCCTGGAACGGGAAGTGCCTGGTGTGCATGATCTCACCCCGGTTGTTGAGGTAGTCCACGTGGAAGTGGTCGTTGGACTTGCACGGGCCGCGGAACACCGCTCTGCTGCCTCCGTCGGCGGCGGCCCTCCTCGCCTGCGACTCCGCGTCTCCTCTGCTCCCCGCCTTGCGTACACCGGAGTTCGTCTTGTTGGGGGAGTTCTGCCGCCGGCGGGCGGACATCTGCATGATGCCGGGCTTGCCGGGTCCGTCCACCTTAGGCGGCCGGAAGCGGGGAACACCGCCGGGGAGGTGCCTGGGCCCGCCGGCCATGGCGAGCGGGGGGCCGCCGAAGGGGCCGCGGGCGTTCCTGAGGATCCGCGCCAGCGGCTCGGTGACCCGGCGGGCGAGGCCGGGGGCCAGGACGCGGGCGCCGCCCTCGCCGGCCTCGCGCAGGATCCTGCCCATCGCGTACCGGGTGGCGAGCACGGTGGCGGTGGCGCTTCCGAGGGCGAGCGGGCCGCCGGCGAGCATGCTGGTGGCGAGTTTGACCGTGGCGGCGGCGGCCTGCGAGATCACCGCGACCTTCGTGCCGGTGACGACGGTGGCCGCGCCGTCGAGCAGGACGGGTGCGTAGCTGCTCGCCCGGGTCGCCTGGCCGAGATGCCCGCCGCCGCCGGTCTTGTCCCAGTGGCCGGACAGGGCGGTCGCCGAGGCCCCCTTGTAGCCGGCGGCCGTCGTCCGGACCGCCCGCTCGGCGCCTTCGGAGGAGGCCGCCGATCGGGCGGTGAGGTCACGCCACGACTGCGCCTCCTGGCGCATCTTGCTCTCGCTGATGTTGGGCCAGGGGACGCCGGCCATGTTGAGGACGCCGGCGGCCCACGGGGGCAGCATCACGTCCATGCGGCACCCGCGTCCCCGTCCAGCCCGTCCAGTCCGCCCATGCCGCCCACCAGGTCGTCCTCCACGTACGACACCCGTCCGCTCGCGGTCGTGAGCCCGTCGCCCGTGGCGGTGATCACGTCGCCCATGTGCGTGTAGGTGGCGAGGGCGGTGTCCTTGCACTCGATGTAGGCGGAGATGAGCGGGGACAGCAGGCCGTCGTCCCCCCAGGACCGGGGGTCGTTCTCCTGCAGTCCTCGTACCACCGACGCGTACTCTTCCCCGTGCGCCCGAAGGTGTGAGGCGGACACCCCCAAAGCCCCGTGGGCCATGTCGAATCCCCGTTCCATGGTCGCAGGCTAGCCATGATCGGTCCTGATTGCGGGGTATTCGCCCGCTTATAGCGACTTTTCACCTATGTGGTGGATCATCGGTGCGGGTCGCCGTCCCGGCCGCCGGTAGCATCCTCACGAGATGTCACCGTCCGACGCTCCGGCGTCCGGTGAAGCGTCCGGTAAAGGAGCATGTCGTGTCATCACCGACTCCGTGGACAGATGACCTGGAGCATCTGGAGCGGATAGTCCGCCAGACCGAGGAGGTGATGCGCGGGCTGCGGGACGCGCAGGCCGCGATCGGGCAGGTCACCGGCGAGGGGATCGGCGCCGGCGGTCTGGTGCGGGTGGTGTCCGACGGCAGGGGACGGCTCACGGACATCGGTTTCGACCCGCGCGTCATGCGCCTGGACCCCGGCGAGCTGAGCCGCGAGGCGCTCAAGGCCATCCAGGACGCCCAGCAGGCCGCGGTGCGCACGTCCGAGGAGATCGTCGAGCGCGCCCGGGAACACGCCGCGGGGTTCCCCGAGCCGCTCGACGAACGTTTCGTGCGGCGCAGGGTCGAACAGATCGCCCGCGAGATCGAGTGACGCGCGAGGCGCCGGCAAGGAGTGATCGATGGACAGGCTGGACGCCAACCCCGCCAACTGGCGGGACGGTGACCTGGAGCAGGACGCCGAGCGTGCGGCGCGCATCCTCGCGTGGGTCGAGGAGGGGCAGCACGAACTGGAGACGATCGTGGGGGAGGGCGAGGCCGCGGACGGCCAGATCAAGGTCGTCACGGGCTCGGACGGGCTGGTGCGCGACGTCGCCATCACCCGGCGCGCCATGCGCCTGGACAGCAGGTCGCTGGCCGAGGAACTGCTGACCGCCGTTCACCGCGCCCAGGACGACGCCGAGCGCAAGGGCCGGGAACTCCTCAACGAGGCGCTGGGAGAGGTGCTCCCGGCCGGCGCGTTCGACTCCGGGGCGATCGAGGAACAGTACGCCCGCCTGCTGGACTACTTCGACCGTCCTTGACCCGCTAGGCCCGCTCGAAGAAGCGGCGCAGCACCTCGGCGACGCGTTCTGGACGGCCGCGCCGGGCCGCGTTGCCCGAGGCGCTGTGGCCGAGACCGGCCAGCTCGGCGCGCTCGGCGCGCGGCAGCGCCTTCGCCAGGGCGTCGAGGGCCACCCGCAGGTACGCCGGGCTCCTGCCGCCGCCGAGCAGCAGGATCTCGGCGCGCATGGCCTTCAGGACGTCCAGCTCGTCGCTCTGCTCGACGACCAGCCGGATGTCGTGGCGGAGGGTCGGCGCCAGCGCCCTGAACGGCACATCGTCGGGTCCGGAGCTCTTGTCCTCGCGGTTCATGGCCATGGTGGTGAGCGCCTCCAGCAGCCGGCGCGGGACGTAGTCGAACACCTTGGGCCCCATCTGAGTGCCCTTCATGCCGGTGACCAGCGCCGCCGCCACATCGCCCTCGGCCATCTCCCTCTCGTGGCGTGCCAGCCAGGCGGTGGACGGCGAGCCGCCGACGATGATCGGCGGATCGAAGGCGACGGCCCTGCGCACGGACGGCACGGTCAGCGCCGTCCGCAGCGCGATGACGGCGCCGGCGCTGACGCCGAACAGGTCCCGGGCGCCGGTCTCGGCGAGGAGGGCGCCGACGTCCTCCACTTCGGTGCGCAGGCGGTGCCCCTCGCGATGCGGGCCGCTCAGGCCACGCCCGCGCCGGTCGGGCAGGTAGCAGGTGAAGTCGGGGGCCAGCGCCTCGGCCAGCTCGATGTGGCTGACGGAGGACTCCATCGCGCCGTGGAGCAGCACCACGCCGGGACCGCGGCCGAGCCGCCGGTAGCCGATGGTGGTGCCGTCCGCGGAGGTGACGGAGTGAGTGGTGACGGGGTGGGTGGTGACGTCGGTCATGGTCTCTCCCATGGTCGGCGCCGGAACCGGCCGATCCGGTCCCGGGTCGTGCCGGTCGGGCACGCGTCCAACCGGCCCATGCGGGAGAGCCCGGCTATCCTTGCGGTTGCCACCTTGTGGCCGGGTTCTCTCGACGGGTCTCGGTTCGAGGTCGAGCCCGGCGGGGTGTTCCCGCACCCCGCCGGGCGTCATGGTCGTGGGTCACGCGTCGGGGATGTCGTCTGTCGTGCCGCCCCTTTCCGCTATCTCGTCCAACTCGGGCGGCATCCGCCCCGTCTCGTGGTAGGCCCGCCACCCGGCCTGGCCGGGGAACGAACCGGCGGTCAGCTCCTCCAGCAGCGAGCGCACCCAGGCCGCCTCGGCCGCCATGACGGCCACCTCGTACTCGCTCTCGATGAGGAACAGCCGGGGGATCTCGCGGCCCTCGCGCGCCAGTGACGCGCGCCGGTCGGAGATCTCCTCCTCCAGCAGGCCGAGGCGCCGCCGCAGCAGGCCGGTGACCTCGTCGGGCGGCAGGCCGCCCATCACCGAGAGCCCGGCCTGGAAGCTCGACCACCCCGCCTCGGGGGTGGAGATGAGCTCGCGGGCCCAGTCGCGCAGTTCCTCCCGGCCCGCGTCGGTGATGCGGTAGATCGTGCGCTCTGGACGGCCGCCCTGCCGGCCGCTCTCGGCCGCCTCCAGGAAGCCATGCCGTTCGAGATTGCGCACCACCGTGTAGAGCGAGCCCCATTTGACGTGCATGTCGCGGTCTTTGCCGCGTGCCCGCAGCATCGAGGCCATCTCGTAGGGGTGCGTCGGCCGCTGGATGACGACGCTGAGGACGGCCAGCGCCAGCAGGTTGCCGACCTTGCGGCGCTTCGCCATCTCGTCACCTCGCTCACGAATACTCGCATGCGAGCATACGTCGGCGAGCATGAGACGACAAGCCCCGCTCGCCGGACCGCGATCGACCGCCAGAGACGCGCGGGTGGGGGCGCCGCCGCGCGGTGCGGGGCCATGGCCCTGCCTGGTGTGTCGCGGTCGTAAGCTCGCGGCATGAGCGGGTTCGAGATTGGCACCGACGGTCCTCAGGTGATCGTCGTGGGGGTCGACGGCTCCGACACCTCGCTGCGCGCGGCCGCGTACGCCTGGGGGCTCGCCCGCCGCCAGGGATCCGAGCTCGTCTTCGTGTTCGCCGCCGTGCCGAGCCCGATCACCTCGTTCATCCCCGACGCCTCGGCGACCGCCATCCAGGCGCAGGAGGAGGCGGGCGCCGAGCTCTGCCGGCGGCTGGCCGCGATCGCCGGGTCGGTCCACCCTCCGGTGCCGCACACCTTCCGCATGGAGCGCGGTGACGCCGCGTCCGTGCTGGTCCGCGTCTGCGACGAGGTGCGGGCGGACGCGGTGGTCGTCGGCGCCTCGACCCAGGCCGGCCACCGCCTGATGGGCTCGGTGGCGATCCGCCTGGTCCGCGCCGGCCGCCGTCCGGTCACGGTCGTCCCCTGACGGGCGCCCCTCCCGCGCGTCCTCTGACGGGCGCACCCCCGCGCGTCCCCTCGTCGGCATCCCGCCGCACGTCCCCTCACCGGCGCGCCCCGCGAGTCCTCTCACCGGCGCGCCCCCCGCGTTCTCCCGCCCGATGCCGCGCGTTCCGCTGAACGTTTCACCCCGTTCACACATGTGAAACAGATCCCTCAATGGGGAATCGGCGACCGCCCAGCTAGAAGGCCATGATCCCTCTTGGCTTCGGCGGAGCGATTTCCCCCGCGTCACCAGTCGGGTTGACAGCCGTGAAGGCGATTTTTACCTTCAACTCGTTCGCTTACATGTATGCCATACACATATGTGAACGTGTGTGGCGAGCAGGCACGCAACCCGAGGAGTGATCGTGGGCGTGATCGTGAGAAGCAGGCGGACCGGCGCGGTGCTCGCCATGACGGCCGCCGCGGGCGTGGTCCTGGCGGGCGGCGCCGCCGGCCCGGTGTCCGCCACCGCCGCGCCGGCGTCGGCCCCCTACCGCCAGGCCGCGATGGCCGGCCCCTCCGACCTGGCCGGCTGGGCCACACAGGCGGGCGGCACCACCGGAGGCGGCGGCACTCCCCCCACCACCGTCACCAGCGCGTCGGCGCTGACCAGCGCGCTCGCGTCGTCGAGCCCCGCGGTGATCCGCGTCTCCGGGACGATCTCCTGCTCAGGAATGCTGAAGGTCACCTCGAACAAGAGCGTTCTGGGCAACTCCGGAGCCACGCTCGTCGGATGCGGGCTGAACGTGACCAAGGCGTCCAACGTGATCATCAGGAACCTGACGTTCCGCGACTGGGGCGACGACGCCATCAACGTCCAGTACTCGACGAGGGTGTGGATCGGCAACAACACGCTGAGCCACGGCCACGACGGCGCCGTCGACATCAAGCGCTCCAGCGACTACGTCACCGTCTCGTGGAACCGCTTCTTCGACCACGACAAGACCATGCTGCTCGGCCACAGCGACGACAACGCGTCCGAGGACGTCGGGCACCTGCGGGTGACCTACCACCACAACTTCTTCGACGGCACCAACCAGCGTCACCCGCGCGTGCGCTTCGGCAACCCGGTGCACGTCTACAACAACTACTACCGCAACGTGGGATCCGGCGGAGGCTACGGCGTGGCCTCCACCGAAGGCGCCGGGGTGCTGGTCGAGGGCAACTACTTCGAGAACACCGCCGACCCGTTCCACCGGGGCGAGGCGTCCTCCGGCCCGGGCAGCCTCGTCGCGCGCAACAACCACTTCGTCAACTCCGGATCGGGGGACGCGGGCGGCAGCGTGGCCTCGATCCCCTACTTCTACTCGCTCGATGCCGCTTCGAGCGTCAAGTCGATCGTTTCCAGCGGCGCGGGCGCCGGCAAGGTCGGCGTCTGACGTCGCACGGGCGTACCGGACCCGAAGTCCGGCGTGATTAGGAGATCAACAGTGAGTCTCATCATGAGGAGAAGACGGACGGGCAGGACGCTCGTCCTGACGCTGGCGTCGGCGGGCGCGCTCGTGGCCGGCGTCGCGGGGGTGGGCACCGCCAACGCGGCGGCCCCCACCTCCGGCTCGTACACCCTGGTCAACGCCGCGAGCGGGCTCTGCCTGGACGTTCCGGGCAGCGCGGACGGCACCCAGCTCGTCCAGACGTCCTGCGGCGGCGGGGGCAACCAGGTCTGGACGCTCGCCTCGTCGGGCGGCGGCGTCACGCTCAGGCCCGGCGGCACCGGCAAGTGCGCGGGCGTGAAGGACGCGAGCACCTCCGCGGGCAAGGCCGTGCAACTGGAGACGTGCTCGGGCGCCTCCTCGCAGACCTGGCAGCTCACCGAGTCGGGCTCGAACTACCGGGTGGTCAACGCCAATGGCGGCAAGTGCCTGAACGTCAAGGACAGCTCGACGAGCCCGGGGGCGCTGATCCAGCAGAACTCCTGCGACTCGGTGGCCAGCAAGCAGTGGAGGCTGACGCCGGCCGGGTCGACGCCGACCCCCACCGCCACTCCCACCCGCACCCCGACGCCGACGCCGACGCCGACGCCGACGGGCGGCGGTGGCGGCACCATTCCGGCGTTCCCCTCGCCCAGCGGCTCGGTGAAGGTCAACGCCACGATCCAGGTGTCGGGCACCTTCGACGGCGGGATGAGGCGCTACTACGGCATCGGCGACGGCGGCCAGAGCGAGAGCCAGGACCCGATGTTCGAGCTGGCGCCCGGCGCGACCATCAAGAACGTCATCCTCGGCGCGCCCGCGGGCGACGGCGTCCACTGCAACGGCAACTGCACGATCCAGAACGTGTGGTGGGAGGACGTGGGCGAGGACGCCGCGACCTTCCTCGGTGGCAGCGACTACTACGTCACCGGCGGCGGCGCGAAGTCGGCCTCGGACAAGGTGTTCCAGCACAACGGGCCGGGCACCGTCCACATCAGCGACTTCTACGTGGGCAACGCCGGCAAGCTGTACCGGGCCTGCGGCAACTGCTCCAGCTCCTACCAGCGCCACGTGGTGATGAACCGCATCGTCGCCCAGAGCACCAAGGTGCTGGCGGGCATCAACACCAACTGGGGCGACACCGCGCGGTTCAGCGACATCACCGTCTACGGAAGCGTCGGCAGCACCAGCATCTGCGACAAGTACAAGGGCGTGCCCAAGGGGAGCGAGCCGACGAAGATCGGCAGCGGCGCCGACGGCGTCAACTGCATCTACTCCGCCTCCGACATCACCTACAGGTAGGCGGCCCGGCGCCCCGCGCGTGCCACCGCGCGGACGCGCCCGAGCCCGCAAGGACAGGCCCCCGTGCCCGCCCGGCACGGGGGCCTTCCCGCGCGGGTCAGACGTCGCCGTAGTCGGCCAGGAACAGGGCTTCGGCGGTGGCGGCGCGGCGCAGCTCCTCGATGACGAGGCGCTCGTTCGGCGCGTGGATCGCGGCGCCGTCGTCCTCGGCGCCGAACAGCAGGATCTCGGCGGCGGGGAACTGCTTGACCAGCGTGGCGACCAGCGGAATGGAGCCGCCCGCGCCGATGTCGCGCGGTGCCCGGCCGAACGCGCGCTCCATGGCGCGGTTCAGCGCGGCCCTGGCGCGGCCGCCGGCGTCGGCCTGGAAGCCCGAGCCGACGACCAGGTCGGTCACCGACATCTGAACGCCCCACGGCGCGGCGTGGCGCAGGTGCTCGACCACGTCGTCCGCGGCGGTCTTGGGGTCGCCGGACGGGGGGACGCGGACCGTGACCCGAGCCCGTGCCACCGACTGCACCGCGTTGATCGCGCCCTGCACCGTCGGCACGTCCAGGCCGGTGACCGTGATGGCGTACGAGGCCCAGAGACGGTCGGCCAGCGAGCCCGAGCCGACGAGGGACACCCCGTCCACGACGCCCGCGGTGGCGCGGAACTCCTCCTCGGAGGGGCCGGTGCCGAGGAAGACGCCGCGCGGCAGTCCCGGCACCCGGATGTCGCCGTTCTCGTCGTGCAGCGAGGCGAGCATGCGGATCAGCGCCGCCAGCGCGTCGGGGGCGGCGCCGCCGAACGAGCCGCTGTGCACCGACTCGGCCAGAGTGCGCACCTCAAGGGTGAAGGCGGCCATGCCGCGCAGCGACGTGGTCACGCTCGCGTCGCCCACCTTGGGGTTGCCGGTGTCGGCCACGACGATGGCGTCCGCGCGCACCAGCTCGGGGTTGCGCTCGACGAACTCCTCAAGACGCTCGCCGGCGTACTCTTCCTGACCCTCGATGACGACCTTGATGCCCACGGGGAACCGGCCCTGGAACGCCCGCAGGGCGAGCACATGCGCGAGGACGCCCGACTTGTCGTCGGCGACGCCGCGGCCGAACAGCTGCCCGTCGACGAACGTCGGCTCGAACGGGGGCGTGCGCCACAGCGCGGGGTCCCCGGCGGGCTGCACGTCGTAGTGGGCGTAGAGCAGGACGGTGGGCGCTCCGGGCGGGGCCGGCGCCTCGCCGTAGACGGCGGGGAAGCTGCCCTCGACCGGGATCTGGCGGACGTGGGGCAGCCCTGTGCCGCGCAGCAGCTCCTCGGTCAGCGCGGCCGCCGCGTACACCGGCTCCTCGGGATGACCGGGGAAGGCGACCGACGGGATGGAGGCGAGCCGCGTCAGCTCCTCCACCGCCCTCGGCATGTCGGCTGCCACGGCGTTCTCGATCTGATCAGGAGTCACGGCAATCTGTTCCCCGTATCGGCTGAGTTCTGATTCGACACATTGCATCACAGTCACGGCGGGAACCGCGCCCGCGTTCCGAATGGTCGCCGTGCGCGCGAGAACGCGGAACGTGCCGCAACTCACATGCCGGGATCTCGCCGTACACGCGCCGGCGCCGTCTTCTCGCCGTCACCGTCCGCGGCCGGTCAGCGCCGATTCCCCGGCCGGAGCGGGGTTCTCGCGCGACACGCCCTCACGGATTTCGTCGTTGTTACATAGCGATATGACGGAATCCGAAGTTCTTGCATAGTGTCGCCACGCAACCAGTTGTAATCATCCGTGTGGAACATGCACACTGAGGGCAGTCGAGATCACGAGGAAAGATAGCCATGACGCGACCTGAGACCGACACGGCCGCCGTCCTTAAGGCGGCGCAGGACAATCTGTGGCTGCACTTCACCCGGCACAGCTCCCACGACGACACGCGGGTGCCCATGATCGTGCGGGGCGACGGCGCGTACATCTACGACATCGACGGCAAGCGCTACCTCGACGGGCTGTCCGGTCTGTTCGTCGTGCAGATGGGTCACGGACGCGCCGAGCTGGCCGAGGCCGCGGCCAAGCAGGCGCAGGATCTCGCCTTCTTCCCCCTGTGGTCGTTCGCCCATCCCAAGGCCGCCGAACTGGCCCAGCGCCTCGCCGCGCTCACTCCCGGCGACCTCAACCGGGTGTTCTTCACCACCGGTGGCGGCGAGGCCGTCGAGACGGCCTGGAAGCTCGCCAAGCAGTACTTCAAGCTCGTCGGCAAGCCGCTCAAGCACAAGGTGATCAGCCGGGCCATCGCCTACCACGGCACCCCGCAGGGCGCCCTGTCGATCACCGGCATCCCGGCGTTCAAGCAGCCGTTCGAGCCGCTGGTGCCCGGCTCGGTACGCGTGCCGAACACCAACTACTACCGCGCCGACGACATCACCGGCATGCCTGGCATGACGCCGGAGCAGTTCGGCCGCTGGGCCGCCGACCAGGTCGGCAAGGCCATCGAGATGGAAGGCCCCGACACCGTCGCCGCGGTCTTCGTCGAGCCCGTGCAGAACGCCGGCGGCTGTTTCCCGCCGCCCCCCGGGTACTTCCAGCGCCTGCGCGAGATCTGCGACCAGCACGACGTGCTGCTGGTGTCGGACGAGGTCATCTGCGCCTTCGGCCGGCTCGGCACGATGTTCGGCGGGCAGAAGTTCGATTACGTCCCCGACATGATCACCTGCGCCAAGGGTCTGACCAGCGGATACTCGCCGATCGGCGCGATGATCGCCTCTGAGCGGCTGTTCGAGCCCTTCAAGTCGGGCACCACCATGTTCGCCCACGGCTACACCTTCGGCGGCCACCCGGTCTCGTCGGCGGTCGCCCTCGCCAACCTCGACCTGTTCGAGCGCGAGGACATCCTCGGCCACGTCCAGCGCAACGAGCCCGTCTTCCGCGCCACGCTCGAACGGCTCCGCGACCTGCCGATCGTCGGCGACGTCCGCGGCTCGGGCTACTTCTACGGCATCGAGCTGGTCAAGGACAAGAACACCAAGCAGACCTTCGACGAGGCCGAGTCCGAGCGGCTGCTGCGCGGCTTTTTGTCCAACGCCCTGTACGACGCCGGGCTGTACTGCCGCGCGGACGACCGCGGCGACCCGGTCGTGCAGCTCGCACCCCCGCTCATCAGCGGTCCCAAGGAGTTCGACGAGATCGAGTCGATCCTGCGGTCCGTGCTCACCGAAGCCTGGAACCGCTTGTAACCGGCCGGTTCCGGACGTCCCTCCCGTGCCGGTACGCGAAGTGCGCGCCCGCACAGTCTCAAGCCTTGCCATCCTGAAAGGATTCCGTGATGAAGATCGGCGTGCCAGCCGAGGTCAAGAACCACGAGTACCGGGTCGCCGCGACCCCGGCGGGCGTGCACGAGCTCGTCCGCCACGGCCACGACGTCTACGTGCAGCGTGACGCGGGCTCGGGCTCGCAGATCCCCGACGAGGACTACCTGTTCGCCGGGGCGAAGATCCTCGACACCGCGGACGAGGTGTGGGGCGAGGCCGAGATGATCCTCAAGGTCAAGGAGCCCATCGCCGAGGAGTACCACCGCATGCGCGAAGGGCAGGTGCTGTTCACCTACCTGCACCTCGCCGCGTCCCGCGCGTGCACCGACGCGCTGCTCGACCGCAAGGTCACCGCGATCGCCTACGAGACCGTGCAGACCGGCAACACCCTGCCGCTGCTGGCCCCCATGTCGGAGGTCGCCGGCCGGCTCGCGCCCCAGGTCGGCGCGTACAACCTGATGCGCTTCAACGGCGGCCGCGGCGTGCTGCCCGGGGGAGTCCCCGGCGTCGCCCCCGCCAAGGTCGTCGTCATCGGCGGCGGCGTCTCGGGCCTCAACGCCGCGCAGATCGCGGTCGGCATGGGCGCCGACGTCACCATCCTGGACGTCAACGTCGACAGGCTCCGCCAGATCGACGCCATCTACCAGGGCCGCCTGAAGACCATCGTCTCCACCCGGTACGCCATCGAGCAGGCCGTGGTCGAGGCCGACCTGGTCATCGGCGCCGTGCTGATCCCCGGCGCCAAGGCGCCGACCCTGGTCTCCAACGAGCTCGTCTCGCGCATGAAGCCCGGATCGGTGCTCGTCGACATCGCCATCGACCAGGGCGGCTGCTTCGAGGACTCCCGCCCGACCACCCACGCCGAGCCCACCTACAAGGTGCACGACTCGGTGTTCTACTGCGTGGCCAACATGCCGGGGTCGGTGGCCAACACCTCGACCTACGCGCTGACCAACGCCACGCTGCCGTACGCGGTCAAGCTGGCCGACCTCGGCTGGCGCGAGGCCCTGCGCGCCGACCCGTCGCTCGCCCTCGGCCTCAACTCCCACGCGGGCCGCCTCACCTACGCCCACGTCGCCGAGGCCCACGGCCTCCCCTTCGACTCGGTGAGCGCCCACCTCAACTAGTTCCGTGCCCGCTTCCCTTCGCCGATGCGCGGCGGGGTGGCGGGAGGTTGGGATCAGGGCAGGCCGAGGCGTTTGCGGAGCTTGCGGGAGGTGGCGAGGACGTGCTCGATCTCGGCGGGCGTGGGCCAGGGGGCGGTGCCAGGCCTCAGCAACGTCATGCGTACCGAGCTGAGGTGCTCCACAGCTCCGGCGTGCAGGCCGCTTCGCTCGGTCAGCCAGGCCACCACGTCGACGGGCTCGCGGAGCCGCCGGGTGAGCAGGTCCCAGGTGCCGAGGATCTCGCTGAGGTCGGCGAGGCGCAGGACGGTGCCACCGCGCCTGCCGGCCGCGGCGACGGCCAGCTCGGCACGGGCGACCAGTTCGGGCTCCACCGGGCGGTCCCACGCCGGGGCCGCCTGCTCTCCGGCGCCTGATCCGGTGTCCGGCCGGCCCTCTCGCGGCTCGGGGGATCGGCCGGTCATGACCGTACGCAGCGTGCCGAGCTCCGCCGCGGCGCCCTGGTGGCCGTTCGCGGCGGCCTGGCGGAGCCAGTGCTCCCCGCCTCGCAGGTCGTTGTGCTCGGCGATGAGCAGCAGGCCGAAGTTGTAGGCCGCCTCGGCGTCGCCGCTGGCGGCCGCGCGGCCGAACCAGTGGCTGGCGGCGCGCGCGTCCTCAAGCTCGACGCATACGAAGCCCGCCATGCGCTGGTCCTCCACCCGGCCGAGGTGCGCCGCGCGTTCGAACCAGGCCCGCGCCGTGCGAAGGTCGCGCCGTGCCAGCGCCAGCCTGCCGAGCTGGGACGCGGCCCCGGGATGGTCGACCTTGGCGGCCAGGCGGTAGAGGGCCTCGGCTCCCTCGGGGTCGCGGTCGGCGTGCAGCAGCCGCCCGAGGTAGTAGGCGGCGTCGGCGTGGCCGCCCCTGGCCGCGTACTCCCACCATCCGCGTGCCTGTGTCTCCTCGCCGGAGGCGTAGTTGAGGAAGGCGAGGTCGTGGGCCGAGGCGAGGTCCCCCGCCACGGCGGCGCGGTGGTGCCAGTCGCGGGCCGCGGCGGCGTCGCCGATGTCCTCGCAGAGCAGGGCCAGCCTGCGCGCCGCCGGACGCGACCCGGCGACGGCGGCGGTCTGGAACCACAGCCGCGCGCCGCGGACGTCGCCCCGCTGTTCGAGGAGCAGGGTCGCCAGGTTGACGGCCGCTTCGGCGTCTCCGGCCCCGGCGGCCAGCTCGTACCAGGTGATCGCCTCGTCGAGGCTGCCGTGCTTCTCGTGCCAGATGCCGAGGTTGTAGGCGCTGTCGATGTTGCCGGCCCCCGCGGCGCGCTCCCACCAGTGGCGTGCCGCCGACCGGTCACCGCGCTGGGCGTACAGGCGGCCGAGCCGGTGCGCGGCCAGGGAGTCGCCCGCCTGGGCGGCGCTCAGCAGCTCGCCCTCGGTGGGCTCGGGCAACGGCGGTTCGGGCGCGCGGGGCATCGGCACGACGGGCCACGCGACGGCCGCCTCCGGTTCACCATGCCACCACGTCATGGGGGAAAGAGTCGCACGTGATCCAAAGAGATGGAACATAATCGACGGCTTCTTGCCGTCCGGCGGAACGTGTTTGACCCGCCTAACCTCCCTGGTCCGCGCGTGCGGGGACGGCATGGAGGTCGGTTGGGGCAGGTTTGTTTATGTTGATAAATCCGACATACATCCCCATCCCGCATACGTAACGGAGAATTCCCGGACTTTGCGCCGCGAGCCGGAAAACGCGCTGTCCGCTCACCGGCAGAATGACGTCCTGGCCCTGAATGGCGACCGACCGCGTACACCCCTGGTCGCCGCTGGTGCGAAAGACGATCTCCGTGGGCCGGCCGGCCTCGATGGACGTGACGCCGGGGCGGTAGCCGCGGTCGGTCGCCCAGATCGTGAGCACCTGCGTGCCATCCGCCCGCAGCACCGCGGACCCGCCCCTCGGAGCGCCGGGCACGGCGTCCGCGGCCCCAGGACCGGCGGGTACGGCGGAGGTGGTGCCGGGACCGGCGGGTACGGCGGACGCGGTGCCCGGACCGGCGGGTACGGCCGAAGCGCGGGGGGCTAGCGCCGTCGCCGCGTCGGCGGGCGCGTTCGGCGCGGCCCGCGCCGTGCCGCCGGGGATGCCCGCGCCGGGCTGCCAGCCGCCGAGGCGCAGGCCTGCGACGACGGTCACCACGCCCGCCACCAGCGCGCCCGCCGCGGCGACGGCCATGAACCTCCTGGCCGCCGCCCGCTGTACCAGGAAGCCCAGCAGGGCGAACCCCGGAGCGCTGCCGGCGACGAACCCGGCCATGACGGCCGCTCCGCCGAGCCACGACCCACTGGAGACGGCCACCGCCTCGGTGCTGAGCGTCACCCCGCATGGGATGAGAACGGTCGCACCGCCGATCGAACCCGGCCGCACCAGCGCACTCCACCCGGCGCGGGCGGAGTGGGCCGGATCTGCTGGGTGGGCTGGATCTGGGGGGTGGGTTGAGTCTCTGGGGTGGGTCGAACAGGGGGAGCGGGGCGAGCCGGGGGCGGGGTTGAGGGCGACGCGGAGGGCGTAGACGATGACGGCGGCCCCCGCGCCGACCAGCAGCACCGCGCGGGCCGGCGGCGGAAGCCGCACCGCGTCGCCCAGCAGGCCGAGGAGCGCGCCGGCGACCGCGTGAGAGAACAGCCGCCCTCCGATGAACGCCGCGACGGTGCCGCGGTGGCTCGGCCGGCGGGCGAGGCCGATGAGGAGCCCGCCTTGGACGGCCGTGCAGGACGCGGTGCCGGCCACCAGCCCCGCGGCGAGCCCGGCGGCGAACAGCGCGGCCGGCGTCACGCTCGGCGGGCCCGGAAGGCCCCGGCGGGCCGCGGTGGTGCGCTCGGCTTCACGCGATCCTCCTCCGTGAGGGATTCCTTACGGAAGGTAACCGACGTCTACGATGACCGCGAGTGACAGTTCGCTAACCCTGGGGTGCCGACCTGCCACCGCCCGCCGAGTCCGCCCACCGCTCACCGAGTCTGCCCACCCGTCCGCCGGTGGCCGGGGGCGGGCGGTCGGGTCAGGCGGCGCCGCCCTTCAGTACGGACATGCGCTCGAAGTACTCGTCGTCGTTCAGTTCCCCCTTGGCGTACCGTTCGGCCAGGATCTTCTCGGCCGAGGCCGTCGGGGAGCCGGTGGCGCGGCCCGCCCATGGGGGAGTCCCGCCCGCGAACGGATTGAAGCCCCTCTTGCGGGCCCGGAAGACCAGCACGACGAGGGTCACCCAGAACAGTCCCCAGAAGAGCGGGATGACCGGCCACCATGGCCCCGGTCCCCAGTGTGCGTAAGGCATCTGCCTCTCCTCACTTCGATCGGATGCCTCCACACTCCTCCGTGCGGCCTCGCCGGGCATCGCCCGCCGGGTGCGTCCTGCACTACCGCGCCCGTCGTCGGCCGCGCGCGGCGCCTACCACAGGCGCGGTACGGCCGGCGCCCGCAGGATCGGTCAGCGTCGTACGGGCGGCGTTCCCGTCCGGTCAGTGTGGTCCGGTCGGTGTCTGTGGGCCGGTCAGTCCTGTCCGGCGGTCTCCAGTGGGTTGGCGGCGACGCGGGTGGCCATGCCGCTGCGCACGGCCCGGCCGGCGGAGCTGTCCGGCTTGCGCTCGGCCTGGTCCTTGAAGCACGCCATGAACTCGCCGGCGAGGTTCAGGCGGGGCAGCCGCCGCAGCACCTCGGCGCGCAGGCCGGCGGGCCAGGCCTCCGGCCGCCGCCCGGAGATGTCCAGGGCCGTGGACAGCTCCAGCAGGTGACCCTCGGGGTCCTGCTCCACGTCCACCTCGGCCCACATGTGGCGCACGACCACCTCATGGGCCCGGGTGCGCCGCTCGGCGGGCCAGCCGGCCGCCGCGCCGAACACCCAGGCGACGTGGCCCCCCGCCTCCTCGAACGGCACCGTGTGGCTGTCGAACTCCTTGACCAGTCCGATGTCGTGCAGCATCGACGAGACATAGAGCAACTCGGCGTCGAAGGCGATGTCGTTCAGCGCGCCGTAGGAGGCGGCCCACAGGTAGGAGCGCACCGAGTGGTTCAGCAGCGCGGGCGAGCAGTAGGCGGTCGCGACCTCCAGCGCCGCCCGGGCGGCCGGGGTGCCGGGGACCACGATGTCGTCGTATCTCATGCCTCCAGCCTGCCGGAAGCCTGAGGTGGGGCGACGGCGGCCCGGCCGGACGGGTACGGCGGCGCCCCCGGTGAGGCTCGCGCGTGCGGTCAGACCCAGCCGGGGCGGACCAGGCCCGACTCGTAGGCGATGACGACGAGCTGGGCGCGGTCGCGGGCGCCGAGCTTCATCATGGCCCGGCTGACGTGGGTCTTCGCCGTGGCGGGGGCCATGAACAGCTTGGCGGCGATCTCGTCGTTGGTCATCCCGGCGCCGACCAGCGTGAGGACCTCGCGTTCGCGCTCGGTCAGCTGGTCGAGGCCGGCCGTCGTCCTCGGCTCCTTGGCCCGGGAGGCGTACTCGGCGATCAGGCGCCGGGTGACGCTCGGCGACAGCAGCGCCTCGCCCGCCGCGACGACGCGGACCGCCTGGATGAGCTCGGCCGGCTCGGTGTCCTTGACCAGAAAGCCGCTCGCCCCGCCGCGCAGCGCCTCGAAGACGTACTCGTCCAGCTCGAAGGTCGTCAGGATGATGACCTTCACCGCGCCGGGCATCTTTCGCGTCGCGGTGAGCCCGTCCATGCCGGGCATGCGGATGTCCATCAGAACCACGTCCGGCGCGTGCCGCTCGGCGAGCCGGACGGCCTCGGCCCCGTCGGAGGCCTCGGCGACCACGGTCATGCCGTCCTGGGCGTCGAGCAGGGCGCGGAACCCTGCCCGTACGAGGGCCTGGTCGTCGGCCAGCAGAATCTTGATCACGCGGTGTCCTCGGTGTCCTCGGTGTCCTCGGTGTGGTCGGTGCCCGCCGCGGGCGGGATGGGGAGCATGGCCTCGACGCGGAAGCCCGTCTCGCGCGGGCCGGCCGTCAGGGTGCCGCCCAGCGCGGTGGCGCGCTCGCGCATGCCGGGGATGCCGTTGCCGCCGCCCTCGCCGGTCAGCGCGCCCGGCAGGGTGGCGCCGCTGTCGTCGACGCGGATGACGAGCCGGTCGGCGCCGTAGGTGAGCGTGACCGTCGCCCGCGCGCCGGGGGCGTGCTTGGTCACGTTGGTGAGCGACTCCTGGACGATGCGGTAGGCGGCGCGCTCGACGCCGGGCGGCAGCGGGCGGGGCGTGCCGTTGGTGCGCTTGACGACGTGGGGGCCGCTGCGCTCGATCAGCTCGTCCAGCTGGGACAGATCGGCGGTGGGCGAGCGCGGCGCGTCGTCGCGCAGCACCCCGAGCAGCGACCGCATCTCGGTCAGCACGTCCTTGCTCGCCTGCTTGATGGTCGCGAGCGCCGTGCGCGCCTGCTCAGGATGCTCGTCGATCAGGTGCAGCGCCGTGGACGCCTGGACGTGGATCAGAGAGATGCTGTGCCCGAGGACATCGTGCAGCTCCTGCGCCATGGACAGGCGTTCTTCGCTGGCCTGGCGCCTGGCCTCCTCGCGCGTCACCCGTTCGCGTTCGGCGTACTGGTCGCGGCGGGCGCGGACCACCTCGGCCACGGTGAGCACCACGAGGATGGCCGACCCGATGCCCGCGTGGTGGAGCCAGCTCGACGGCATGGGGAGCAGCCAGGTGGCGTAGCCGACGAAGCCGAGCCAGAACAGGCCCGCGGCGGTGTAGGCGGCGCGGCGGTGCCCGCGCTGCACGGCGTTGAACATGGCGATGACCGGGCTGATGAACACCGGGCCGTAGGCGTACCCCTTGTAGACGAAGACGGCGGTGACGACGACGGCCGTCCACAGCGTGAGCACCGGGTGGGCGCGGCGCATGGCGAGCGCCAGCGGCCCCGCCGAGAGCAGCAGGTATCCAAGGGGGTCGAGGGAGACGCGGCTTTCGAGGTCGCCCGGGTGCACCTGGGCCCGCTGCGCGCCGATGGTGCCCCAGACCTGTGCCATGCCGACCAGCAAGGGAAGCATGGGGTCGACCCAGTGTGGAGGTTTCGCGCGCACCCGAGAACGGTACGTCAGCGCGCTGACCAGCGCATCGTCCCAGAGTGGCAGGGCCGTCTACGGTGCCCGTCGTACGGGCGGGCGGCGGGGGCGGCACGCCGCGCTACACTCCGGTCACCGTGGGTCGATGCTCGTGTGGTCCGGTGGAGCGGCTTCGCGGCACGCCGTGACGCCCCTCCGGCGGGGCCGCGATGCGACGCCCGCGGGTTTGATCATTGTTGACCCACGTTGTGAAGCTGTGAGTCAATGCTGGTGCGATCTAGGAATGAGGTCCGCCATGAGCCTTCGCCGCATGACCGTTCCCCTCGTCGGGGTCGCCGCCTCGCTCGCGCTGCTCGCCCCGCCCGGCAGCGCCGCGTCGTCGCCCGCCCTGGCCGGGCCCTCGCACGGGCGGCCGGTCGCCAAGGCGCCGGTGGCCGAGGGGTACGGCGGCGCGGTCTCGACCGTCGACCTGGACGCCAGCAAGGCGGCTCTGAGCGTGCTGAAGCGCGGCGGCAACGCGATGGACGCCGCGGTCGCCGGCGCGGCCACCCTGGGCGTCACCGAGCCTTACTCGGCCGGGCTGGCCGGCGGTGGGTTCATCGTCTACTACGACGCCCGGCGCGGGAAGGTCGTCACGTTCGACGGGCGCGAGAAGGCCCCGCAGGCGATGACCGAGACCTCGTTCCAGGAGAACGGCGCCGCCATCCCGTTCGCCGACGCGGTGACCAGCGGCCTGTCGGCGGGCGTTCCGGGCAGCGTGGCACAGTGGGAGCTGGCGCTGCGGCGCTACGGCACCCTCTCGCTCCGGCAGGCGCTCCAGCCGGCCATCGACGTCGCGTCCCACGGGTTCACGGTCGACCAGACCTTCTACGACCAGACCGCGCAGAACGCCGGCCGCTTCGCCGACTTCACCTCCACGGCCGCCCTGTACCTGCCGAACGGCGCCCCGCCGCCGGTGGGCTCGGTCTTCCGCAACCCCGACCTGGCCGCGACGTACCGCGAACTGGGGCGGCGCGGCGGCGGCTGGCTGTACGGCGGCCGGCTCGGCGCCGAGGTCGTCGCCACGGTCAAGAGGCCGCCGGTCAGGCCCGGCGCCACCCGCGTCGTGCGGCCGGGGCTGATGGAGCTGTCCGACCTGCGCGCCTACCGCGCGGTGGAGCGACCGCCGACCAAGGTGAGCTACGGGTCGATGGACGTCTACGGCATGGCGCCGCCGTCCTCCGGCGGCTCGACGGTCGGCGAGGCGCTGAACATCTTGCGGGCGCTGCCCAAGGTGGGCCTGCACGAGTACCTGGAGGCGTCCCGGCTGGCCTTCGCCGACCGCAACAAGTTCGTGGGCGACCCCGGCCACGTCGACGTGCCGCTCAAGGAACTGTTGTCGGACGGGTTCGCCAAGGAGCGCGCCTGCCTGATCGGCGACGTCGCGATGCCGAACCCCGCCGCTCCCGGCTCGCCCGACGGCTCCTACGACGGCTGCCAGTTCGACGGCAGGTCCATGGACAGCGGCGACCCCGCCACGGCGGGCAAGGGCGACGAGGGCCAGGCGGAGAAGCCCGAAGGCCCCGAGACCACCCACCTGGTGGTGGCCGACCGCTGGGGCAACGTGGCGGCGTACAACATCACGATCGAGCAGACCGGCGGGAACGGCATCGTCGTCCCCGGCCGCGGGTTCCTGCTGAACAACGAGCTGACCGACTTCACCTTCGGCCCGGCCCCCGGCGACCCGAACCTGCCGGCGCCCGGCAAGCGGCCCCGCTCGTCGATGGCGCCCACCATCGTGCTCAAGAACGACAGGCCCGTTCTCGCGGTGGGTTCGCCGGGCGGCGCGACGATCATCACGACGGTGCTGCAGATCCTTCTCAACCGGTACGAGTTCGGCATGTCGCTGCCCGACGCGGTCGCGGCGCCGAGGGCGAGCCAGCGCAACGCCGCCGCGACGCAGGCCGAGCAGGCGTTCATCGACCGTTATGGCGCCGAGCTGACCGAGCGCGGCCACACCTTCACGCTCGTCCCCGGCCCGCCGGTCGGCGAGATCGGCGCGGCCACCGGCCTGGAGTTCCTGGGCAAGGGCAAGATCCAGGCGGTCGCCGAGCCGTCCCGCAGGGGCGGGGGCAGCGCCCTGGTGGTCACCCCCGCCAAGCCCTGACCCGTCGCGGGCCGGGGCCGCGGGCCCAGCTCGCCGCCCGGCCCCAGGGGGTCGGCCCGCCGCACGGCCCGGCCCGCCCTCCGGCGGCGTGCGGGCTGTGCGGCCGGTGGGGTCAGGGGATCAGCTCGAACGCGGCGGGCTTCACGGCGCGGGTGCGCGCCCAGAACTCGAACGTGAAGCCCGGCCAGAGAGTGCGGTTCCTGCCCTTGTCGTCGAGGTACCAGCTCGTGCAGCCGCCCTCTGACCAGACCAGGCGTTCCAGCCGCCGCTGAAGCCGGTCGTTGTACGCCCGCTCGGCCGAAGGCCGCACGTCCAGCGCCCTCGCCCGGGTGGACGAGAGCAGGCGCAGGCAGGACATGATGTAGCGCACCTGTGCCTCGATCATGAAGACGACGGAGTTGTGCCCGAGCCCGGTGTTCGGGCCGAGCAGGAAGAACAGGTTGGGGAAGCCGGCCGTGACGGTGCCCAGGTAGGCGTGGACGCCCTCGCGCCACGCGTCCTGGAGCTTCAGGCCGTTCCTGCCGATGATCCGCCGCTCGCCGAGCGTCTCGGTGACCTTGAACCCCGTGCCGTAGATGATCACGTCGACGGGGCGCTCGCGGCCGGCGGCGTCCACGATCGAACGCTCGCGGATCTGGGTGATCCGGTCGGTGACCAGCTCGACGTTGTCGCGGCGGAGCGCCGGATAGTAGTCGCCGGCGAGCAGGATGCGCTTGCAGCCGATCGTGTAGCCGGGCGTCAGCCTGGCGCGCAGCTCCGGGTCGGGCACCTGGGCGGCGAGGTGCCGCAGGGCGACGGCCCGGTGGGCCCTCATCAGCCGGGGGTCGACGGTGAAGCCCAGGGCGCGGGTCTCCAGCAGCCAGTAGACGCCGTAGCGCAGCGCGCGGCCCGCCGGCGGGAAGGCCCGCAGCGTCTTCCTCGTCCGCTCGGACAGCGGCACGTCGGGCTTGGGCTGGATCCACGGGGCCGTCCGCTGGAAGACGTGCAGCTCGCGCACCACGGGGGCGATCCGCGGGATGAACTGGACGGCGGAGGCGCCGGTGCCGACGACCGCGACCCGTTTGCCGGCCAGAGCGAGGGAATGGTCCCAGCGGGCCGAATGGAAGGCCGGGCCGGCGAACGACTCGCGCCCGGGGATCTCCGGCAGGGAGGGGACGTGCAGGCCGCCGAACCCGGCGACGACCGCGTTGGTGGTGAACGTCTCGCCGTCCTCGGTGCTCACCCGCCAGCGGCGCTCGTCGTCCAGGTACTCCAGCGCTGACACGTTCTTGCCGGTGCGCAGGTGGGGCAGGAGCCCGTACTTCTCGGCGCAGGCGCGCATGTAGTCCCAGATCTCCTGCTGAGGGGCGAACAGCCGGGTCCAGCCCGGGTTCGGGTCGAAGGAGAAGGAGTACATGGGGGAGGGGACGTCGCAGGCGCAGCCGGGATAGGTGTTGTCCCGCCAGGTGCCGCCGAGGTCCGCGTCCTTCTCAAGGATGACGAAGTCGTGGTACCCGGCCTGCTTGAGCTTTATGGCCATGCAGAGACCGGCGAAGCCGGAGCCGATGATGGTGATGCCGGGGCCCGCGGCTGCCATGTCATCTCCCCTACCCGGCATTGGATCGGCCATCCAATTGAATCGCGAGCGGGTCGCGTGGTCCACCCTTCTCCGCTGGTGGAGCGGTCCAGATCACGGACCGCCGCCGCCTGTTCCCGGGCGCGGGTACGGCGAGCACGCCGACGGCCGGTCGCCGACGGCGCGAGGCGCCTGCGCGGTACTTACTTCACGAGCAGGAAGACCACCACGGCGACCACGATGACGGCGGCCACGACGGCGACGATGGGGACCAACCGGGACCGCTGCGGCGCGGCGGCCTCCGGCTCCTGGCGCTGGGCGAAGGCTTTGAACTGCTGAGTGTTGCCAGCAGGATCAATCTGAGGTTCCGACATGGGAGGAACTTTAGCGACCCCAGATGTGAGTTGACGCCCTTTATGCCAGTTCGGCCTCGTCCTGATCGGCCACGATGCGCTCCGGCGAGCGGCCCGGGACCGCGGCGGGAGCGGCCCGGGACCGGTGGCGGGAGCGGCCCGGGACCGGTGGCGGGAGCGGCCCGGGACCGGTGGCGGAAGCGGCCCGGGACCGGCGGGCGGGACCGCGGGTGCGGGCGGATAGCGTGGGAACATGCTGCGGACGCTGTTGTCGCCCCGCCTCGTGGGCCTGCACCTGGTCACGATCGCGGTGCTGATCTCGTTCGCCTTTCTCGGCCGCTGGCAGCTCGGGGTGTTCGAGGAGTCCGGGCGGCCCCACGTCACCACCGACCCGACGCCGGTCGAGCTGACCACGCTGGTGCCGCCCGCGGGGCGGATGCCCGCCGAGTCCGCCAGCCGCCGGGTCACCGCGCAGGGCACGTTCGACGCGTCCCGGCAGCTCCTGGTGGCCGAGCGGGCGCCGACCGTCGAGGCCGCCGGCGGGTCGGCGGGCCGGGACGACGGCTACTGGCTGCTCACGCCGCTCACGCTCGCCGACGGGACGCTGGTGCCGGTCGTCCGCGGCTGGGTGCCGTCCGCCGCCGACCCGGCGACGGCCGTCCCGGGCGGGACGGTGACCGTCACCGGGCGCGTCCAGCCGGCGGAGCCGACCGACTTCGCCAGACGGCGGACGGCCCCGCTGCCCGCGGGCCAGGTGGCCACGGTCTCGACGTCCGAGCTCGTCAACCTGTGGCGCGGCGCACGGCTGCGCGACGGCTTCGTCGTGGCGACGCGGCAGCCGGACGCGCAACCTCCGGCCGGCTCGGCGATGCGGCCGGTCGCCGTGCCGCCGCCCACCGAGAGCGGCGGCTTCACCTGGCGCAACCTCGCCTACGCCGCGCAGTGGTGGATCTTCGCCGGGTTCGCGCTGCTCATGTGGTTCCACTTCGTGCGCGACGCGGTGCGCGGCGGCCGTCCCGGCGAGAGGGAACCCGGCGACGGACCTGGCGATGAACCCGGCGGAGAGGCGCCGGGCCGTGACGGCGACGAACGCCATGAACACGATGCCGGGCATGACCGCCATGACGGCCACGAACGCCATGACGGCCCTGACGGCCATGAAGGCGAGGAGGGGGCCGGCGGAGGCGGGGCGGGCGCGGGCGGGTCCGTGGAGCACCGTGGTCGTGCCGGAGTCGCCGCCCCGGCCGCGGGCTCGTCCCCGCCGGAGTGACCACCGCCCGGCCGGGATATCGTGTGGTGACCGCTCAGCTAGCGAGGTAATGATCGTCGTGGAATCCGCGCTCAAACCGTTCCGGGTGATGGCCTACATCGTGGGCTGCATGCTGCTCGTGCTCGTGGCGGCCATGGTCGTGAAGTACGGCTTCGACAATGCCACGTTCGTGGCCGTCGTCGGCCCCGTGCACGGCTTCGTCTACGCGGTGTACCTGTTGGCCGCGCTCAACCTCGGGCTCAAGGCGCGCTGGTCGTGGCCGTACACGCTGGGCGTGCTGCTCGCCGGCACCATCCCGTTCCTGTCGTTCGTGATCGAGCGCAAGGTGACCCAGCGCGTGCAGGCGCAGATCGCGGTCGCCGCGGCGTGACCCGCCTCGCGTGACAGGACGGGACGGCCCGTCCGGTCACGCTGTGCGGCCGGCGCTTGAGTGCGCCGGGGCCGCCCGGCCGGTCAGCGGCCGATCTGGCGCCTGCGGACGCGGCGCAGCCGGGCACGCTGGGACTCGTCGAGCATGAAGTAGGCCACCACAGGGCCGGCCAGCACGGCGATCACGAGAATCCAGGCCACCAGCGACGGCAGCAGGAGAAGGGCGAGGATCGAGGCGATCGCCGCGCCCACGTAGTACTTCGACAGTGGCGACATTGCCGGGCCTTTCTGTTCGCCGGGCGGGGGAGGTCCCCACCGCCCATTCTGCGTCCTCACCTCAACGAGCGGCCGCCCGGGCGGAGTTCCGCCTCAGTCGGCGAGGGCCTTCAGCGTGGCCTCGCCGCACGGGTCGGCCCCGGTGCTGACAGGAATGAGCGCCACCTCGTCCACCCCCGCCTCCTCGTAGGCGTCGAGCCGGTCCATGATCTCCACCGAGTCGCCGATCAGGGCGACCGCCTCCAGCATCCCGTCGGGGATGGCGGCCAGCAGGTCGCGCGGGTGCGGCCGGGTGCGGGCGTAGCGGGCCACGTCCTCGAAGCCGGCCTGGGCGAACATCTCGCGGTAGCCGGGCGCGTAGAGGTAGGGCACCAGCGACCGCCTGATCTGCTCGATGGCGGCCTGGTCGGGGTCGACGGCGGCGGCCACCCAGGCGACGACCCGGGTCGTGGAACTGAGCAGGCGCAGGTCGGTGATGATCCGGGCGGCGGAGGAAGGGGTGGGCAGGTTGAGCACCATGCGGTCGGCCAGCGCGGCGGCGCCGACCGCGCAGGGCCCGAAGGCCGCGACGCTGATCGGCGAACGCGGGGCCGCGAGCCGCAGCCGGTACCCCCGGCTGGCGACGTGCGTGCCGGAGAAGTCGGACTTCTCGCCGTCGAGCAGCGGCCGCAGGGCCTGGACGGCCTCGCGGAGCGCCGTGGCGGAGCCGGCCCTGGACCGGCCGTGCCACTCTTCCACGACGACGGGGGTGGAGGTGCCGAGCGCGACGCCGACCGGCCTGCCGGTGAGGTCGGCGACGGAGGCGGCGCCCATCGCGATCATCATGGGGTCGCGCACGCTGACCGCCAGCGGCCCGACGGTGAGCGCGGCCCGGCGCGTGCGCACGCCGATCGCCGTGGCCAGGGCGAAGGCGTCGTACGTCGCCAGTTCGCCCACCCATATCTCCGGATAGCCGTGCTCGTCCGCGATCTGCGCGGTCAGCACCGCCTCGCCGACCGGGCGATCGTGCCATAGCCCGACGGAGACGCTGAGCCTCATGTGCAATGCTCCTGCCATAGCCCGGGGGAGCCGTGGTGCCTCGCACGGCGCGCCCCCGCCGCCGTCCTTGCGAGACGTTCAGTCAACTGCATGGAGGACCTGTCCCACCACTGTCGTGTTGGAGGATTCATCAGTCGGTTACGAGGTCGAATCATCGGAGTCGTCCGGATCGCAAACGGTGGCACGGAGCTGTGAAGGAACCGCTCGTGAGACCGGACGGACGGGTGTCCTCCGGGCTCCGTCCGGCCCGCCTCCTCAGCGACCGCGATCGGCTTCACCGCCATTCCAGGAAGCTACGATGAAAAAAGTCAGCTCGCAATGTCGCCCGCCGGGCCGGCGGGCGAAAAGAGGCCGCGAATGTGACTTAGAGTTGACGCGGTGAACGCCAAGGAGTTATCGGTCGCGGCCGGCCTTCGAGCCGCCGAGACCGACCAGAAAGTCGCTCAATTCCCTGCCTCTCGGGTGCATATCGCCCAAAAGGGATACCATCCAGAAAATCCGACATCATGGTCCGCGGCCGTGCGTGATCCGGCCGACGGCGCAGACACCGATCTCAGCGCCCTGGGGCGTGCCCTTGGCATGCTCGGCGACCGCTGGGTGCTGCTCATCATCCAGCGCGCCTTCCTGCTGCGCGTGCGCACCTTCGCGGGCTGGCGCGACGAGCTCGGCATCTCGGAGTCCGTGCTCGCCACCCGGCTGAAAGAGCTCGTCAGCCACGGCATCCTCGCCCCTGCGGCCTACCGCGACGGCCGCACGCGCTACGAGTACCGGCTGACGGACGCGGGGCTTCGGCTGTGGTCCTTCCTGCTCGCCATCCACAGCTGGGAGCGCGACTGGGCCGACCGGCCGGGCCTGCTCGTCCCGTTCCACGACACCTGCGGGCAGGACGCCCGCCCCTACCTGGCGTGCGGCGCCTGCCTGCGCCCGGTGAGCGCCCGCGACACCGCCACCCGGCGCGGCCCGCGGGCGTCGTTCAGCCGCATCGGCCTGCCTCGCCATCATCGCCGCACCGTGCGCAGCGGCGACCGCGACGACTACATCGGCTACTGTCCGCACTCGATGGAGATCCTCGGCGACCGCTGGAGCACGGCGGTGCTCGCCGCGGCGCTGCTCGGCGTCAAGCGGTTCGTCGACTTCCAGAACGAACTCGGCATCGCGCCGTCGGTGCTGACCGACCGGCTCAAGCGGTTCGTCGAGGTCGGGGTGCTCAAGGCCGACTCCGGCCGCCTCTACCGGCTCACCGAGAAGGGGCTGGCCTTCTTCGAGGTCTTCGCCTTCCTGTCCGACTGGGCCCAGCGCGAGCTGCCCGTCCCGGAGGACGCCAGGCTGACGATCACGCACAAGGTCTGCGGCGAGGTCCTGCCGCCCGTCCTGGTGTGCCGGTCCTGCGGCGAGGTACTGGAGCGTCGGCGCGTCCATTTCGACCTGTCCGGGCACGTGCCGGCGGCCCGGCGCCCGCATTCGCGCCGCCACCGGCCGCCGACCCGGCGTCAGACGCCCACCGTGCCGCTGCCGGGCGCGTGAGCTGAAAGATTCAGCCCGCTCACAGGCTCGTCCGAGGTCGGTGAACGGACGCGCGCGGTGTCGTTGACAGGCGGTCGCCCCGCGGATGACGATCAGCGATCGAGCGCAGCAGAGCGATCCCGGTCCGGCGTGTGGGAGCGCTCCCACTTGTAAGCGACCTGTAGAAAGCGAGCTGTTTCATGGGTGCTCTCTTGCCCGGCCTGCCGGCCTCGTCGCCACCGTCGTCCCGCTTTCCCGCCTTCCGCCGGTTCGGAAGGCGGGAATTGCTCGCCGCCGTGGCCGCCGTGGCGGCGATCGCCGCCATGCTGTTGCCGGTGCGCGCCGCCTCGGCCGCCGATCCGGTGTGCAAGGTGGACTACACCGTGAACCAGTGGCCGGGAGGGTTCACCGCCTCCGTCAAGGTCACCAACCTCGGCTCGGCGGTGAGCGGCTGGCGGCTGGGCTGGGCGTTCGGCGGCGACCAGCGGGTCACGAACGCCTGGAGCGCGACGATCACCCAGTCGGGGACCGCGGTGACCGCCACCAACGCCGGGTACAACGGCAACCTGGCGACCGGGGCGTCGGCCGACTTCGGCTTCCAGGGCACCTGGGCGTCGTCCAACCCGACCCCGTCCGCCTTCACCTTCAACGGGGTCGACTGCAACGGCACCGGCCCCTCGCCGACCCCGACTCCGACGCCCACTCCGACTCCGACCCCCACGCCCACCCCGACTCCGACTCCCACCCCGACGCCCACGCCGACTCCGACTCCGACGCCCACCCCGACCGTGGAGCCTCCGCCCGGGTGCAACGGAGCCGTGGTGTGCTCCGGCTTCGAGGACCAGACGTCCACCTCGCCCAGCGGTGACTGGCAGGTCGTGACCCCCAACTGCTCGGGCACCGGCACGGCCACCATCGACACCTCCACCGTCCACAGCGGCGGCAAGGCGCTGCGGGTCAACGGTGGCGGCAACTACTGCAACCACATCTTCGTGGGCACCACCAAGAACGTGTCCTCGATCGGGCCGGTGGTCTACGCGCGCATGTGGGTCAGGCACACCACCGCCCTCCCCGCCACGCACGTCAGCATGATCACGATGGCGGACTCGGCCAACGGCAACAAGGACCTGCGCATCGGCGGGCAGAACAGCGCGCTGCAGTGGAACCGCGAGTCCGACGACGCCACGCTGCCCGAGCAGAGCCCGACCGGCGTCTCCCTGAGCAAGCCGCTGCCCACCGGCCGCTGGGTCTGCCTGCGCTACCAGATCGACACCACCAAGCAGGCGATGAGCACCTACCTGGACGACCAGGAGGTCGCGGGCCTGCACCTGGACCAGACGCCCACCCGGGACATCGACTCCCAGTGGCTCAGCCGCTCGACCGCGCCGCGTCCTGCGACGCTGCGCCTCGGCTGGGAGAGCTACGGCAGCGACTCCGACACCATCTGGTACGACGACGTCGCCTTCGGCTCCTCGCCGATCTCCTGCTGAGGCCCTGACCCCGATGGGACGGCCGTTCCGCCGGCCGTCCCATCAACCGCTCGCGGGCTCCGGCTCGTCAGCCGCTCGCCGGCTCCGGCTCGCGGGACCCGGCGCCCGCGAGCCACTTCTCGTGGGCGTCGCTCAGCCGCCGCCACAGCTCGTCCTTGCGCTCCGCGGCGACATCGTCCAGGGTCAGGCCGAAGACGTCGGCCAGCGCCTCGAAGTAGTCACGACGCCCCCGCAGGAGCGACGTCCCCTCCTCCGAGCCGACGCGCATCAGGTTCAGGCCGCGAAGGCAGTCGATCCCCGCGACGTCCCGCCGTTGCACCGACATGACGTGCCGGAAGCTCGACTCCGGCGAGGTTGATAGTTCGTGATGTTTCGCGGTGAACACCGACATGTCCACCGGTTCTGGTCGGAAGTCCATGCCGACGAAGCTGCCGCGCGGGTCGTGCTCGAACCGCCAGCCGCCCGGCTCGGCCGCCGAAGGACGCAGGCGGTACTCGAACGGACCCTGCCGGTGGACGCCCTCGACGAGCGGGAGCGGCTCGTGGAGGGCGTCGCCGAGGCCGACGTCGACGAACCACACGCCCTCCGGGCACCGCTCCGACGGCAGGCCCGACACGGTGAGCGCCAGATGGTTGCCGTTGGCGCCCACGGGGCCGCCCGCGGAGCCCTGCACCCCGCCCACATGCCGGCTCACCTGGTATCCCAGCTCGGCCAGCAGCAGCGAGAAGGCCCCGTTCAGATGGAAGCAGTAGCCTCCCCTGCCCCGCAGGATGCGCCCGGCCGACTCCACCGGCTCGACCGACGTCGGGTCCTCCAGCCAGATGTGGAAGTACTCGTAGGGCACGCGTTCGACGTGCGCTCTGTGCAGCCGTACCAGCGACTCGACGCTGGGCGGCCCGCCGAGACCGGCCAGCCCGATACGGCGCAGATAGCCGGAAACCTCAGAAGATCTCGTCACGGGCCAAGCTAACCAGGCTGCATCAGATCTGCACATATGGGCCCGGGCCGTCTGCACGAGCCGGTTCTAGGCTTCCAGCGTGACAGACCAGCGACGCATCCTCGTGGTCGAGGACGACAGCACCATCGCCCTCGCCGTGCGCAGCCGGCTGATGGCCGAAGGCTTCGACGTCCGCATCGCCGGCGACGGCGAGGAGGCGCTCGCCGCGTACGCGAAGGCCGAGCCGGACCTGGTGGTGCTCGACCGGCTGCTGCCCCGCCTCGACGGCGTGGAGGTGTGCCGGCGGATGCAGGCCGCGCGGCCGGTGCCGGTGCTGATGCTGACCGCGCTGGGCGAGGAGACCGACCTGCTCGTCGGGCTCGGCGTCGGCGCGGACGACTACCTGACCAAGCCGTTCAGCATGCGCGAGCTGGTGGCCAGGATCCACGCCCTGCTGCGCCGGGTCGAACGGGCCGCCCAGCTCGCCCGCGAGGACACGGTCATCCGCGCCGGCGACGTGGAGATCAACACCGCCGAGCGCAGGGTCTTCGTGCGCGGTGTGGAGGCGCAGCTGACGCGCACGGAGTTCGACCTGCTGAGGCGGCTCGCGGAGCGTCCGGGTCACGTCTTCGAGCGCGAACGGCTGCTGTCGGACATCTGGGGCTTCTCCGAGGCCGCGGCCACCCGCACGGTGGACAGCCACGTGCGCGCGCTGCGCCGCAAGCTCGGCTCCGGCATCGTCCGCACCGTCCACGGCGTCGGCTACGCGCTGGTCAAGCCATGAGGCCGCTCGACTTCCTCGGCCGGATCAAGGTCAAGCTGGGGCTGGTCATCCTGCTCGCGGTCGCCACCGCCTTCGCGCTCAACGAGTACGGCCGCTTCCTGGGAGTGGTCCCCTGGGCGCGCATGGGGCTCGCCGCCGTCCTCAGCCTCGGCACGGTGCAACTCGTCGGCAGGGGGATGACCAGGCCGCTTCGCGAGATGGCCGCCGCCGCCCAGACGATCGCCAAGGGACGGTACGGCATGCGCGTCAGGGCCACCTCGCGCGACGAGGTCGGCGAGCTGGCGCGGGCGTTCAACGCCATGGCGGCCGACCTGGCGGAGGTGGACCGGCAGCGCCGCCGGCTGGTGGCCAACGTCAGCCACGAGCTGCGCACGCCCATCGCCGGGCTGCAGGCCGTGCTGGAGAACCTCGTCGACGGCGTCTCCTCGCCCGACCGCGCCACCCTGAGCACGGCGCTCACCCAGACCGAGCGTCTCGGCCGGCTGGTGGCCCAGCTGCTGGATCTGTCCCGGCTGGACTCCGGCGCCCGGCACATCGAGCCCGAGCCCGTCGAGCTCGGCCCGCTGTGCGCCCAGGCCGTACGGGAGGCGGGGCTCGCGCGCGAGGAGGTCTCGCTGTCCAGCTCGGCGTCCGAGGGGCTGGGCGTCCACGCCGACCCGGCCCTGCTCGGCCAGGTGCTGGCCAACCTGCTCGACAACGCGGTCCGGCACAGCCCGTCCGGCGGCCTGGTCCGCCTCGAAGCCCGCGCGGAGGGAGCGGGGGTGCGGCTCAGCGTCACCGACCAGGGGCCGGGGATCCCCGCCTCGGAGCGTCCCCGGGTCTTCGAGCGGTTCTCCCGTCTGGACGCCGCCCGGGCGGCTGACGCGGGCGGCACGGGCCTCGGCCTGGCCATCGTCAAGGAGATCGTCGAACTGCACGGAGGCTCGGTGCGGGTCGACGACACCCCGTCCGGCTGCCGCATGGTGGTCGACCTGCCTGGAAGGACCACGGTCATGAGCGACCCCCCCGACGGCCTGCCGGAGGCCACCACCACGGCCACGACCGGCGACACCTCCGACGCCCGCGAGCCGGCGAGCGGCGTCCAGGTCGCCGGACCGGACCGGCCGGGTGAGACCACAGGACCCACGCCAGAGGCGGCGGGGGCGATGAGAGCCAGGGGAGCGGCATCGCACGATGCCGGCGCCGCGAAAGCCGCTGAGGCCCCGGCGGAGGGGGCCGGCGTTCGAGCGGCCGCGGGGGCGGAGGATCCTCGCGTTCCGCAGACCGTGGGTGCCACGGTGGAGCAGGCCGGCGCTTCGCGGAGCGCAGGGGTTGCGGTGGAGAAGCCCGGTGCTTCGGAGGCGGCGGGAACCGCAGGGGGCGCCGATCCGGTGGTCACATCTGATTTGTCCGGCATTCCTGACGCGCCGGCCGTCCTTGTCGTGCCGCGCAGGCCGAAGGCGCCCGGCGAGCCTCTGGCGGAACCGCTGGCGATGCCGCAAGGTGCGGCCATCGCGGAACCGGATGCCGCCACGGCGGCCGTCGCCGTCGCGGAGAACCCAGAGACGCCTGAGGACGCGGCCCCCGCGCGGGCTGCGGAGGCGTCCGAGAACATGCCGCCCGAGGCGGACCAGCGGTCGCAGGCGACGCGGCAGCGACCGCACGAGACCCGCGAGCAGTCACAGGGGACGCTGCAGCAGCCGGCGGGGGGGCATCACAGGCCGCAGGGGATGGACCGGCCGTCGCCGGAGACGCGTCCGGGGGCGTCCGGGTTCGGCCCGCCGGACTACGTGCCGCCACCGCTGCTGCCCCGGCCGAACCTGCCGCCCACACCCCGGTGGCTGCTGCCGTCGGCGGCGGCGGTCGGCCTGTTCGCCGCGCTCGCGCTCCCGTTCGCCCGTACGGGGCTCGGCGTGGTGCTGGTGGCCGTCGCCGCCGGCGCGGCCGTGCTCCCGGCGGCACGGCACCGCGTCACCCCTTGGACGGGCGCCTTCGCCCTGCTGGCGTACGCGCTGGTGGCGGTCGCGATGTTCCGGGACGCGGAATGGCTGATCTTCCCCATGCTGCTGGCGGGCTTCGGCCTGGCCGCCCTCGCGGTGTCGGGCGCCGGCCGAGGCTGGCCGGGAGTGATCAGGGGAGGGATGTCGGTGGCGCTGGCCGTCCTGCCGCTGCCGTGGTTCCTCATCGCGCCGCTCAAGGGCATCGACCGGCGGCGCACCCTGGGCCCGCTGCTGGCCGGGCTGGGCATCGCGGCGGTGCTGCTGCTGGTGTTCGGCGTGCTGTTCGCCTCGGCCGACGCCGTCTTCGCCTCCTTCATGTCGCACGTGTTCACCGCTCCGGCGTGGGCCTCCTCCCTGCCGGGCCGCCTGGTGATCTTCGTGATGTTCGCCGCGCTGGTCGGGGCCGCGACCCTCGTCGCGCTGCGCCCGACGGTCGAGCCGGCCGGTCAGCGGGCGCGCCGGAGGGTGAACCGCATCCTGTGGACGATCCCCCTCGGGGCGGTCGACCTGCTGTTCGCCGCCTTCGTGGCCGTGCAGATCAGCACGCTGTTCGGCGGCAACCGCAGGGTGATGGAGACCGCGGGGCTGACCTACGCCGAATACGCCAGGTCGGGGTTCTTCGAGCTGGTCACGGTCAGCGTCTTCGTGCTCGGCCTGGTCGCGGTGGCGACGGCCGTGGTGGCGGCGCAGGGCCGCGAACGCCTGCTGCTGGCCGGCCTGCTGGGCCTGCTGTGCGGTCTGACCCTGGTGATCCTCGCCTCGGCGCTGCACCGGCTCGGGCTGTACATCGACGCCTACGGCCTGTCCCTGCTGCGCGCCTCGGTCGGCGCGGCCATCTGGTGGCTGGCGGCGGTGTTCGCTCTGGTGCTGGTGGCGGGGGCCATGCGGCTGACCCGCCGGAACGCGGGCTGGCTGCCGCGCACGGTGGTGCTGGTGACGGGCCTGTCGATGCTGACCTTCGCGATCTGGAACCCCGACCTGCGGGTCGCCGAGTCGCAGCTGCGCATCCGCGACTTCTCGCAGCTCGACTTCGCCTACATCACCGACCTCGGCGCCGACGCCGTGCCCGCCATCGACGGGCTGCCCTCGGCGGCGCGCGACTGCCTGCTGTCGCAGATGTCGTCCGTGCGGCGGCTGCGCGAGCCCGACGGCTGGAGCGGGTGGAACCTGGCGCGCGAGCACGCGCGCGACCTGCTCGGCGACCGGCCGCCGATGGCGCCGTCCCAGGCCTGCGGCAAGGATATAAGGTCGCGTGGGACATAGGTCATCAACGGCGGGCTCGTCGAAAGGCACGGCGCGGTGCACGGTTCGGTATACGTCTACGTCGAAGACGTGCGCGACGAGGGCGCCGGGCGGGTCCTCGACCGCATCGCCGGGTACGGCGTGCGCGAGGTGACGGTCGCCGCGGCCTCCCACGGCGCCCGTGACGTCACCCCGCACGGCGCCTCACGGGTGACGGTCCGCTTCGATGGCGTGCACTTCCCGCCGCCCGCCGACCTGTTCACCGGCCTGCGGCTCGCGCCCCCTGTGCAGCCGGGGGCCGAGCGCGAGCCGATCGCGGCGCTGCGCGCGGCCGCCGCCGAGCGCGGCATGGCCCTGCACGGCTGGGCGGTTTTCCTGCACGACCTCACCCTCGGCCTGGCCAACCCCGACGTCACCGTGCACGACTGCTTCGGCGGGCGCGGCTTCCCCGCCGCGCTGTGCCCCGCCCATCCGGACGTGCGGCTGTACGCCGTCGCGCTGGCCCGGTCGGTGGCGCGGCTGGGCGTGGACAGCGTGGTCGCCGAGTCGCTGCACTTCGGGGGGTTCGCACAGGGTTACCAGCAAGAGAGGTGCTTCGTCCCGCTCGGCCCGATGGACGAGTTCCTGTTCTCCCTGTGCTTCTGCCCGTGGTGCATGCGGCGGGCGACGGACCTCGGCGTCAAGGCGGAGGTCGCGCGCGAAGAGTGCGCCCGCATCGTCGGCGGGGTGCTCGACGGCGACCCGCCCGCGCAGGGTGAGGTGACGCGGGCCGCGCTCACGGCGTACGCGGGCCCGGACGTGGTCGCGTACGCGCGCGCCCGCTCAGAGACGGTGACCTCGCTGGTCAGCGAGGTGTCCTCCGCGGTGGCCGCCGAGGGGTCCAAGCTGACCTTCCTGGACGGCACCGGGCACCGCAAGGGATACGCCGACGGGCTGCCGCCCGCCGGGCTCGCGGCGCACGACGCCTGGCAGCTCGGCGTAGACCTGGTGGCCCTCGGCGACCTGGTCCCGTCCTTCGGGGTCCTCGCCTACGCCAGGGACGCCGCGCGGGTGGCCGACGACGTCGGGGCCTACCGCCGCTCGGTCGGCAACGACAGAGAACTGCGCGTCGTGCTGCGTCCGGGCAGGCCGGACACCGACTCCGAGGAGCGGCTGGCCGCGAAGGTCCGCGCGGTGCGGGCGGCCGGCGGCGACGCGGTGGACTTCCACGCCTACGGGCTCGTGCCGTACAGCGTCCTTGACCGCATCCCCGGAGCCCTCGGCCACGAGACCTGACCCCCGCCCCACCGACGCCGCCTCTTCCCCTCCGCGCCTTCGTGCCCTCCGCCGTGCCGACCCGGATGATCTTACTGAGAGCGCTCTCTGTTAGGAGGCCCTCTGAAGGGCATCCGTGGGGCGACACTTTCAGAACACCCGGTTCTTCCCGTCGCCCCTTGTCAGACCGTGATCATCAGGCAATTCGCAGCTGCCGATGCTCGTACTTCCTGGTCAGCGGGCCCCCGGCGCGGCGGCTCTGCGGGCCCTGACGACAGACGTCGGCGAGAGCGCTCTCACGATCTACGAGAAACATTTTCTCGCTGTTGACACCGGTTGTCGGGCGATCTAACGTCAGCGGCGCTGAGAGCGTTACAAGCGCGTTACGTCGACGAGAACAGATGGTTCCCCGTGCGCGGCGCCGAACGGCCGCCGGTCCCGCGCCGCTGAGCCGCCGCCGGACGCCGTCCCATCGCGGGCGGCGGCCGGTCCACCCCCCACGACGAGGATCTCTCCGCGTGACCTGCGACCCGTCCACGGGCACGCGCGCGATCCGTCGGCTTCGTACGCATGGGCGACTGATCCGTCCACCGACTCGTCCTGAGAGATCCGACTCGTCCCGAGAGATGAGGAGCATCATGGGCATGACCACCGACCCACCGGTACGGCGCCGCCGCTCACGGCTTCGCGCCCTGCTGGCCGCCGCGGGCGCCGCCGTCCTTCCGGTGATCGCGCTGACCGTCGGCGGCGGACCCGCCGGAGCCTCCGTCCCCGCCACACCCAGCGGATGGAGCCTGGTGTGGAGCGACGACTTCGACGGCGCCGCGGGGACGCTGCCCTCGTCCGCGAACTGGATCATCGACACCGGGCACGCGTATCCGGGCGGGCCGGGCAACTGGGGCACCGGCGAGATCCAGAACTACACCGCCAACTCGTCCAACGTGAGCCTGGACGGCGGCGGCAACCTCCGCATCACCCCGCTCAGGAGCGGCTCGGGGGAATGGACCTCCGCGCGCATCGAGACCCGGCGCACCGACTTCAAACCGGCCGCAGGCACCGTCCTGCGCATCGAGGGCCGCATCCAGATGCCCAACGTCACCGGCGACGCGGCGCTCGGCTACTGGCCGGCGTTCTGGGCGCTGGGCTCGCCGTATCGCGGCAACTACCAGAACTGGCCCGCCATCGGCGAGTTCGACATCATGGAGAACGTCAACGGGATCAACTCCGTGTGGGGCGTGCTCCACTGCGGCACCAACCCCGGCGGCGCGTGCGCCGAGACCAACGGCATCGGCGCCAGCCGCGCCTGCCCCGGTTCGAGCTGCCAGTCGGCCATGCACACCTACCGCTTCGAGTGGGACCGCTCGGTCAGCCCGAACCAGCTGCGCTGGTACGTCGACGGACAGCAGTTCCACAGCGTCAGCCAGAGTCAGCTCGACGCCACGACCTGGAACAACATGACCGGTCACGGAGGCTACTTCCTGCTGCTCAACGTGGCCATGGGCGGAGCGTTCCCCAACGGGGTCGCCGGCATCGGCACCCCGACCTCGGCCACCGTGTCCGGCCGGCCCATGGTGGTCGACTACGTGGCCGTCTGGCAGAGCGGCGGAGGATCCACCCCGCCGCCGAGCTCGCCGCCGCCCAGCTCGCCGCCGCCCGGCGGCGTCGACGCGCGCTCCACGATCCAGGCCGAGCGGTACCAGGCGCAGTCGGGCACCCAGCTGGAGACCACCACCGACAGCGGCGGCGGGCAGAACGTCTCGTACATCGCCAACGGCGACTGGCTGCGCTACGACGGGGTGAACTTCGGCTCCTCCGCCGCCCGGCAGTTCGTGGCCCGCGTCGCCTCGGGCGCCGGCGGCGGCGTCAGCGGCCTGGTCCAGGTGCGGCTCGACAGCCTCACCGCCTCTCCGATCGGTGACTTCGCCGTCGGGAACACCGGCGGGTGGCAGAGCTGGCGCACGGTGCCGGCCAACATCTCGGGGGTGACGGGCACGCATACGGTGTACATCACCTTCTCCAGCGGCCAGCCCGCCGACTTCGTCAACCTCAACTGGTTCACCTTCGGCAGCTGACCCGTCCACGCCGCGCTCCCCCCCGGTGGCGCTCGCCGCTCGGCTCGACCCCGGCTGCACGGCTGCGCTCACCCCACGGCTCGCGTCCCCTCCACCAGGACGCGAGCCGCCGGCGTCCCCGGTGGCCGATCAGCGCGAACGGCCCGTGCTCCCCGCCAGCGCGGTGGCGACGCCGAGTCCGAGGTACACCAAGCCGCTGACGTATCTCAGCGCCCGGTGCCTGCGGCGCAGCAACCCGCTCAGCGTGCCGGCGCCGACCGCGTACACCATGTCGGCGGCGATGCCGAACAGCAGCAACGTCAGCCCGAGGACGACGATCTGCAGAGCGGCGGACCCGGCCGCCGGGTCGACGAACTGGGGGAGGAAGGCCAGGAAGAACAGGATGACCTTCGGGTTGAGCACGTTGACGATCACGCCCTCGAGGAACACCTCGCGCAGCGGCTGGGCGCTCGCCGCGCGGGCGGCGGCGCCGTCCCGGCCGCTCAGCGTGCGGATGCCGAGATAGACCAGGTACAGGGCGCCCGCCCACTTGACGGCGGTGAACGCCGCGGCCGACCGCGCGATCAGGTAGGAGAGCCCGGCCGCCGCCGCGGCGATGTGGATGAGCGTCCCGGTCTCCACTCCGATGGCCGACGCCACGGCCGCCGCGCGTCCCTGGGCGATGCCACGCGCCGTGATGTACAGGTTGTTCGGACCCGGAACGATCACCAGCACCATCGCGGCCAGCGAGAAGACCAGCAAGGTCGAGCCAGAGACCATGCCTGCGACCCTAAACCCCGCCGAGCGGCGGAAAGAGGTCCATATCCACCCTCGCCCCCTGGTCCAAACGATATGTCGGAGGCGCGTGCGATACTCCCGAACGTGGCGTGGCGCGAGGCGAGCAGTGCTCTTGTCGGGCGGTCGGGTGAGTTCGACCGCCTGCTAGGGGTGCTCGACGCCGCCGCCGCGGGGCAGGCCGGCGTGGCCGTCGTCAGCGGCGACGCGGGCATCGGCAAGACCCGCCTGGTCACCGAGTTCGTCGGCCTGGCGCGCACCCGGGGCTTCGCCGTGCTGACCGGCCAGTGCGCCGAGCTGGGCGACGCCCTGCCATACCTTCCGCTCGCCGACGCTCTCCGAGGCGCGGCCGCCGAGCCCGATCTCGCGCAGGCGATCGAGGCCCGCCCGACGCTCCGCAGGCTGGTCCCCGGCGCGTCGTTCGACTCCCCGTCAGAGGCCGGCTCGCGCCTCACCCAGCAACAACTCTTCGGCTCGATGCTCGACTTCCTCGCCGAGGCGTCGGCGGCCAGGCCGGTCGTCTTCGTGCTGGAAGACCTGCACTGGGCCGACCGGTCCACCCGTGACCTGCTGGTCTTCCTCAGCCGCATGCTGCAACGCGAGAGAGTGTGCCTGGTCGGCACCTACCGAACCGACGACCTGCACCGGCGTCATCCGCTGCGTCCCCTGCTCGCCGAGTTGCAGCGGCTTCCGTCCGTGACCGCCGTGCCGCTCGGCCCGCTGGACGCCGACGAGCTGTCCGAGCACCTCGTGGCCATCGGCGGCGCCGACGCCAAGGCGATGCGCGCCATCATCGCGCGCGCCGAAGGCAATCCCTTCTACGCCGAGGAGCTCCTGGCGGCCGAGGGGTTGCCGTACAACGTGGCCAATCTGCTGCTCGCGCGCGTCGAACGGCTGTCAGAGCCCGCGCAGGGCGTTTTGCGCGCCGCCGCGGTCGCCGGCCGGCGCATCGACCACGATCTGCTGCAGAAGGTCTCGGGTCTTCCCGACATCGAGCTGGAGGACGCCATCCGCGAGATCGTCTCGTGCGGCCTGCTGCTGCCCGACGGCGACTACGGCTACGCGTTCCGGCACGCCCTGTTGCAGGAGGCCGTCTACACCGATCTGCTTCCCGGTGAGCGGGCGCGGTTGCACGGCCGGTTCACCCACCTGCTCGATTCGCCCGCCGAGCTCGCCTATCACCACCTCGCCGGTCACGATCTGCCCGGCGCTCTGGCCGCGTCCGTCGAGGCCGGCCGGCGGGCCGACCGTCTCGGCGCGCCCGTCGAGGCCCACAGCCACTACGACCAGGCACTCGCGCTGTGGCACCGCGTCCCTGATGCCGAGCGGGTGGCGGGCATAGACCGCGTCCGGCTGGCACTGCTGTCCGCCGCGGCGGCCGAAGAGAGCGGGGACACCCACCGGGCGGTCGCCCAAGTACGAGACATCCTCGCCGCCGAGCAGCCGACGGCCGAGGTGTGGGAGCGCCTCGCGTACTACCTGGTCAACGCCGGCGACGACCCCGGCGCCATCGAGGCCGCCGACACGGCCGTGGATCTCGCCACGAAGGCCGCCGCCCCCGGCCACGCCGACGCGTGCGCGCTCGCCGTCCTGGCCAGAGCGCTGGCCACGTGCGCGCGGGCTCTGGTCTGGACTCCCCGGCACGGCGAGGTCGAGCTTCTCGCCGGCCGTGCGCTGGAGGCCGCGCGCGCGTCGGGCGTGCGCGACGCCGAGTCCAGTGCGTTGATCACCCTTGCCGTGGTCGCCGACATCGGCGGCGACCGTCAGCGGGCGGAAGAGCTGCTGACCGTCGCCGCGGGCATCCGGTCCAAAGATCTCTCCATCGACCTTCGCGCCATCTTCAGCCTGGCCAGGGTGCAGTACGACCGCGGCCACCTCGCCGACGCCGCCACCACCGCAGATCGAGGTGTCGCCCTGGCCCGCGAGACGGGCCTTTCATGGAGCCTGTACGGCACCGACCTGCGCTTCCTCCGGCTGCTCATCCACTACACGGCCGGCGACTGGGAGCAGGCGGGCGAGCTGGCCGCCGGGTTCGCGGTGCGGGTGGGCAGGCTTCCCGAGGCGCGGCTGTCGGGGTACGCGCTGTTCGTCGAGGTCGCACGCGGCGACGCGATCGTCGACGAACGCCTGAGCTGGTCGCGGCCGTTCTGGAACGACGAGTTCATCACCTACATCGTGCGCGGGCTGGCGGCTGAGCACGCGCTGTGGAACGGCGATCCGCGAGCCGCGATGGAGCACATCGACGCGGTGATCGCCGCCCTCGAACCCTTCGACCCGGCGTCGATCCGCATCTGCGCCACCGGCCTGTGGGCGCTCGCCGAGCTGGCGCTGCCGGCTCCCAGCGCCGACGACCTGGCGAAGGCCGACGACCTGCTCGCACGCGCCCACGCCGCGGCGACTCTCGGGCCCGGCTCGGGCACGCGGGGCGCGATGGGCGTCGAAGGACGGGCGTGGCTGGCCAGGGCAGAGGCCGAACGACGGAGAGCCGCAGGCATCGCCGATCCGGCGGCGTGGCGGGCCGCGGTGGAGGCCTTCGACTTCGGTTCGGTCTACGAGGTCGCACGGTCGCGTTGGCGTCTGGCGGAGGCCCTGCTCGTCTCAGGCGACCGCGACGAGGCTTTCCGAGAGTGGCGGCAGGCCATGGAAACGGCCGAGGCCCTCGGCGCCGCGCCTCTCCACCGCGCCCTCACCGACCTCGGGCGCAGAGCCCGCTTCGCCACCCAGTCCAAGCACGACTCCGCCCCCGATGGCGCGTCCTCGCCGTCCGGTCCCGCTACGACGGCGTCGTCCGCGCAGGCAGGCGACCATCACACCCCTGCGATCACGCTGACCGTCCGCGAGCAGGAGGTCCTCGCCCTCGTCGCCACGGGCCTGTCCAACCGTGAGATCGCCGAACGGCTCTTCATCGCGAACAAGACCGTCAGCGTGCACGTCTCCAACATCCTCGCCAAACTAGGCGTCTCCTCCCGCACCCAAGCCGCCGCCTACGCCCACCGACAAGGCCTCCTCCCATAACCCAACGCACCGATTTCCGCCACACCCCGGTGCGCCGCGGCATCCGGGCGGTACATCGGGCGGATGCCGGCGACCTCCGGCTTTGCCCCCGCGTGCCGTGGTCCTGGTCATGATCGGCGCCCTCCCGCGTCACGCGAAACCGGGCCGGCGCTTTCCGCTCGCTCAGTGATCGGCCGCGGCGGTTTCCGGCCCGTTGGCGGGTCTGGGGGCGGTGTTCTCGTCAGGAGCGAGTACGAGGTCGCGCACTATCTGAATCAGCTCGGCCGGGTCGAACGGCTTGGTGAGGTAGGCGTCGACTCCGATGCCGAGACCGCGCTTCTTGTCATCTTCCTGGGCCCTGGCCGTGATCATCATGATCTTTATATGGCTCAGGCTCTCGTCCGCACGAAGCTTCGTGGCCGTCATCCAGCCGTCCAGGCGCGGCATCATCACGTCCAACGTGATCACATCCGGTCGGACGGACGCCACTCGGTCGAGGCAGTCCTGCCCGTCCACCGCCGTCTCCACCTGAAAACCTTCCAAGCTGAGATTCACGGCGATGAGCTGCCGGATCACCTCATCGTCGTCCACTACCAGCACGCGTCCCAGAACCTCGTCCACGGCCGCGAGGCTAACTCTTAAGAACGCCTCCCGCGAGCCTTTCCAGAAACTCGACGAACTGCGGGCGTCCTACCAGCCCCTTATCCACAGCCCAGCAGTCGCAGGACATTCAGTCTCCCGCATCACCGCAGGTCAGCCTCGGTTCACCCGCTACCTCGTGAATCGACCGCGGCGAAACTTATCCACAGAACCGCTTTCGGGTCAACGGCGGACAGTCCGCCGAAATGATCCTGGGTCTCGATTCGCCATCGAGCCCAAGGAGGGCACCGTGATCACGATGCTCGTCACCACCGTCCTCGTCACGGGGGCGGCCCTTTCTCCAGGTGGCGGCGAGGTCGCTCCCCGCCTGCCAACGAGTCGATGCACGCAGATCCGCTGGTTCCCGGCCCCCCACACGCACCCCCCGCGCACCTCCGCCTCCGCGCCCCGACCGGCTCCAACCCAGCTCTCCACCTCCACCCGCACCGGTTCCTCCACCTCCCACCGCCCCGCCCCAAAGTCCATCCGACACCGACTCGCCACCATCCCCGGTCACCTGGCCACGGTCCCCGGTCACCTGGCCGCCATCCCTGGTCACCTGGCGACCACCCCCGAGTACCTGACCACCGTCCCTGGGCATCTCGCCACTCTCCCTCAGCGCCTGGCGACCATCCCCGGTCACCTGGCCACCGTCCCCCGGCACCTGGCCACCATCCACGGTCACCTCGCTGCCGCCTTCGGCCGCACGGGCCCGCATTCCGCTCCGGTGCTCGGCGTCACGGCGTGCGCCGGAGCGACCGGCGACGGCCCTCCTCCGGCCTCGCCCACGGCGTCGGGCACCTCCCGGCCGTCCTGGCCGCTCCACCGTCAGATCGACCCCTACGGCTCGCCGGGCGCCCGCCTGTGGCTCTGGCCGGCACCCGATCTCGTGCCCGACAAGATCGGCCCCCACGTCGGAGATGAGCCCCTCGTCCGCATCCACCAGCCGGCTCCCGGCGGACGAGAGCCATCTCCACCCCGGCAAGGCGGCGACGCCGCACCATCAAGTGATCAGCCGGCCCCAGGCCCCCAACGTGTCGCCGACGATCGGTCCCGTCCTGGCTCGGGGCATGCCGTCGGTGGGCGGGCGGCTCAGCGGCCACGGCGTGTCGTCAGCGGCCGATCCGCTTCGGGTTCGCGGCAGGCGGCGGCGGGGGCCATCGCCGCGCGGGCGGCCGTCCGGCAGATCGGCACGCCGTACGTCTGGGGCGGAGGGTCCAAGACCGGGGCGACAGGTGGAGGGTTCGACTGCTCAGGGCTGGCTCTCTATGCATGGTCCCGGGCCGGGGTCTCCCTTCCTCACTACACCGGCACCCAGTTCGCCAAGGGAAGCAAGATCCCCTTCTCCCGGCTCAAGGAAGGCGACCTGGTCTTCTTCGGCGGCGGGAACGGAGATCCCACTCATGTCGGCATCTATCTGAAAAACGGCATGATGGTCCACGCCCCGAAGTCCGGCGACGTCGTGCGCACCGTCGACTTCGCCCACTCCAGCTACTACCGAGCGCGCTACCGAGGAGCCATCCGCCCAGGCAAGTAAGCCTCCGCAGGCGCGTAGGAGGAGGAGTCAGCACGTCCGGGGGAGCGGCTGGGGATGTGCTGGGGGGCGGACGACCGTCTAGGGCGATGGGCTCAGCGCCGTCCGGGGGAGCGGCGGGGATGTGCGGGGGTACGAGGGTAGAGGCCGATCATCGTTGGCAGGGAGGTCGGGAGGGCCGTCCGGGGGGTCCGTCCGGAGGTTCGTGCGGAAGTCCGTCCGGGGTCTGTCTGAGGGCGTGCATCTGTCGGTTCGGGGCTCGGCGGGTCGGGGTCGTGGGGGTGGGAGGCCTGTCGTGGCGGGCATGTTCGGTCGGTCCGGGGTTTCTGAGTAACGGTGGACCTCCAGATGCTGGTAGCCTTACCACTCGTTGAGCCCCCTTAGCTCAGGGGATAGAGCACCGGCCTCCGGAGCCGGGAGCGCAAGTTCGAATCTTGCAGGGGGCACACGATCTTGACCAGCGGATCCGTCCGCTGACCAGGGCGAACAGCACAGCAACGGGCGGGCCTCCAGTCTCACGGAGTCCCGCCCGCTCTCGTTGCGCTCGCTGCTTGTGGGCCATCTCTGGGCCAAGGTCAAAAGGTCAGGCCCGCCGGCGGTCGGACTGGCCACGGCACCCAAACTAAGGATCTCTGCACTCAGGGTGCGTTCACCTGCTTGCGCTCAGGCTATAAGGGACACGCTTGGCTAGCTTGATCTGGTTGGCTTGCGGCAAGCTAGCTTGAGCTAGGTGCAGTTCGTGGCCGCTGTCCCCCCACTTGAGGTCGAATCGTGACTTCTAGAGCAACAAGAAGCGCCGAGTATTCTCGCATCCGCTCACTTTGGAGGCGATTTACGGGACGCCTGCCAAGCGGGGTTGTAACTGAAAAAACTGAGAGCTCGGTTGGCTCTGAAGGCGTAGTCTCATTCGAAGAGTTCAAGATGTATTACGAGTCGACGGAGTTGGTGACCGAGCGCCGCTTGTCGATGAACCGTTGGAACTATTCTGTATGTGTGGCTGTGGTCTTGGCCATCGGCGCTATTGTAGCGTGGTCGCTGACCAGGGAAACCTATGGGTTCCTCGGATTATGCGGTGTCCTTGTGCTCGCTCTCGTCGCGTCGATGCTTTGTCTGTACTGGATTCGCCAGATAGATGACTATAAAGCTCTAAATGGGGCTAAATTTGCGGTCCTCAACGCAATGGCGCCCTTGATATCATTCGATGGGGTCGAAGGAAGTTCTCCTGCCCGCTCTTATCGTCCTTTTGAGCGAGAATGGAGTATCCTCCAGGAACGCCATGCGCTAGCTTTGGTCCAGCGTGGCAGGCTGCGTAACGCCTTAGTGCTCAGCTCCTCGGGGGCCGAGTACTTCATCCCGAAGGCTTTTCTGGTCCTGTTCTTGGCCATTGCGGTTACTGTCGTACTCTTCGCGAGTCTAAGCTGGTCTTCCATTACAAAAAGTGTTTCCCCGTTCTATCGAAGCCCCATGCCAACGGTCAGCGGGCTTCCTGTGCCTGCGGTCAGGCGAAGCCCTGGCTCGGTATCCCCCTCGGAGCACTCGCCTTCGCCTGCCGGTGTTTCGCTGACGGGGGTTCCGCGTGCCACGCCTTGAATTCGAGGAGTCAGATATGCCTGAATATGTGTATGTTATTATGCCTGTCGCGTCTGATCCGCTTCACAGTAAGCGTCGTATGGCGATTGAGCAAGCAATACTTGCGAATGGCCTACACCCCTACTTTCCTCTAGATTGCGACGACACTCCGATGGCTTTCCATTTCGAGCGGGCGCTGGAGAAGATCAAGGGCGCTGGAGCGGTGGTCGTAGATCTGTCGCTCCAGCGCCCGAGCTGTTACTATGAATTGGGTTTGGTTCAGGCTGTAGGGAAGCGCAGTATTTTGCTTGCAGAGGTGGGAACCCCTATTCACCAGATGGATCGGCGCGAGACCGTCTACCTCTATGAATCTCTCGAAGAGTTGACCGACCAACTTACTTCTAAGCTGAATATGGCGCGCTCTTAGTGTAGGCTCTGTCCCATTCCGATAGGGCTACGCTGGTGAAGCGATTACCTTTCTCAAGTCGTCCGCCCAGGTCTTTGGCTTAGCGCTTCAGGAGAACCTCCACCGCTATTGCCCCGCATGGGCTGCTTTTTCGGTTGCATCCACGCCTGCGTTCTGCCGCGGATCACGGCGCGGAAAGCTTCCCGAGGAGGGGATCCTGGGCATCCCCGCGGGCGCCATGTACTTCGGGGCGCTGAGGCTGCTCGCCATCCTCGGTGAATCCTGTCACTCGGTTTGATCAGCCTCTGGGGACTGGTGCATCCCTAGCTGATCCCCGTGCTGGGTGGGCGCCGGGTACCGCCATGGTTTTCACTCAGTGCAACCGTCGTCGTGGGCTCCGTCCCGCTGGTGGGCTACTCGTTCACCCTGCCTGTGCGGATTCCTCGTGCCGCCGCTGAGGTGAGTTCGGACGGTCCATTCGCCCTGGCCGGTGCGTTCGTTGGCTTCCTGCCTTTCTTGAGTGGGTGATCGCGCTACCGGGCGCCGGTTGGTCGTACTGCCGGGCGCGCTCGGCGGGTCACTCCGGCCGCTGCCGGTTGACCTGTCGTGTGGGTCCCGGGGCTCTTGATCGCTGGGCGGGGGCGTACTCGTGGGCGGGAGCGTCGGCGCGGTCGTCGCGGCCGGCGCGGCGGCACTTGGCGGTGGCGAGGGTACGGGTCGGCGCTTGACGGGGGCGGTGGCGGTAAGGGGGCCTGGTTTTGTGGAGGGCGTCGAAAGTTTCATTTTTGGGTGGGGTGGGGGTGTGGTGCTGGGGGGCCGTGCTTTGGGTGGGTGGGGTGGCGGTGGGCTGGTCTGTCGGGCGGGTCGTCCGAGGCGGGGGCGTGCTTGACAGAGCGTCGTCATGGGTGGTGCGGGCCGGCGGTTATCAAGTTCATTGACACGACACCTGACATTCACTTATCGTCTCAGTCGTGTCCCCGAAAGTTTTTTTGAAGGTTTGAAAGTTTCGGCGGCCGTCCTGCGGGATCCCTGCCAGGAAGAGGGCGGCGCGCGCCTAATCCCGGCAGCGGTTCAGGAGGAACGAACGTGGCGTCACAGCTCGTCCTGTTCGCGATTGACATTTGCGCGGTGGCCTTGCTCGTCTTCGGGCTCTATTTCCCGCGACACCGCCGCCGCGACCTGGTCGTCGCCTACCTGGGGGTCAACGTCGGCGTCCTCGCGGTCGCGAGCGCGCTGAGTGCCAGCAACGTCGGCGCCGGGCTCGGGCTGGGGCTGGCGTTGTTCGGCGTGCTGTCGATCATTCGCCTGCGCTCGACCGAGCTCGACCAGCACGAGGTCGCGTATTACTTCTCCGCCCTCGCCCTGGGCATCCTCGGCGCGCTGAGCACCACCTCGGCGTGGCTCAGCGGCGGCCTGATGGCGCTGATCCTCGCGGTGATGTACTTCGGCGACCATCGGCGGCTGTTCCGCAACTACCGGCACCAGATCCTGGTGCTCGACTCCGCCATCACCGACGATGTCGCGCTCGTCGCGCACCTGGAACAGCTGCTCGACGCCCGCGTGCACGCGGTCACCGTCCAGCGGCTGGACATGGTGAACGAGACCACCGTGGTCGACGTCCGGTACGCGCGGACCGAACGCGGCCTGACGGCCGAATCGAGCGCGCCCGCACATTCCGGGGCGCGCCGATGACCACGACGCCCCTCGGGCCGGCGCTGGCGCGGCTGGCCCCCGTCGGGCTCGCCGAGCTGATCGACCGCGCCGCGTTGCAGACCAGGGTGGACCGCAAGTACCTCGTCCCGATGGAGGTGCTGCCGCCTCTGCTGGAACAGCTCACGCCGTACGCCCAGGCGCTGGACATCGACGGCGAACGCACTTTCCGCTACAAGTCCGTGTACTTCGACACGCCGCTGCTGGCCAGCTTCCACTGCGCCGCCTATCGCAGACGCCGGCGATTCAAGGTGCGCACCCGCACCTATCTCGACTCCGCCGAATGCTGGCTCGAAGTCAAGATCAGCGGCGCGCGGGGGAACATCACCAAACACCGGCTGCCCTACCACCCGCAGGACTCCGGCACCGTGCACCCGGGGCGCGACTTCGTCGACGAAGCGCTCGCCCGCGAGTCGATCGGCCCCGTCGCCGGCAGTTCCCTCGACCCGATCCTGGTCACCGAGTACCACCGCGCCACCCTGCTGCTGCCGGACACCGCGAGCCGGGTCACCATCGACACCGGCCTCGTCTGGGAGCACGCCGGCGCCACGCTGCTACTGCCCGGGTTCGCCGTGGTGGAGACCAAGACCACCTCGGCCGCCACGCCGGTCGACCGCATGTTGTGGCAGAGAAGGATGAGGCCCGTCCGCATCTCCAAGTACGCCACCGGTCTGGCCGCTCTCCGTGTGGACCTGCCCGACGTGCCGTGGCGGCGGACGCTGCGCCGCCACTTCCAGGGCACCGCGTCGCCGGCGGACCCGGCGCCCGCCATCTTCGATCGACCCGAGCAGGAGGCATCGTGCGTCTGACCACCAGCAGCATCGGCGGCGCGGCGACCCGCCGCACCAAGGGAATCGCGATCGCCGCCGTGCTTCTCGCCGGGCTCCTCACCCCGTTCACGTCACCGGCCGGCGCCGAAGCGGGTCCCGGCGCCCGGTCGGACGGCCGCGCCGCGAGCGCCGCGGCCACCGGCGCCGGCTCCGCGACCGCCGCTTCCGCCGCGGCGGAAGCGGCGGACGACCTGGTCGGCGACATCACCTTCTCGACGCCGAGCGGCACCTTCCAGGGGCAGGTGGCGGTGTCGCTGAGCACCGCGATCAGCGGAGCCCAGATCCGCTACACCACCAACGGACAGCTGCCCACCGCGCAGTCGACGCTCTATCAGGGCTCACCGCTGCAGTTCACCCGCACCACGCAGTTGCGGGCGCAGGCCTTCGTCGGCCAGACGGCGTCCGGGGCGCCCGGAACGGCCATGTACGTCGCCCGGGACGCCACCACGACGGCCCATGACCTGCCGCTGGTCGTGCTCGACTCCTACGGCGCGGGCAAGCCGGGCCGGACGTACATCGACGCCGCCGCCATGATCTTCGAGCCGAGCACCGGCGGGACGACGTCGCTGGCGGCGGCTCCCGCGGTCGCCACCCGCGCCGGATTCCATCTGCGGGGGCAGTCGTCGGCCATGTTCGACAAGGCGCCGTACCGCATCGAGTTCTGGGACAACGACAACGACGACGCGGACTACCCGGTGCTGGGCATGCCCGCCGACTCCGACTGGGTGCTGCGCGGGCCGTTCCCGGACAAGTCGCTGATCAGGGAGGCCCTGACCTACGACCTCGGCAAGGAGATGGGGCTGAAGGTCCCGCGGTACAGGTTCGTGGAGTTCTACCTCAACACCGACGCCACCAGCGTGGGCACCGGCGACTACATGGGCGTCTACATGCTGGTCGAGACGATCAAGAACTCCAAGAACCGCCTCGACCTCAAGAAGCTGGACGAGGATGACACGACCCTGCCGAAGATCACGGGCGGGTACATCTTCAAGTTCGAGTGGCTGGCCGCGGAGGAGCCGACGTTGCCGTGCAGCGGGACGACGGCGACCTGCTGGAACTACCTCGAAGTGGTCGACCCGTCGCCGCTGCAGTCCGCACAGCGGGACTGGCTGCGCAACCACATCCAGGAGTTCCACAACGTGCTCCACGCGTCCAACTCCGCCGACCCGACGACCGGTTACCGCAAGTACATCGACGTCGGCTCGTTCGTGGACGATCTGATCATCAACGAGCTCAGCCGGAACATGGACGCGTACATCCGCAGTACCCACTTCTACAAGGACCGGGACACCAAGATCTTCGCCGGTCCGCTGTGGGACTTCGACCTCACCTACGGTGTGGGCGGATTCTTCCAGAACGACCAGGCCGCGGGCTGGCAGTACCAGCAGACCCGGCAGCCTGTGGCGAACGACTGGTTCCCCCAGCTTCTGCGGGACCCGGCCTTCGTCAACGACGTCAGGTTGCGCTGGCAGACGTTGCGCCGTGGCCTGCTCTCCGACGCCGCCCTGCAGAGCAGGATCGACGCTCTCGCCAGGCCGCTGACCAACGCCGCGCAGCGCAACTTCCAGCGCTGGCCGAACCTCACGACGCGGATGGTCGGCCCCTTCATCACCCCGACCGCCTCCACGTGGCAGGCCCAGGTGCAGTACATGCGCGACTGGACGCTGAGCCGCGCCGCCTGGCTGGACTCGACCTCAGGGTGGGGTGGCCCGGTCACCACGCCGACCCCGACCCCGACTCCCACTCCGACGCCGACTCCCACTCCGACGCCGACCCCCACCCCCACTCCGACCCCCACCCCCACTCCGACCCCCACCCCCACGCCCACGCCGACCCCGACTCCGACCCCCACGCCGACTCCGTCGCCCACGCCGTCACCCGGCACGGCTCGATGCACCGCGACGTACACGCTGGTCAACCAGTGGCCCGGCGGCTTCCAGGGCGAGGTCAAGGTCACGGCGGGCACCTCGGCGATCAGCAACTGGACCGTGTCCTGGACGTTCGCGGCCGGTGAGACGATCTCTCAGGTGTGGAACGCCACCCTCACGAGCCAGGGAGCGGCGATCACCGCCCGCAACGTCTCCCACAACGGCTCTGTCGCGGCCGGAGCCGGCACCACCTTCGGGTTCCTCGGCTCCGCCTCCACCGGCACTCCAGGCAGGCCGACGCTCACCTGCACGGGAAGCTGACAGCCAACGGCCGGTGAAGGCGCGTACCTGGCACCCATCTGGTGCCAGGTACGCGTCTCGCGTGCGTAAGACGGGGTGGCCAATTCGGGTATTCGGCATAATCGCCGTACCCGCCCGGGTGTATTTAGGTGAAAATTTCACGACATGTTTCGTCGCGTATAACGCGACCGCCGCGACGTTCCGGCAGGCGGAGACGGGCGCCGAAGGGCTTATGAGAACGCGGCGCGACCCGAGGGTTTCGAAAGTTTCATGCTGGCCTTGACACATTTCGGGGCGGTTTCCAAACTGAGTCCCCGAGGCGGCCTCTCGGTGCCAGCCGGTGGTGTGGTGGCAGGAGATCTCCTTCCGCGACGTCTTCGTGGTGGGCGTTCCCGTGATGGGAGGGGCGTCGGCCCCGCAGGGCGTCGCCACGTCTTTTCGCTGTTCCGTGACTCAGTTGTGGAGGCTCAGACATGAGCGCAAACGCCACTCGCCCGGATCGATTCCGGCGACCACGCAGCGGCCCTGGCCGGCTGCTGCTCGCCGGTGCCCTCGGACTTCTCGGCACGATCACGGCGCTGTCGGTGTCGGCGCCGGCCGGCGCGGCCGAGAGCACGCTTGGTGCGGCGGCGGCGCAGAGCGGCCGGTACTTCGGCACCGCGATCAGCACGAGCAGGCTCGGCGACTCGGCGTACACCACCATCGCGAACCGTGAGTTCAACATGGTGACGGCCGAGAACGAGATGAAGATCGACGCCACCGAGCCGAACCAGAACCAGTTCAACTTCAGCGCCGGTGACCGGGTCTACAACTGGGCGGTGCAGAACGGCAAGCGGGTGCGCGGGCACACCCTCGCCTGGCACGGCCAGCAGCCGGGCTGGATGCAGTCGATGTCGGGCAGCGCGCTGCGCCAGGCGATGATCAACCACATCAACGGCGTCATGGGCCACTACAAGGGCAAGATCTACGCCTGGGACGTGGTGAACGAGGCCTTCGACGACGGCAGCGGCGGCCGCCGCGACTCGAACCTGCAGCGCACCGGCAACGACTGGATCGAGGTCGCGTTCCGCACCGCCCGGGCGGCCGACCCCGACGCCAAGCTCTGCTACAACGACTACAACATCGACAACTGGTCCTGGGCCAAGACGCAGGGCGTCTACAACATGGTCCGCGACTTCAAGCAGCGCGGCGTCCCGATCGACTGCGTCGGCCTGCAGTCGCACTTCAACAGCGGCAGCGCCTACAACAGCAACTACCGCACCACGATCTCCAGCTTCGCCGCCCTCGGCGTGGACGTGCAGATCACCGAGCTGGACGTCCAGGGCGCCTCGGCCACCACCTACCGCAACATCGTCAACGACTGCCTGGCCGTCCCGCGCTGCGCCGGCATCACCGTGTGGGGCGTCCGCGACCAGGACTCCTGGCGCTCGGGCGACACCCCGCTGCTGTTCAGCGGCAACAACAAGAAGCCGGCCTACGACGCCGTCCTCGACGCCCTGAACAACGCCACCCCCAACCCCACGCCGACCCCGACGCCGACGCCCACCCCGACGCCCACCCCCACGCCCACCCCCACTCCGACTCCGACGCCCACGCCGACGCCGACGCCGGGTACAGGGGCGTGTTCGGCGACGATCAGCACGGTCAGCAGCTGGCCGGGCGGGTTCCAGTCGGCGGTGACGGTCAACGCGGGCAGTTCCCCGGTCAACGGGTGGACCGTGCGCTGGACCTGGCCCGGCGGGCAGAGCTTCAGCAGCGTGTGGAGCGGCCAGCCGAGCGTGTCCGGCTCCAGCGTCACCGTGCGCAACGCCGACTACAACGGCACCATCTCGGCGAACGGGTCCACGTCCTTCGGCTTCACCGCCAACGGCACCGCGGCCACCCCGAGCGTCACCTGCAGCAGCCCCTGACCTCTCAGGCGGAGGCGCTCACGGTGAACGAGCGCCCGTGACAGCGCACCACGCGTGCACCGCCGCCACGGACGCACCGTGACCGATCGTCGAAGAGGCCGGCCGAAACATCGGCCGGCCTCCTTGGCGTCGGACCCACGACGCCATGCCCGGCGACGGCCGGGCGGGCGTACTCGTCAGCGCCTGCGACGGCCGGTGAGCCTCGGCGGGCGCCGCTGGAGTTCAGCCGCGCTGCCAGGTGACGGCGGCGAACGCGATGGAGCAGACCAGGAAGCCGGCGGAGACCGCGGCCAGCCCGCCCCAGAACGAGCCGACCGACGGGCCGAGGTCGATGCCGAGGCCGGCGGCCGTGAGCGCGCCCGCCACCGCGCCGAGGACCAGGCCGGGCACCCAGTGCCGGGGCCGGTGCGCAAGGGCCCCCACCAGCGGCATGATCAGGGGGAGCAGGGCGATGCCCCAGCCGGCGCGCGGTTCGCCGAACAGCGCGATGCGCAGCGCGGAAACGGCGGCAGCCACGCCGATCGCGATCACGGTCCAGATCACCAGCTTGACGGGACCGTAACCGCGGTCGGACTCTCCGGCCGTGTAGGCGCCCAGGCCGAACGTCCAATAGGACAACAGGTCGGCGACCAGGTCGCCGACGCCGGATTTCCAGTCGTCCGGTTCCGCCTGACCGTCGTCTTGCACTGCATCCCGCTCCCTTGGTGACGCCTGCCGGCCGTGAGGTCCACGGAGCGGTCAGGGGACGGTGGCGCCGTCGAGGAAGGCGCGGGCCCGCTCCGGCCGCAGTGTACGGCCGCGGGCGAACAGCTCCGCGAAGACCTCGTCGCCGAGCGCGGTGCGGGCCGTCGCGGTGGTGCGGCGCACGTCGTCCTGCTCCGCCGCCATGACGGCCAGGCTCGCCGACTCCCGGACGGCCGCCGCCGCGCCGAGCAGTTGAGCGGCCTGGCCATGGTGGCCGGCGAGCGCGCGGGCGCCGGCCAGGCCGGACAGCGCCATCGCGATGTCCGGGGGGCCGCCGAGGTCCAGGGCGATCGTGAGCGCCTCCGAGTGCCTGGCCAGGGCGGCCGCCGCGTCGCCGCGCAGCTCGGCGACGTAACCGAGCTCCGCAAGGACGCTCGGCGCGTACAGCGGATGGCCCGGCCCGGTGTCCTGCTGCCGGACGGCCGCGTCGGCGAGGTTGCGCAGGTGCGTCTCGGCGACGTCGAGATCGCCCTGCCGGCGGGCGGCGAAGGCGAGTCCCATCTCCGCGAACACCGTGCCGAGGGGCGAAGCCTGTTCCGTGGCGAGCTCCAGCCCTTCCTCGCAGTAGGCGCGCGCCGCCGGATGGTCGCCGCACTGCATGGCGATCCAGCCCAGCCAGGACAGGCGTCCGGAGACGTCGGTCCAGAGCCCGAGGTCGGAGGCGATGCGCAGCCCTTCGAGGTGCAGGCGGTTGGCCGTCTCATGGTCGCCGGTCATTCCCGCGTGCGCCCCCAGCCACTCTGTGGCCTGCAGCAGCCCCCACCGGTCCCCGAGCTCGCGGAAGAGGCCGGCACTGCGGGCGCTGTCCTGTTCGAGCGCGTTCGCGTCGCCGCGCACGTGCGCGTGCTTGGCCCGCAGGCTCAGCGCCGCCGCCACCCCCCACTCGTCGCCGGCCGCCTCGAAGGCGGCCAGAGACCGCGCTATCGACTCGCCCGCGGCGGCCACGTCACCGAGGTCGATCTCGGCGAACGCGAGGAACCACTCGGCCCTGGCCCGCCCCGCGGGGTCGTCCAGGCCGTCGTAGGCGCGGAGCACCGCCTCGTGGCGGGCCGGCCAGTCGGTGATGTCGCCGAGCAGGAACGAGATGCCGGTGTGCCAGGCCGTCGCCCGCGCCCGCGCGGCGGACGAGACCTCGCCGGCCGCGCCCAGCGCCGCCTGGAGCGAGCGCCGGGCCTCCTCCAGCCGGCCGCGCAGGAACCAGTACCAGGTCAGCGCGTTGACCAGGCGCAACGCGAGGCCGGTCTCGCCGTCGCGCAGCGCGCTGTCGAGCGCGGCCCGCAGGTTTCCCGCCTCCGCGTCCAACAGCCGCAGCCGGCGTCCCTGCTCAGGGCCGTACAGGTGCGGTTCCGCGCTCTCGGCCAGCGCGGTGTAGTACAGGCGGTGACGCTTCGACACCTGCCGTAGCTCTCCCGTCTCGTCCATGCGGTCCGCGCAGTAGGCCGCCACCGATTCCAGCAGCCGGTAGCGAGGGGCGTCGTCGACGCGATCGGACATCACGACGAGAGAGCGGTCCACCAGCCGCGCCAGCAGGTCCGGCACGTCCTCGGGCGGCACGCCGCCCACCGCGCTGACCGCCCGGGCCGCCTCCAGGGTGCAGCCGTCCGTGTGCACGGCCAGGCGGCGCAGGACGACGCGCTCAGCCGGGGTCAGCAGCTGCCAGCTCCAGTCGATCATCGCCATGAGCGTCTGCTGGCGGGGCGGCGCGCCCCGGTACCCGGTGGCCAGCAGCCGGAACCGGTCGTCCAGCCCCGCGACCAGGCCGCGCATCCCGAGCGCCCGCACCCGGGTGGCCGCCAGCTCCAGGGCCAGCGGGATGCCGTCCAGCCGCCGGCACAGCAGCGCGACGGCGTCGGCGTTCTCGGCGGTGAGGGCGAACCCGCGCGCGGCGGCGCCGGCCCGGTCCACGAACAGGCGCACCGCGCTGAAGTGCTCCAGCGCCGCCGGATCGGCCCGCCCGGAGGAGGGGGCGGGCGCCTCCAGCGGCGGCACCGGCCACACCACCTCACCGGCCAGCCCGAGCGGCTCGCGGCTGGTGGCGAGCACGCGCAGCCCGGGTGAGGCGCGGAGCAGCGCGGCCGCCAGATCGGCGACCTCGTCGATCACGTGCTCGCAGTTGTCGAGCACCAGCAGCATGCGGCGGGCGCGCAGTGCCCGGGCGAGCCGCTCGACCGGCGCCGACGGCTCCTGCGCACCCGCGACGTCCCGGATGTCGAGCACCGCCATCACCATGTCGGTGAGGGATTCCAGCACGTCGGAGGCGCCTGGACGGTCGAACGTCCCGAGCTCCGCCAGCCATGCCCCGTCAGGGTAGGTGTCGGCCAGCGGGGCGGCGACCTCCATGGCCAGCCGGGTCTTGCCCACTCCGCCGGAGCCGGTGAGCGTGACGAGCCTGTCTCGCTCCAGCGAGGCGCGCACCTCGGCGATCGCGTCCTCGCGGCCGATGATCCCGGCGATCGCCGTGGGCAGGTTCGTCCGCGGACGCGCCGCCGCCGCACCGGTGAAGGCGGCACCCGGATGCCCGGTGCCGGAGTGCCCGACGCCCGTGGGACCGGCAGCGGCAGGATTGGTGGCGGTGGCACCGGTGGCGGCCGAGCCGGTGGCGCCGGGGCCGGTGGCGCCGGGAAGGGCGGTGGCCGGGCCGCCGGGAGAGACGGTGCCAGGACCGGTGGCTCCGGCAAGGACGGTGGCCGGACCGGTGAGGCCGGCGGAGACCGCGGGGCCGCTCAGCGCGGGATCCTGGGTCAGGATCGACCGGCGCAGGGCGACGACCTCCGGGCCCGGATCGAGGCCGAGTTCCTCGGCGAGGTGTACGCGCAGTTCCTCATAACTGTCCAGCGCCTCGGCCTGCCGCCCGTCCCGGTAAAGGGCGAGCATGTGCAGGGCGCGCGGCCTCTCGCGCAGCGGGTGCCTCGCCACATGGTCACCGAGGTCGCCGGCGACCATGGCGTGCATGCCCAGCATGAGCCGTGTCTCGGCGAGGTCCTCCAGCGCGGTGAGCCGCTGCTCCTCCAGTCGGGCGACGGTGGGGCGGGCGAACGGCTCGTCGGCGAAGTCGGCGAACGCCGGTCCGCGCCACAGCGCGAGGGCGCCGGACAGCAGCGTCGCCCTGGCCCGCGGGTCATCCGCCTCGCGCGCCTCGGCCGTCAGCGACGCGAACCGGCGCGCGTCCAGCTCGCCGGCGTCGGTGCGCAGCAGGTATCCGGGCGGCGGCGACACCACGAGATCGCGGCCGCCGGGCTCGGCGTCCTCCAACGCGCGGCGCAGCTGGGAGACCTTGGCCGACAGGGTTCCGGACGGGTTGCCGGGGGGCTGGTCACCCCAGAGATGCTCGATCAGCCGGTCGGCGGAGACCGGCCGTCCTTCGTACACCAGCAGCGCCGCCAGCAGGGCGCGCACCTTGAGGCCCGGCACCGTGACGGGGGCGCCGTCGCCGGTCCATGCCCCCACCGGTCCGAGAACCCCGAATCGCATGCCCGCAACGATAACGCTCCCTGAGCCCGGGACACCGCCCCCCCGAGGGGGACGGCACCGGGTAAGGGGTCGGCGGCCCGCACAGGTGTTGACAACGGGCGCAGGCGGCCGTCCGTGTCACGGACGACCGCCTGCGTGATCCGTTGCCTGGGGAGGCGGGGGAAGGGAGCGGCCTCCCGCCGGGTGTGCGGTGGAGGGGGACGGGAGGCCGCTGGTCGGAAGGGTCATAGTGCTCGTAGTGGCCAGAGTGGTCTCGGTGGCCGATGTGGGTGGTCGAGTGTGCGAGGGGGTGCCGCTTCTGCGGGAAGCGGGCAGGAGGGGTCAGGAGGTCAAGGCTTTGGTGACCAGGGCACTGATGTGGTGATACGTGGTGTAGTCGCCGTGCGAGACGGTGGTCTTGGCGAGGGCGACCGCGATGCCGCTCGCGGTGTCGGCGTAGGCCGCGGTGCCCCCGCTGCCGGCCATGCCGAACAGGGTGGGGCCGTCGAGCGGCCCGGGGAAGCCGAGGTCGTAGCCGAGGCCGCGGGTGGCCGGGAAGCCGATGATCTCGTCCACGCCGGAGACCGCCGTGGTGGTGATCTCCCGCAGCCGGTCGGGGGAGACCAGGCGCACGCCGTCCACCTCGTCCATCAGCGCGGCGTACATGCGCGCCACGGCGCGGGCGGTCATCACCCCGCCGGCCGGGATGTCGGCGGCGAGCACGTCGGGACGGTTGCAGTAGTCGGCCGTCGGCATCGCCGCCGGAGGGGCCGCGGTCCAGCCGTCCACCACCTTGAAGAACGGCACCTGCTCCGCCATCGCGGCCATCATCTCCGGCGTCATCTCCATGGCGCCCTCCACCTCCGCCAGGCGGGCGACCCGGGCGAGTTCCGGCGCGGGGACGCCGAAGTACAGCTCGTCGGAGACGCCTAGCGGCCTCGCCACCTCGTCCAGGAGCGCCTGCGAGATCGGCCGGCCCGTGGCGCGGCGGACGATCTCCCCGACGATGTAGCCGAACGACTGGGGGTGGTAGCCGGTCGCGGTGCCCGGCTCCCACCACGGCACGGCGCCGGCGATCGTGGCGCACATCTTGTCCCAGTCGGTCAGGTCCTCGGGCGTGGTGTCCACCGGCAGGGCGGGCACGCCGGTGGAGTGCGTCAAGGCGTGCCGCACGGTCGCGCCCTGCTTGCCGTGCGCGCCGAACGCCGGCCAGAGATCCACGATCGGGGTGTCGTAGGACAGCTCGCCGCGCTCGACGAGGACGTGCACGACGGTCGCGGTCACCCCCTTTCCCGTCGAGGTGACGTGGAACGGCGTGCTGGAGGTCACCGGGCGGCCGGTCGTCGCGTCGGCCGTTCCCGCGACGGCGTCGACGACGAGTTCCCCGCGCCGGTACACGGCGACCTGCAGCCCCCGTTCGGCGCCCGAGTCGACGAGCGCGTCGATGGCGTCCTGGACCTGCTGCTGAACGTCCTTCATGGGTATTCCTTCCGCATGACGGTGAGATGGCGAGACTGGGTAGATCGAGAAGGTGGAGGTGCTTCGTGGCTCGGCCGGTCAGCGGACCGGCGCGTAGGTGTGGATCACGACACCGGACTCGAAGGTCCTGGTGCCGATCAGCCGCAGCGGGGTCTGCGGCCAGCCGCTGAACACCGGTTCGCCGCGCCCGACGGTGACGGGGTGGACCCAGAGCCGGAACTCGTCGACCAGGCCGTGGGCGGCCAGCGTCCGGGCCACCTCGCCGCAGCCGTACATCAGGATGTCCCGGCCGGGCTGGGCCTTGAGTTCGCGCACCGCCTCGGCGAGGTCTCCCTTGACCAGGGAGGAGTTGGTCCATTCGACCGTGTCCAGCGTGGTGGAGACGACGTGTTTGGGCATGGTGTTGATCCGGTCGGCGAAGCCCTGCTGCGGGGTGCCCTCGTCGTTCATGTCCGGCCAGGAGGCGGCGAAGCCCTCGTAGGTGACGCGGCCCATCAGCAGGGCGTCCGCGGCGAACAGCTGGTCACGGGCCTGGCGGCCGTACTCGTCGGTCCAGTACTCCAGCGACCATTCGTGCGGGTTGTCCTGGATGGCGTTCAACGTGACGAATGTCGAGACGACTAGTTTCCGCATGTCGTGTTCTCCTTACATTTCAGTGATGAAGGCGGCGCCGGCTCCCGGTGGGCGTCAGTAGGTGATCAATAGGTGAAGGGCCGCTTGGCCCGCGCGTCGCGCAGCGCGTGCGCCCACCAGGTCAGCTCGTCCAGCACGGACTTGACCATGGAGTTGCAGCCCGCCGTCGGCTTCGGCCAGCTGCCGTCGGAGGCGTACAGCTCCCAGTAGCAGGGCAGGCTGACCGCGCCGCGGATCGCCACCGCGTGCAGCTCGGCGAACACCTCGCGCAGGTGGGCGATGGCGTGCAGGCCGCCGGACTCGCGGCCGTAGGCCACGAACGTGACCGGCTTGGCCTGCCACTCCTCGTAGAACCAGTCGATGGCGGTCTTCAGCGGAGCCGGGAAGCTCCTGTTGTACTCCGGCGTGACCACCGCGAACGCGTCGGCGGCGGTCAGCCGGGGCCCGAGGGCCAGGACCGGTTCGGGTACGGCCTCGTCGTGGTCGCCCAGGGTGTCGGGAAGCCGGGCCTCCGCCAGGTCGATGAGGTCGATCTCCAGGTCGGGGCGCTTGCGCGCCTGCGCCGAGAACCAGGCGGCCGCGGTGGGACCGAACCGGCCGTTCCGGGTGCTGCCGATGATGACCGCCAATCTCAGCGGTCCGCTGTCCGTCATCTCCGGCCTCCCTCAGGTCGTCCCAGCGCCGTGGTCTCACTGTGCGGGGAGGCGTTTACGGTTTCCTTTCGATCACCCGTAAACAGCCGGTAAGCCCTCTGGCGCAGTGTGGACGGCGCCGGCCCTGAGCGAAGCGGCCGGCCCGGACCGGAGGCGGCGACGCGGCCGCCGTCCACGGACCGGCGCACGCATCCGACGACGAGGAAAGGTCGAGCACATGTCCAGCGACGAGGTGAACGAGTTCGTGAGCGCCCGCCTGCTGCCCGAACACCAGAGCGTGTTCGCCATGGTGCGTGAGGTGATGCGGGAGGGCGCGCCCGGCGCCGCGGAGGTGATCAGCCGCGGATCGCCCGCGTGGCGAGGCGACGACGGGCTGCTGGCGATCGTCAGCCCCAGCAAGACCCACCTCACCCTCGCCTTCACCCGCGGCGCGCGGTTCACCGACCGCCATGGCCTCCTGGAGGGCGTCGGCAAGACGACCCGGCACATCAAGCTGAGGAAGGCGGACGAGGTGAACCGGGACGCGCTGCGCGACTACGTCCGGCAGGCGGTCGAACTCGACCGGAAATGAGCACGCGTCCTCCGACGGCACGTTGGCATCGCAAGGGCCTGAGGGAGGAGGTGGGGTGCGGGGTCAGGCGTGCAGGCCGAGGGTCAGGCGGGGGGACAGGGCGGTGTTGCGGCGTTGGCCGAGGCGGTGGACGGCCAGTTCGAGCGCGTCCCGGGAGCCGACGAGGACGACCCACGAGCGGGCCCGGGTGATCAGGGTGTACAGCAGCCGGCGGTGCAGCATGACGCCGCCGTACTCGGCCACGAGCGGGGCCACCACGATGGGGTACTCGCTGCCCTGGGAGCGGTGCACGCTGATGGCGTAGGCGTGGGTCAGCTCGTCGAGCTGGTCGAAGGCGTAGGTCACCGGGTCGCCGTCGTCGATGAGGACCTCGACCAGCCGCTCGGCGACGTCGATCGAGGTGATCACGCCGGTCTCGCCGTTGAAGACGCCCTTGTCGTAGTTGTTGCGGATCGGCATCACGCGGTCGCCGACGCGGAAGACGGTGTCGCCGGACCAGTGCTCGGCCTTGCCGTCGCCGGGCGGGTTCAGCCGTTCCTGGAGCACACGGCCGAGGGCGGCGGTGCCCGCGGCGCCCTTGCGCATCGGGCACAGCACCTGCACGTGGTCCGCCGGCACGTTCTGCTTGCGCGGGATCGCCTCGGTCGCCAGGTGGACGACCCGCTTGGCGACCTCCTCGGGGTCGTCCAGCTCTTCGAACCAGAAGCCGCCGCCGCCCGGCAGCGCGGGGACCTCGCCCGCCCGGACGCGGTGCGCGGCGCGGATGATGGCGCTGCCGCCGGCCTGGCGGAAGACGTGGGTGAGCCGGACCCGGGGGATGTCATCGACGCGCAGCAGGTCGGCCAGGACGCTGCCCGGCCCGATGCTCGGCAGCTGGTCGCTGTCGCCGACGAGCAGCAGATGGCTGCCGGGCGTGATCGCCGAGGTGAGCCGGGTGGCCAGGTGCAGGTCGAGCATGGAGGCCTCGTCGACCACGATGAGGTCGGCCTGGGCGGGCGTCTGCTGGAACAGCGTGCCGGGCTCGGGATCGGGCTGGTGGGCGAGCATCCGGTGGATGGTCGTGGCGGGCAGCCCGGTGAGCTCCGACAGGCGCTTGGCCGCCTTGCCGGTGGGAGCGGTGAGGGTGACCGTGCCGCCCATGGCCCGCACCGTCGCCGCGATCACCCTGACGGTGTGACTCTTGCCGCAGCCTGGGCCGCCGGTGAGGATGGAGACCGTGCTGGTCAGCGCGGTGGTCACCGCCGCGCGCTGGTCGTCGTTCAGGCCCGGATCCTCCTGGAAGGGGCGCAGCCTCAGCGTCGAGCGGGCCTGGCACAGGCGGGTGAGGTTGGCCGTCAGCCGCAGCTCGCGGCCGTGCTGCTCCTTGGAGTACACCACGGTCTGGCGGGGGTCGCCGAGGGACGCCTCGACCACCACCCGGCGCTCGGCCGCGAGGGCGTCGACCATCTGCCGGACGATCTCGTCGTCCTGGTCGAGCAGGTCGGCCGCCTGCGCGACCAGGGTGGTCAACGGCAGGAAGCAGTGCCCGGACCCGGCGGCCGCGGCCTCCAGCCGGTCGACGATCGCCGCCTTGACGCGCTGCGGGCTGCGTTCTGGCACCCCGGAGCGCAGGGCGATCTTGTCGGCGGTGGCGAACGCGATGCCCCGTACGCGGCCGATGAGCCGGTAGGGGTCGGAGGTCAGGATGTCGGCCGACTCGGCGCCGAACGTCTGGTACACCTTGGCGGCGAGCAGCGGGCTCACGCCGAAGCCCTGCAGCACCACCATCAGCGCGGCGATGGCCTTCTGGTCGGCCCACGCCTCGACGATCTGCGCCTGGCGCACGGGGCCGATGTTGACGACCTCTCTGAGCCGGTCGGGCTCGGCGTCGATGACCGCGAGGCTCGCCTCGCCGAAGTGGCTGACGATGGCGTGGGCCAGCCGGGGGCCGATGCCGCGGATCAGCCCGGAGCCGAGATACATGCGGATGGCGCGGACCGTGGAGGGCACGACGCGCTCGCACGCCGTGACCGCCATGCGCCTGCCGTGCCGCGGATGCTCCTCCCACTCGCCGTCGAGCCACAGCGTCTCGCCGGGCTGCACCCCGGCCAGGACGCGGCCCGCGGCGACGAAGCCGGGCACGCCCTCGGCGCTCATGCGGGCGACGGTGTACTCGTCCTCGCGGACGTACACCAGTTGCTCGACGGAGGCCTCCACGAGACAGATACAACCACTCGGCACCGACACCCGCGGTAATCCCCTCGCGGCGGCGGCGCGCGGCTGTCTAGGCTCGAAGCCGTGCGCGAGCCCATCTTCCGTCCCAGCGCCCGCATCCTGCTCGCCGACGGCGACGACCGGCTGCTGCTGTTCCAGTGGGCCGGCGCCACGTGGATCACGCCAGGCGGCGGCATCGACGACGGCGAGGCGGTCGAGGCGGCCGCCGCCCGCGAGCTGCTGGAGGAGACCGGCCTCCGGGTCGCGCCCGACGGGCTCGGGCCGGTGGTCGCGACCACGTCCGGTCACTGGCGCGCCGCCTGGAACGGCCGCATGTACTTCTCGGTCGAGACCTACTTCTTCCTGCGGGTCGAGGGGTTCACCCTGGACCTGTCCGGCCTCGCCGACTACGAGCGGCGCGACATGCTCGGACACCACTGGTGGACGCTGGCCGAGCTGTGCGCAACTGACCAGCGCGTCCAACCGCGGGGGCTGCCCGACCTGCTCGAACGCCTGTACGCCGGCGAGGTGCCCGCCGAGCCGGTCACGCTGCCCTGGCACCATCCCGAGTTCGCCCACCTGCCCGTCCCCGCCCGCCGGCCGCGCCGCCGCCGCTGAACGGCGGCTCAGGCCGTGGTCTCGGCGCGGCGGCGCACGTGCTCGGCGAACTCCAGCCACTCCTCGGCGACCGCGCACGCCAGGTCGGCGATCATGTACGCGCAGTGGGAGGGCATGGCGCCGCTGAGGTCCTCCCACTCGCCCACGCCCGAGGTGTGGTCGTTGAGCCAGCGCAGCAGCGTGCGCCCGGAGTCGGTGAACCGCACCGACGGGTCGCGCTGGAGCCGGTGCAGGATCGTCGCAGGGTCCTTGGGCCGGTCCGCCCTTCCTGCGGCGGCGACCCGGCGCAGCCGCCGCTCGGCCGCCACGGGCTCGCGGCGCTCGTCCCGCGCGCGCTGCTGCGGCGGGATCGGGTCCTCGCCGCGCATCATGCGGTTGCGCACGTCGCGGGCCGTGCCGAGCGAGATGCCGGCCTGCTCGGCCACCTTGCGCAGTGAGGCGTCCGGGCACAGGGCGAACAGCTCGCAGGCCCGGCGCCTGCCCTCCGCGCTGGTGAGCGGCCGGACGCGGCCGTCGCGTCCGATTCGGCTGAGCGGCTGGGGCACGCCCGGCGTCGCCGCCCGGCGGATGCCGTCGACGGTCTTCGCCGACAGGCCGGTGATCGAGGCGATCGCCCGGTCCGACCACTGCGGGTGCGAGACGACGATGCGGGTGGCGGCCGCCTCGCGGTCGGCGAGCGACAGGGGCAGGCCGTGGGCGGTGTTGGCCTCGACGGCCATGACGAACGCCGTCTCCTCGTCCCCGTCGAAGAGCCGCACCTTGATCTTCTCTTCGCCGCGCAGCACGGCGGCGCGCAGCCGGTGCATCCCGTCGATGACGCGCAGGGTGGCACGGTGCACCAGGATGGGCGGCAGGTCGCCGCCGGACTCGGCGAGCAGGCGGGTGTGCCCGGCGTCCTCGCCGGAAAGGCGCGGCGAGTCGCCCGGCGACAATGCGCTGATCGCCATTATCTCGTAGTCGTCGGCGTCATTCGGCACCGGCGACAGAAGCATCCTCCGGGGCGCGGCGTGGCAATCGGCGAACGCGTTCACCTCACCTGCCGTCGTGATGTCTGCTGCCGGCATCAAGACACCTCTCCCCGTGTTTCATCGGCTCCCACGTGTTCATGCGTGCGCCTGGCCACAGCAAGGCGGTCCGCGGCATACCGGATGCGTGACATCGGCGAACGGTAATCGAGCCCTATCGTCATGCGCCGGGACCAAGGCCGCATCTTCCCGGTTGCTGTCCTGTTTCGGGCGTGTTCCGGGCCAGGTCGCGGCCGATGCCGCATGGCCTGCGCGTCCGGGCGCGGCGGTGCTCCCGATACCGGGGGGAGAAATGGAATTCTGGGGTTGCGCGGCGGCCGGGCACCGGGTAATCGGGGTGCCCAGCGCCGCGGGTCACCCCAGAATTCGCGGCCATTGACGCCGGCCCGCTTGCCCTCAGCGCGCCGGATACCCAGAATTTCTCAGGTAACCGTCCCGACTTTTCCTTCGCGACGCACCGGGCCGCGTGCCGGGAATTCAAGGCGGCGATCTCACGACAGGCGCGCGCCGCGTGACGGCGACCCCGGTTCATGGCACGCCGAAGCCTGATCGGGCTCCGGCCCGAGTGAGGAATGCGATGGCTCAGCGAACGCTCGAGAAGACCGGCATGGCGATCCCGTACGCCGGATGGTTCCTCGTCCAGGCCAACGTGATCATGATCACCCCGTTGCTCGTCCCGGTGGCCGCCCACTTCCACGTCGGCCTGGCCACGGTGACGCTGGCGCTGACCGCCTACCTGCTGCTGTTCGGCGTCATGCAGCCCTTCTACGGGCTGCTCTCCGACTCGGCAGGGCGGGTGCGGGTGATGCGGCTCGGCCTGGCGGGAGTGTCCCTGGGCAACCTGCTCGCGGCGCTCGCGCCCAACGTGACCCTGCTGATCGTGGGCCGCGCCCTGGCCGGCGCGTTCGCCGCGGCGCTCGCGCCGGTGACCGTGGCCTACATCGGCGACCGGGTGCCGCCGGCACGGCGCCAGCGGGTGATGGCCGGCCTGATGTCGGTCGCGGCGATCGGCACGGCCACCGGCACCATCAGCGCCGGCGTGCTCAACGACCTGATCAACTGGCGGGCCGCCATCCTGCTCGTCGCGGTGGGCGCGGCGGTGCTCGCGGTGCTGTACGGCAGGCTGCCGGAGACGCTGGCGGGCAAGACCGGCCACCGGGAGGCGCTGAAGCGGCTCGGCCAGGTGTTCCGCGGCGGATGGTTCCGCTTCCTGACGATCTTCGCCTTCTTCGAGGGCGCGTCGATGGTGGGGTTCTACAACTTCTTCAGCTCCTCGCTGCAGGTGCACGGGAAGAACGCGGCGATCGCCGGCATCGTCACCGGCTCCTACGGCCTCGGCGCCGTGGTCGGCGGGATGGTCGTGCGGTCGATCGACTCACGGGTGACCGCCGCCGGGCTGTTCGGCGGCGGCTGCACGCTGCTGTTCGCGGGCTTCCTGGCCGCGGCGTTCAGCCAGACCATCCCGGCGATCCTGCTGGCCGGCCTGCTGGCCGGGATGGCGCTCGCCATCGCGCAGTCGACCATCCAGACCTGGATGATCGAGGCGTCGCCCCCCGACGTGCGCGGCACGGCCGCGGCCGTGGTCGCCTCCGCGGTGTTCACCGGGGCCGCTCTGAGCACGGCCGCCGTCGGCGGGCTCGCGGCCGGCGGCCAGTTCCGCCTGCTGTTCGGCATCGCCGCGCTGGTGACCCTGCCCGTCACGATCGTCGGCACGCTCGCCCGGGCGCGGTTCTCCCGCGCCGCCGTCCCCGCCTGACCCCCGGCGCCGTCGCGCGCCCACCGGCTCCACCAGACCAGATGAACCGAATGGAGATACCCCACATGACTCGGACGGTTGTTGTCACCGGCGGCGGAACCGGCATCGGCTACGCCGTGGCCTCGTCCTTCGCCGCCCAGGGCGCCCACGTCTTCATCACCGGGCGGCGCGAGTCCGTCCTCAGCGAGGCCCGCTCGCGGCTCGGCGACGGCGTGAGCACGGTCGTGTGCGACGCCACCGACCCCGACCAGATCGAGGCGCTGCGCGACCAGCTGCCCACGACCGTGGACGTGCTGGTCAACAACGCCGGCGGCAACCGCGACCTGGACGGCCCCGGCCCCGGCGCACCGCAGCTGGGCGCCGTCGGGCTGAGCGGGCAGGGGCCGCGCACGCCGGACAACCTGCACGCCCTCGCCTCGGCGTGGCGGGCGAACCTGGAGGGCAACCTGGTCAGCGCGGTGCTGATGACGGCCGCCCTGGACAAGCAGCTGGCCCCGGGCGGCGCGGTCGTGCACATCGGCTCCTTCGCCGCCGACCGGGGCGCGGGCTCCTACGGCGCGGCCAAGGCCGGGCTGAACTCCTGGAACCTGTTCCTGGCGCGGCAGCTCGGCGCCCGCGACATCACCTCCAACGTGGTGTCGCCCGGCTACATCGCCGACACCGAGTTCTTCCGCGACCGCAACGGCCGGCAGTTCCACGACGCGCGGGTCGCCGAGACGATGAACGGGCGCGCGGGCTACCCCGAGGACATCGCCGGGGCCGTCGTCTTCCTCGCCTCCCCGGCCGCCCGGCACATCACCGGCCAGGTGCTGAACGTCAACGGCGGCGCGCTCACGACCCGCTAGACGACCCGCCCGGTGTGCTGGAGCAGCTTGCCGACCTCGTGGGCGCATCCCCAGGACAGGCCGACCCCGGCGCCCGCGTGCCCGTAGTTGTGGATCACGCGGGCGTCGCCGGCGGCCTCCTCCTCCAGGCGGACGCGCGGCCGGGCCGCGCGCAGTCCGACCTCGACGCCGAGGACGCGCGCGCCGGCGATGCGCGGCTCGACGGCGGAGCAGCGGGCGATGATCTCTTCGGTCTGGACGGGGTCGGGCTCGCGGCTCCAGTCGTCGCGGGTCGCGGTGCCGCCGCAGACCAGCCGGTCTCCGTGCGGCATGAAGCCGGTGAGCTTCGGGCCCTTGCTGAACTCGAAGAAGTAGTCGGTGATCCCGGGGTTCTCGACGATCACGTGCTGGCCGCGCATCGCCCCGATCAGCGGGTCGGCGGTGAGGTGCCGGGCGTAGGCGCCGGTGCAGTTGACGACGACGGGCGCCTCGGCGGCGGCCTCCACCAGCGACGCCACCCGGCCGGTCTCGATGCTCCCGCCGGCCGCGACCAGCCGGCTCGTCAGGTGGTCGAAGTACACCGGCATGTCGACGATCGGCACCGACATCCAGAACGCCACCGCGAACCCGGGGTGCTCCTCGGGCGCGCAGGGCCGGTATCCGGGCAGCCGGTGGGTCCAGGAGGTGTCGGCGATCTCGGGCCGGCTGGCCCACCTGCCTGGGGTGACCCGCACGCCCGTGCCGGGCTGCCCGGCCAGCGCGCCGAAGGTCTCCAGGCCGATGCGGTGCCATTCGGCGGTGGTCTCGTACGGCTCCCAGCTCGCGGTGTCGGCCGGGTCGGAGAGCAGCGGGCCGCCGAGGACGGCCATGGCGACCGCGGAGGTCGTCTCGCGCGGCGGCTGGTCGCCGCGCAGCCGTACCGCGAGCCCCTGCTCGGCCAGGTGCACGGCCGTGGTCAGCCCGATGACGCCGGCGCCGACGACCAGGACATCTGTGCGCTCTGTCACGCGTTCACTCCTTGGTCACAGGAAAGCGGCCGCTGCTCCCCGGTCGTGGGAGCGGGCCGCCGCGGAAGGGACGGGGGGCGTGACGGACTGCCGGACGGCATGAATCCCCCCATGCTGCTGGAAATCACTGAGCCTGCATTGTCGGGTGGCTCCGCGTGCCGGAGCAAGGGCGCCGCCGCCGGTAAGGGGCACCCGAAAACACCCATAAAAGGGATGAATATTCCTATTTCACAATCCCGGGACACGCGGTGGCACAGACCGCCGATGTGGGATATTCGCAAAAGCCCCGCACGATCCGACGAGCATCCGCGCGCGGATGCCTTTCCCGTGAATCGAGGTCGATGACGTGCCCGAGCAGACCGCCGACGCCGGCGTCCAGCAGCCGGTCCAGGTCAGCCCGATCGGTTACGTGGTGACCGGCTACGCCCGGCCGCAGGACGCCCCGGCGCAGGCCACGGAGAACTACGGCGAGCCCGGCAAGGTGGTCGTCCACGACCGGTTCGCCGACGGGCTGGCCGGCCTGGAGCGATGGTCGCACATCTGGCTGCTGACCTGGCTGCACTCCCAGGACGATGACGAGGCGGGGGCGCTGAAGTGCGTCCCGCGCGGCGGCGCCAGGGGCGGGACGCACCGGGGGGTGTTCTCCACCCGCTCCCCGAACCGGCCGAGCCGCCTCGGCATGAGCCTGGTGCGCGTGCTGAGCGTCGAGGGCAACGTCGTCCACTTCCACGGCGTCGACCTGGTGGACGGCACCCCCGTCCTCGACATCAAACCCTGGGTGCGCGGCACCGACATCCCCCCGGACCTCCCACGCTGACCCCCTCCCTTCGCGGGGCGTCGTACCCCCGGCGATCCGCCCCGCGAAACGGTGCCTACGGCGCAGTTTTGTCTGAGGTGACCCTCGCCCACGACCACCCCGCCGCAGCGCGGGTTGTCCGTGGGCGGTGGCGGATGAGCTGTCGCGGTGGGGCGTGGTAGGTACTGTCGGCATGGAGTTCTTCTGTTATCACCGTGATCGGCCTGGTTCCGCGGCGCTGCGTGACGAGCTGCTGGAAGAGCACTGGTCCTACATGGACCGTTACGCGGCAGAGATGATCGCCCGTGGCCCGACCTTCGACCGCGTCAGTGACGCGGCCACCGGCAGCGTGCACATCGTCGATCTGCCAGATCCGTCCACCGCGCGGGCGTTCGTCTTCGACGAGCCCAACTACCAGGCAGGTGTGTACCGGGACGTGATGCTGCGCCGGTGGCGCAACGTGCTGGGGCGCACCATGTGGGACTTTCCCGGCGGCCGGGACGGCGGCGACCGCTATCTGGTGCTGGGCCTCGGCTCCGGGCAGGCCGCGGACCTCGTCCCGCCGCGCGACCGGGACGGGCTGATCGCGTACGGGCCGCTGCTGGCGGACGACGGCACCACCTGGCTGGGTACGGCGGCACTGCTCCGGGCGCCGGACCCCGACGCGGCACGCGCCGTCCTGACCTTGGACCGGTATGCCGGCGTCGAGGTCCACGACTGGGAGTTCGGCGGGCGGCGGTGATGAGAGGAGCGGCGGTGATGAGGGGAGCGGCGGTGATGAGGGGAGCATGGCGAGACGCCCGGCCGGGGCGGCCCGGCCGGGCGTCCTTGGTCCGGCGTTCGATTCGACGCGACGGCGTCGAGCCGGTCGCGGCCTTTCAGGGGCGGGCCGCGATGCCGTAGGCGCGGACTTCCATCAGGTCGCCGCTGAGGTAGCCGTCGTGCGGGCTGGTCGGGCCGGCCGCGTGGGTCGGCAGGCCGCCGACGACGACCTTGCGGATCGACGGCTCGCGCAGCAGGGTCCGTGCCAGGTCCTCGTCGTCGCTCACGACCGACAACGCCAGCGTGTCCTTCAGCGGCGTGACCGGGTCGCGCCGGCTCCACGGCAGCACCCACACGCACGCGAACGGCAGCTCGATGCCGCCGCCCGGGTGGTCCGGCCGGTCGCACACCAGCACGGCGGGCCGCAGCGCCGCCGAGCCGTCGCCGAGGTCGGCGACCCCGCCGTCCTGGTAGAGCGGCGCGGTGGCCTCCACCGCGCCGGCCAGCCGGGACGAAAGGTGCGCGCGCATCGCCCGCGCCTGCTCGATCGGCATGACCGGCAGCTGCGCCTCGCTCGTCTGCGGCGGGGCGGCCACCAGCGCGGCGAGCCGCCGGGCGATGGCCTGACCGAGCTCCATCGGGTCGCCGTCGGTGAACACCGCGCTGGCGTTGGTGCACCGCAGCCCCGCGTCGTAGGCCACCGAGTCGCAGATCACGTCCAGCGCCCGGTCGGTGATCGGGCCGGTGTGCAGGACCTTGGACCTGCCCGGCCCGCGCGGCACCAGGCCGGGGTTGCCGGCGTAGCGCCGGATCGCCGCGTCGCCGCCGAAGACGAGGCTGAGGTCGGCGGCGTTGACCAGCGCGTCCGCCGTGGCGTGCCCACCGGGCAGCAGCGACAGGCGCGACGGCTCCATTCCCGCCTCCAGCGCCGCGGCGATCAGCCGGGACGGGGTGAACGGGTCCCTGGTGCCCGGCCGCACGAGCAACTGGTAGCCGTAGGCCAGGGCGTGCACCCACTGGGTGTGGGTGCCGGGGTTGTTGCTCGGCGCGATCACCGACAGGGTGTCGCCGCGCCGCAGCCACACCGCCCTGATCTCCCCGGGCCCGACGTTCACCGCGGCGCCGGCCGGACGCTCCGCGGCCACGCGCAGCGGAGCGTTCGCGCAGGTCTCGGCCATGTCCGTCACCGAGCGCCGCGCCACGGAGATCGGCACGCCCGCGCTGCGGGACTGCATCTCGCAGTAGTCGGCGGGCGAGAGCCCGTTGAGCGTGGCCGTCCCGAACAGCTCGCCCATGAGCGTGAAGGTCTCGGGGGAGGGCGCCTCGCCGAGCGGGCGGCGCCGCAGCTCCGCGACCGTCAGCGTGGCGGCCAGCGGCGGCGCCATGTCGACGTCGGCCAGGGGCGTGCCGTCGACGCCGCGCAGCAGCGCCGTCTCGGCCGACTTGGCCGTGACGCCCGCCCGGATGAGCGGGACTCTGTACGCCGTGGCCACGGCCATCAGTAGACCCCCTCGATGATGGTCTCCTTGGCGGTCTCGTTCGGCCGCACGTCGGAGACCTCGACGCCGGGGTGGTCGTCCAGCGGCGCGCGCAGCGTGACCATGTCCCGCTCGACGGTGGGCGGCATGAACAGGTCGCGGGTCAGCGACGTGATCTTGACGACGCCGCGGGTGTCGACCGGCACCGTGGTGGTGAGGTCGACCGGGTCGACGACGTCGACCACCGTGTAGGGGTAGAACGGGCGGAAGACGCACGGCGACGGGTCGCCCTCGACGCGGGTGCGCTGCGGGGCCATGCCCATCATCGTGTTGCCGTACGCCCCGGCGAACTTCGCCCCGGGGAACGCCTCGTTCTCCAGCAGGCTCAGCGTCTCGGCGTCGATGCTGGTGCCGCCCCAGATGAAGCCGCGCGCCTTCTCGCGCAGCGGCTCGTACACGTCGGGCCTGGCGACGATGCGCTCCAGGATGCGGGGGGTGCTGGAGACGGCCTGGATGTCCTGCGACAGCAGCACGTCCCTGACCTGGTCGAGGATGTGGTCGATGTAGCGGTCGGACTCGTCCTGGCGGCCGGTGGCGATGCACCGCTTGACCCAGCGCGGGTCCAGGTCGACGAAGTAGGCCAGGAAGCCGCGCAGCTCGGTCAGGTTGCCGATGTTCTTGGCCATGACGTGCGGGCCGGTCGGCCCGATGTGCAGCCAACCCGCCTGCTGCCCGCCGGTCGGGAACCCCTGCTCGTCGAGGAACATGCTCTGGTACTCGATGTTGCGCCTGCGGGAGGTGGCGTCGACGATGCGCTTCGGCGCGCCCGTCGTGCCGCCCGACTCGTACACGCCGAAGCGCCCCGGCCGGCCGAGACAGCCGCGCGGGACGAGGGTGTGCGCGGGGATCGTGCTCCAGTCGATCTTCACGTCGGCGAAGAGCCGCTGGAGGTCGTCGTAGGTCTTGACGTCCGACAGGGGGTCGAAGCCGAACGAGGCCGCCTGCTCGATCCAGAACCGGCTGCCGGTCGAGGGCGAGAAGTGCCACGTCATCGTCGCCACGACCAGCTCGTCGATGTCCGGTGTCCTGTCTACGGGCGCCTCGAACACGGCGGCGAAGTCATCGGACATGAGATTCCCTTTCTCGAAACGCCAGCGGGGCCCGCGGCCCGGCGTGCCGCCGGCCGCGGGCCGGGTCGGACCGCCGGCGAAGGTCAGTTGTGCTGGAGATGGCCATGGCCGTGCTTGTGCTCGGCCGGATGGCCGTGACCGTGGCCATGGCCGTGGCCGTGACCCGCGTGGTCGGGGGGCAGCACCCCGCCGTGCGCGGCCAGGTGGCAGGGCGGGCACAGCATCCGGCCCCTGTGGTCGTGCAGCAGGGCGGTGCTGGTCGGCTCGTCGCAGCCGTCGCACGGAGCGTGCGGCTGAGACTTCTTGGCCGACGGCGCGTCCTCGGCGACCGGCTCGATGAGCAGGATCTCGTCGGCCGGGGCGGCGAGGATCCGCTGGATGCGCTCGGCCTGGCCCTGGGCGAACCGGGCGCGCTCCTCGTCGGTCGCCGTGCCGCCCTCCACCTTGCGGGCCAGCGCCCACGCCTCCTCGCCGCGGAAGGCCTCGCTGCCGGGCCTCGCGGTGATCCGCAGCCCCGCGCCGTCGGAGACGCGCCAGAAGGTGAAGGCGACCTTGCCGTTGTCCTCGAGGATCATGTGGCGGTTGCCGACGGTGCAGCCGGTGAGCACCTGGACCGCGTCGATGGCGCACGCGTCGGTCTCGCCGACGGTGACGACCTCGTTGTCGGCGCCGTGCCGGCCGAGCCGCGCGATGGCCGCGTGCGCGATGCGCAGGCCGACCGCCGACCCCGGGCACTTGTGGCCGTGGAAGGCGGTGACCCGCGCGTAGTCCTCTATATATGTCATCGATGGCTCTTCCTGTCGATGGCGATGGCGTGCGGCGCGGCCGGCAGCAGCCGGACGTCCGCCTCGCGGTCGTTGCGTCCCTCGTAGAAGGCGCGCACCGTGATCTGGTGCAGGTCGGTGGCCGAGACGATGAACACCCACTGGCCGGACTCCTCGGCGAGCAGCCGGTCCAGGCGGGTGCAGGTGTCGCGCCTGGGGTCCTGCGGCCATGGGACGCGGTGGGTGTGGTAGTTGCCGACCACCGCGAGGCCGTGCTCGTCGCAGAAGTCCTCGGCGTCCATCAGCTCGCGGGGGTGGGCGATCCACCCCCGCTGGTCGTTCGGCGTCTCCGAGGGGATGGCGTACTGGTCGACCAGCTCGTCCATGTCGTCGGCGATGTCAGGGTCCCGGCGCATGTTGGCCAGCAGCGGCAGCACGGCCGCCACGTGCAGGGTCGTCCCCGACTGGCGGCCGAGCAGGAGGCCGAACGCCTTGCGCTCGGCCACCTCCCCGTCGATGTAGTGCCCGGTGAGCTTGCGGACGACGTGCCCCGCGATGCCGGCGAACAGCGGGCGAGGCAGCGCGATCTCGCGGACGTCGGCGAGCGTCGCCCGGACCTCAGTGGTGGGCAAGGGCGGTCTCCTTCACCGGCTTGCCGAGCAGGCGCCTGGTCTCCGCCGCCCACGCGCGGGCCTGGGCGACCGTGTACATGGTGAGCTCGGCGGAGTGGCCGAGGTAGGACGACACGTCGAAGATGCCGGCCAGCTCGTCCTCGCTGAGGTGCTGAGCGACGCCGTTCTGGCGGATCAGGTCCTCCAGCGGCGTGCCGCTGCTGCGCGACTCCTGGCTCAGCTCGTACACGTGCTCGTGGGCGGTCTGCTTGCCGATGTGCTTGCCCAGCGCGAGCATGAGCCGCTCGGTGACGATCTGCCCGGCGACGACCTTGGTGTTCTCCAGCAGCCGGTCGGGGTGGATCTTCAGGCCGTCGACGATGAGACGGGTGATGTCGCAGGCCGCGAGCGTGTAGTGCGACACCTCGGGCACGCACGCCCACTCCAGGCGCAGCGACCGGGAGTCGCGCTCGTGGTCGCCGCTCATCGCGGCCAGCGCCACGCCGACCGTGCCGGCCGACAGGCGCGACAGCATGACGGTCTGCTCGCACGCCTCGGGGTTGCGCTTGTGCGGCATCGTGCTGCTGCCGACCCGGCCGAGCCGCCACTCCTCCTCGACCTCGCCGAACTCCGGCCGCGCCAGCAGCCGGACCTCGTCGGCGATGCGGCCCATCGTCCCGGCGACGATCGCCAGGGTGGAGACGAACTCGGCGATGCGGTCGCGGGCGACGTGCCAGGCGAGCGGCGCGGCGCTGAGCCCGAGGCGGGAGGAGAAGCCGCGCAGCAGGTCGATCGCCTGGTCGCCGAAGCCGGCCATCGTGCCGACCCCGCCGAACAGCTCGGCGGTCAGCACGCGCGGGCGCAGGGCGCGCAGCCGCTCGCCGCTGCGCAGGATCTCGTCCATCCAGCCCGCGATCTTCAGGCCGAAGCCGATGGGCAGGGCCGGCTGGGCGTGCGTGCGGCCGAGCGCCACCGTCTCGGCGTGCGTCTCGGCCAGGTCGGCCAGCCGGGTCACGATCGCGAGCAGCTCGTGCTCCATCGCGTCCACGACGTCGCGCATCTCCAGCGACTGGGCGGTGTCCTGGATGTCCTGGGTGGTGGCGCCGTAGTGGACGTACTCGCCGGCCCCGTCCGGGACGGAGGCCTGGAACACCCGCAGCAGGCCGACCAGCGAGTGGCTGGTGCGCCGGATCTCGGCCCGGACGGCGCCGAGGTCGAGCCGCTCGACCTTCGCCGCGTCCGCGATCTTCTGCGCGGCGTCGGCCGGGATGATGCCGAGGGCCGCCTGCTCCAGCGCGAGCGCGGCCTCGACGTCCAGCCAGCGCTGGAACCGGCAGCGGTCGCAGAAGATGCGGCGGCTGGCGGCGGTGCTGTAGCGGTGGCCGTAGAAGGCGGAGTCGACGATGTGGCTGCGCTCGTGGCGGCACGTTTGCTCGGTGCTCATAGGTTCTCTCCTGTGGCGATCAGGCCACTGCGGCGGGACGCGGAGGTCGCGACCCGGTTCCCCTTGGGACGCCGGCTCGCGCGGGCGTAGGGGCTGTGGCCGTACGGGGGCTGGTCGGGGTGGACGGGGGCGTTCGCCGCGATGTCGAGCGCGACCTGCCGCGGCGACTTCCCCCGCGTCCGCGAGCCGGCGATGACGTCGATCACCAGTTCGCGCGTGAGGAAGGCGACGTTCTCCAGCACCTCGTGCGGCTCCGGGAGCGACGCGGGGCCGAACAGCGTCTCCATCGAGGCCGACCCGCCGATGCCGCCGATGAAGTCGGGGACGACGAGCACCCCGCGCTCGTCCAGCACCCGCTCGGCCGCCTCGCTGAGCCCGCAGTTGGCGCCGACGACCACGACCGGCGCCTGCAGCGCCTTCGCCTGCTCGACGGTGATGGCGTCCTCGACGGCGGCCAGGACGAGCACGTCCACCGGCAGGTCGAACAGCGTCTCGCCGGGCAGCCACGCGAGCCGGGAGGTCTGCTCCGACACCGGCCGCGACTGGTCGTGGTCCAGCATCGAGGTGATGTCCAGGCCGCGCGGGTGCACCGCGCAGCCGTAGGCGTCGGCGACCGCGACGATCGAGGCGCCCTCGGCGACGAGGGACTCGGCGGCGGCCCGGCCGAGGTTGCCGAAGCCCTGGATGGCGACGTGCAGCCCGGTCGCGAGGTAGCCGGCGCTGTCTGCGGCGGCCAGCGCCGAGTGGGCCACCACGTGGCCGGCGCGCCGCTGCCCCACGGTGCGCCGGCCGACGGGGGCGTCCAGCAGGCGCATGCGCGCGAAGTACTCCTCGTCGGAGAAACCCTGGGCGTTCTTCACCGCGTACTTCACCGACCGCAGCCCGACACCGGCCGCGAGGCGCTCCAGGTCCTCGAAGCGGGTGCCCATGTCGCAGCCCATGCTGTAGCGGGTGTTCAGCTCGCCGGAGAGGAACGACAGGAAGCGGGAGATCACCTCTTCGCCGCCCGCGGCCATGGGGTCGTAGGCGAGGCCCGACTTGGCGCCGTCGACGTTGATGCCGAGCACGCGCTGCTTGAGCGTCATGCGCTCGGCCAGGTCGATAAGCGTCTGGACCTTCAGACCGGGCTGGACGCGGAACCCGCCGGCGGCCAGCCGGCAGTCTTCCCGGTCATATACCAAATAGCCGGAGCACCCTTCTACCGGGTCGGTGTATTCGATGACACGTGGCATGCGCAACCCCCCAGGGATCTCCAGACCGGGGCGAATCTGTGAGTGTTCGTGATGGTGCACATCGGCCGGTTCGATCGTCAACGAAGGCGGTATTCAGTTGCACGGACGGCCGCCGCCCGCGCCTCGCGCGCGGTGACCGCCGGGGGAGTGCGCCGCCCGCCCGGCGGCCGTCGAAGGCGCGGGCGTCCCCGCGGGCCGCCGCGCCGTCCGTCGCCTCTCACCTGGACGGACTCATGACGGTACGGCCCCGGGCGGCCACGGGCGCGGGGGAGGGCGCGGACATCCGGCCGGCTCGGCGCGGTGTATACGGCGGCGCCGGATATCGCTGATCGCCCGGGAGGTGTACAACTGCTTAAAAGCCGCACTTGCCCGCACAGCTGTCAGCGAAGAACCTGGGCATTTGCCGTTTATGTGCGGCGTCATCCGTATCGGCGGGCGTTGTCGTGGCCGCCGACCGACATATTACCGCCAAATGGGAAAACTTTGCAGCTGCGAATAGGTGGCATTTGTGCGCTCTCCCCGCGGACGGCCGGAAAGCGCGCGCCGGTGGTCTACCCGCGCCTGCCGGTCGTGGCGATGCCCTGGACGAAGTAGCGCTGGCCGACGAAGAAGACCACCATCAGCGGCAGCGTGGTGAGCACGCTCGCCGCCAGGACGATCTCCCACTTGGGGTCGCCGCCCTGGTAGAACTGGTCGACGATGGCCTTCAGCCCGCGCGGCAGCGTGAACAGCGCCGGATCCCGCAGGTAGATGAGCGGCTTCATCAGGTCGAACCAGCTCGCCTTCAGCTCGAAGACGAACGCGATGATCAGCGCGGGCCGCGACAGCGGCAGCGCGATGCGCCAGAACAGGTCGAAGTACGACGCGCCGTCCACCCGCGCGGCCTCGAAGACGTACCTCGGCACGCCGAGCAGGAACTGGCGCAGCAGGAAGATGTAGAAGGCCGAGCCGAACAGGTTGCCCGCCCACAGCGGCACCTGCGTGCCGGTCAGCCCGACGGAGTTCCAGATCAGGTACGTCGGCACCAGGGTGACCGCCGCGGGCAGCATCATGGTCGCGAGCACGCTGCCGAACAGCAGGTTGCGGCCGGGGAAGCGGAAGTACGCGAAGCCGAAGGCGACGAACGCGCTCGACAGCGTGACCGTGGCGGCGGCGGCGACCCCGACGACCAGCGAGTTCACCAGCCAGCTCAGCACGGGGGCCGCGTCCCACACCGCCAGGTAGTTCCCCGGCGCGAACGGGCGCGGCCACGGCAGGAACGGGTCGGCGAAGGTGCGGTCGCGCGGCTTGAGCGAGGCCACCACCAGCCAGACGAACGGGTACAGGAAGACCGCCGAGGTCGCGGCGAGGATCGTGAGGAAGAACACCTTGCGCGTGCCCCGGCCGGCGGTGTCGGCCTGCGGCCCCGAGGCGGCGGGCGCCGCGGCCGCCGAGCTCATGTGGTCGATGGCGGTCATCCGGCGTGCTCCTCGGCCTCGTAGTAGACCAGCCGGTCGCCCACCTTCACCTGGATGAACGTGATCACCGCGATGACCAGGAACAGCAGCCAGGCCAGCGCCGAGGCGTAGCCCATGTGCAGGAACTGGAACGCCTGCTGGAACAGGTAGACGACGTAGAACAGGGCGGCGTCCCCGTAGGACTGCTGGGCGATCTGGTTGCCGAAGAACATCGTGTAGACCTGGTCGAACATCTGCAGCGACGTGATGGTGTTGATCACCACCACGAAGAACAGCGCCGAGCCGATCATCGGCAGCGTGACCGAGCGCAGCCGCTGCCAGGGCCCCGCGCCGTCGATCATCGCGGCCTCGGTCAGCTTCCTGGGCACGTTGCGCAGCGCCGTGAACAGGATGATCGTGGTGGTCCCGAGGTTCCACAGCGACATCAGCACGATGCCGGGCAGCACCCAGTCAGGGTCGGTGGTCCACTGCGGCCCCTCCACCCCGAACAGCCCGAGGAACTGGTTGACCATGCCGGCCTGGCCGTTGAGCAGGAACAGGAACAGCACGCCCACCGCCACGTACGGCGTCATGGACGGCAGGTAGAAGATGGTGCGGAAGACCCCGGCGGCGCGCCCGGTGACCCGGTTCAGGATCAGGGCGAGGGCGAGCGCCGCCACGATCGCCAGCGGCACGTGCAGCGACGTGTACAGCACGGTGTTGCCGATCGCGCGGGCGACCTTGGGGTCCTCCAGCATCCTGGCGTAGTTCGACAGGCCGGCGAAGCGCGGGCTGTCGATCAGGTCGTAGTCGGCGAACGACAGCGCCAGGCTGGCCACCATGGGCCCGGCCTGGAAGACCACCAGCCCGATCAGCCACGGCAGGAGGAAGACGTACGCCCACCGGGTCTCAAAGCGCGTTCTCCTCACCCTCGACGCTCGCCTCGCCGGGTTCCCGCCGGCCCGCCGATCACTCCCAGCCGATCCGGGACCACAGGGAGGTCATGCCGTCGTGGTGCGCGTCGTGGTGCGCGCTGGGGTGCGCACTGTGGTGCGCGCCGTGGTCGCCGTCCTGGGCTACGGGGTCGCGGTGTGTCATCGCCCTCACCTTCCTTTCGCCGGTCGTCTGCTCGGGACCGTGACGGGGTCATGGGTGGTTCGCCTCGTCGAGCGCCCGCTGGGCCTCCTGCTGAGCCTGCTTCAGCGCGGGGCCGGGCCGCTGCCGTCCGAGCAGCACGCGGGCCGCCGCGTCCTGCCACGCCTTGGTGAACTCGGCGGCGGCCCCGGACTGCGGGACCACGAACCCGGCCTGCTGCACCGAGCGGATGGTCGTGACGGCCTGGTCGTAGGCCCGGTGGCCGCTCGGCTTCACGACCTGCGAGAAGATCACCTCGTCGGCCTTCATGTTCCCGGTGTAGGTGCCGATGTTGACCTTGCCCTCCTGCGCCCGCTTGGCCGCGCGCGCCTTCGCCGCCGCGATCCAGGTGTCGGCCGAGGTCATGGTCTTCATCCACGCGCACGCGGCGTCGGGGTTCCTGGCGCCCTTGGGCACCACCCAGGCGTTGCCGCCCACGTTGTTGACCGGTTCGCCGCGCCGGTCCTTGAACGGCAGGACGGTGATGCCGGCGTCCGGGCTGGTGCCGGCCATCGAGCTGACCAGGAACTGCTCGGTGAGCATCGCGCCGACCTGGTCCTTGGTGAACGGGTTGTCGGCGCCGAAGTAGTCGAAGGTGTCGGTGAACGCCTTGAGCCGGGTCCACCCGCCCTGCGCCTTGACCAGCCGGTCGACGTACTCCAGCGCCTCGACCACCTTGGGGTCGTCCAGATGCGCGGTGCGGCCGTCGGGGGAGAGCAGGTCGGCGCCGTTGGCCTTGGCCCACAGCGGCAGGAACTCCGGCAGCTTGGGGTAGAAGCCGAACCGCCGGATCTTCCCGCCGTCGGCCTTGTTCATCTTCGCGGCCAGGCGGGCCAGCCCGTCCCAGTCGGAGGTGTCGATGGACGCGGGGTCCACGCCGGCGTCCTTGGCGGCCTTGTCGTTCACCAGCAGGATGATCGAGTTGTAGAACTCGGGGATCGCGTACCACTTGCCGTCGTACCGCACCTGCTCCCGGGCGGCGGGGTAGTAGTCGTCCGTGGCGATCTTCTGGGTGGCGATGCAGGCGTCCAGCGCCTGGATGGCGCTGCGGGCGGCGTAGCCGCCCAGGCGCTCGCGCGGCATGTACACCACGTCCGGCGGGTCGCCCGCGGCGACGGCCGACAGGAACGCCTGCTCGTCGAACTGCCCCTGGTTGATCCGCACGGTGACGTCCGGGTGGGCCTTCTTGAAGGCGTCGACGCGCACGGTGGCGATCTCGTCCGGCAGGCCGAACCCCATCGTGGTCAGGGTGCCCGCCCCGCCGCCACGTCCGCCGCCGGCGGCTCCGCCCGGCTTCGCCCCCACGCCGCCGCACGCGGCGAGAGCGCCGGCGGCGACGACCGCCGCGGCCGCGCGGCCCACGCGCGAAGCGTCCAAGGACGCACCCCCTTCCCGGGCCGCACCCGGGTGTCTCACGATGGCCTACAGGTGAAGTGCGATGTGCCCGTCCATCGGCGGCTAAACGTGAGCACCGGTTTTCCAGGCACTCGTCGGCGAAGGGGGAGTCACGCGCGGGCCGGAGCGGGCGGTCGCGCGGGAGGCGGTCGCCCGCCGGACGTGGCGCGGTCAGCGCAGCCGGGGAAGGACCTCCTTGGCGTAGAAGTCGAAGAACGCCTCCTGGTCGGGGCCGATCTGGCTGATGTAGATCTCGTCGAAGCCCGCGTCGATGTACTGCTTGATCGCCTCCACGTGCGCCTCCGGATCGGGGCCGCACGGGGTGGAGGCGGTCGCGTCCTGCTCGGACACCATCTCGGCGAGCTGCTCGAAGTGGCGCGGCAGCGGCAGCAGCTGGGACGCCTCGCCCTGGATGCCCTGCGTCGGCCACAGGCGGTGGACGGTCTTGCGGGCCTGCGCGGCGTCCTCGGCGTAGCAGACCTTCAGGCCGCCCTGGACGGGCTTGCCCTCGCCGCCCGCGGCGTGGAACTTCTCGACCAGCTCGGCGTTCGGCCCGGTGCAGATGTAGCCGTCGCCGATGCGCCCGGCCAGCTCGACCGACTTGTCGCCGAAGCCGGAGATGTAGACCGGCGGCGGCCGGTCCGGCAGCGTGTACAGGCGGGCGGTGTCGACCTTGTAGTGGGTGCCCCGGTGGGTGACCAGCTCGCCGGTCCACAGCCTGCGCATCACCTCGACGGCCTCTTCCAGCATCTCCAGCCGTTCGGCGGCCGGCGGCCAGCGGGTGTCCAGGATGTGCTCGTTGAGCGCCTCCCCGGTGCCGACGCCGAGCCGGAACCGGCCCTGGCTGATCACCGCGCTGGTGGCGGCGGCCTGGGCGATGACCGCCGGATGGACGCGGACCAGCGGGCAGGTGACGGCGGTGGTGACGGGCAGAGAGGTGGCCTGGGCGATGGCGCCGATCACCGACCAGACGAACGGGCTCTGCCCCTGTTCGTCCAGCCACGGATGGTAGTGGTCGGAGATCCACAGGTTCTCGAACCCGGCGCGTTCGGCCAGCTCGGCCTGGCGGATGAGATCCCTGGGCCCGTGTTCCTCACAGGACAGGAAATATCCGAAGGTGGTCATCGTCGCCTCCTCGCGTATGTCCGGTCCAGCTCAGCCATACCCGGGGGGCGCGGGCCAAACGGTCGCCACGCCGCCGATCGGCGCCGTCGAGTACGAGCCCGGCTCACATGACAGGGAAATGTCAGGAATATTTCCGGTGCTCGTCGCCATGGGGCTGATCGCCCGCTAATGTGACAAAAGTTGTCCATGGGGTTTCTGTGGTCTTGTCAGGGGCAAGGTGCGGCAGCGGTCGCGCGGCTGTCGGCGGCCGGACGGTGATAGGAGCATTGATGGGCCAACACGGGCCGTACGGGGGTCCGGGGGACGAGCATCTCCCCGGATCGAGAGGCGAGCACCTGCTGCAGGGGCTTTTTGCCACCCGCGAGCGTGCGCTTCGCTTCTACAACCGGCAGGTGGTGGATCATCTGACGCCCGACATGCAGGAGTTCGTCGCCCGCCAGGAGATGGCCTTCATCGGCACCTCCGACGCGCGGGGCAACTGCGACACCTCCTTCCGCGCGGGCCCGCCCGGGTTCGTCCGGGTGCTCCAGCCGACCCGGCTGATCTACCCGGAGTTCCGCGGCAACGGCGTGCTCGCGAGCATGGGCAACATCATGGAGAACCCCCACATCAGCCTGCTCTTCATCGACTTCTTCGAAGACCGCGTGGGGTTGCACGTCAACGGCTCGGCCACCATCACCACCGCCTACGACGCGGCCCGCCGCCACGGGCTGGTGGACGAGGACCAGACGGCGCCCGGCCGCCGCGCCGACCGGTGGGTCGTGGTCGACGTGGAAGAGGCCTACATCCACTGCTCCAAGCACATCCCTCTGCTGACCCGCCAGGACCGCAGGGCGCGCGACGGGGAGTCCCGCCGGCCCGCCGGCGACGACTACTTCGGAGTCGCCCGCATGCGGTCCACGCAGAGGGAGCGAGAAGGAGCGGGCCGGTCGGCTGAGTGACACCATGAGCATCGACATCGGACTGATCCGCCAGAGCTGGGCCCTGGTCGAGCCGGTGGCCGACCGGGTCACCATGCACTTCTACGCCAAGCTGTTCGCCGACTATCCCCACATCCGCGAGATGTTCCCGCCCGCGATGGACGTCCAGCGCGACCGGCTGTTCCAGGCGCTCACCCGCGTCGTGCTGAGCCTGGACGACGCCGACGGGGTCATGGACTATCTCGGCCAGCTCGCCCGCGACCACCGCAAGTACGGGGTGCTGCCCGAGCACTACCCCGCCGTCGGCCGCTGCCTGGTCATCGCGATGCGGGCCAACGCGGGCAGCGCGTGGCGGTCGGTGTACGACACGGCGTGGATCGACGCCTACCAGTTCATCGCCGACGTGATGATCAAGGCCGCCGAGCAGGACGCCGCCTACGTCCCGCCGCTGTGGAACGGCGTCGTGGTGGGGCACGAGATGCGCACGCGCGAGATCGCCGTGATCACGGTCGAGCCCACGCAGCCGTACGCGTACAAGGCCGGCCAGTACGCGACGGTGCAGACGCCGCACTGGCCCAAGGTGTGGCGGCCGTACTCCATCGCCAACGCGCCGCGCAGGGACAACCTGCTCACCTTCCACGTGCGGGTGGTGTCGGGCGGCTGGGTCAGCACCGCGCTCGCCCACCACACCCGGGTCGGCGACACGCTGCTGCTCGGCCCGCCGCGCGGTTCGCTGCTGCTCGAACGGGCCGGCACCCCGCACCTGATCTTCATCGCGGGGGGCACGGGCCTCGCCCCGCTCAAGGCGCTCATCGAGGAGTCGATGTGGCTGCCCGAGCGGCCGAGCATCGACCTGTTCCACGGCGTGCGCCACCCCGGTGACGCCTACGACGTGCGCGACCTGCGCGAGCTGCGCGGTCATCACCGCCGCCTGCGGGTGGTGCAGGCGGTGTCGGACGAGCTCGACGGGTGGCGGCGGGAGAACGCCGTGGACGCGCTGCTCAACCACCGCGTCGCGCTGGACGGCGACGTCTTCGTCTGCGGCTCGCCGGACATGGTGCAGGCGACCGCCGCGCGGCTGATGCACATCGGGGTGCCGGCGCACCACATCCACACCGAGTACGCCCCGGGCGCGCCGACCCTGGTGTACTCCTGAGCGTCCGCCGGAGCCCGGTCATGGTATATGTTTGAGCGTTCAACTAAAATAGACTGGTGTCGTGACCGAGACGCGGTGGCTGGACGATGACGAGCAGAAGGCGTGGCGCGCCTACATCTGGGCCTCCCGGCTGCTGAACGAGTCGCTCGACCGGCAGCTGCAGCGTGAGGCCGGCATGCCGCACGCCTATTACGTGATCCTCGCCATGCTCTCCGAGGCGCCCGGCCGCACGCTGACGATGACCGAGCTGGCCCGCATGGTGCGGTCGTCGGCGAGCCGGCTCTCGCACGCGGTCGCCAAGCTGGAGGCACAGCGCTGGGTGTACCGCTCCAAGCGTCCCGGCGACAACCGCACGACCCTCGCCACGCTCACCGACGAGGGGTTCGCCGCGCTGGCCGCGGCCGCCCCAGGCCACGTCGAGCAGGTGCGGCGCGTGCTGTTCGACCAGCTCACCCCCGAGCAGGTACACCAGCTTCACGACATCTTCGGCGCCGTGCTGACCAAGCTGAACGCCCTGGACGGCCGCTGACCGGCCGCCGGGGAGGCGCGGGTGGTTTCGAGGGGCCCGGGCGGCTTCAGGGGAGCACCCGGCCGACCACGCGGGCGTACATGCGTCCGGGGCTCGGGACCGACGGCGGGGTCAGGAAGCCCGGCAGCATGGGCAGGTCGACCGCGAAGGGCTGCAGGCGGTCGTACAGCGCGTTGGCGTCGGCCGGGCGGTCCTCCGGCCTCTTCTCCAGCAGGCCGGCGATCAGCCGGTCCAGCTCGCCCGGCACGCCGGGGACGCCGGGCGGCCGCTCGTTCACCTGCTTCTCGAACACGGCGTACTCGGTCGGGCCGACGAACAGCTGACGGCCGGTGAGCATCTCGTGCAGAACGCAGCCGAGGGAGTACAGGTCGCTGCGCGGGCTCGCCACCCCGCTCTGGATCTGCTCGGGCGACATGTACGCCGGGGTGCCGAGGATCTGGCCGATGCGGGTGAACTGCGCGACGTCGGCCTCGCGGAGCATCGCCAGCCCGAAGTCCAGCACCTTGACGCTGCCGTCGGGACACAGCATCAGGTTGGTCGGCTTGAGGTCGCGATGGCAGATGGACAGGGCGTGGGCGGCCGACAGCACGGCGCACGCCTGGGCGGCGATGGCGGCGGCCCACGGCACCGGCAGCGGCCCGTGCTCGCTCACCAGGTCGGCGACGGTGACGCCGTCGATGAACTGCATGACCTGGAACAGGCGGCGCTCGTAGGCGCCGAAGTCGTACAGGATCGGCGCGCCCGCGTGCTCCAGCCGGGCCAGGATGCGCGCCTCGCGCATGAAGCGCTGTTCGAGCTCCTCGTCGTGGCCGCCTGGGAAGCGCAGGAACTTGACGGCGACCTTGCGGTCGAGGCGCCTGTCGTGGCCGCCGTAGACGGCGCCCATGCCGCCCTGGCCGAGAGGCAGGTCGTCGAGCACGTACCGGTCGCCGATGACCATTCGCCCCTCCTGATGATCTTTCGGGGAAAAATACACCCTCAACGGCCGGGCCGCAGATGACCGCCGATCAGCCCGTCAAAGCCTAGCCGGACGAGCCGGTCGCCCAGGGCGGCCGTCTCGCGCAGGCCGTCGGAGAGGGCCAGCAGCTCGCGGAACGCCCTGCCGTACTCGCGCTGCTCGGCGAGGGACAGCAGCGGGACGCGCATCCGGCGGGCGTCGACCCGGCTCCCGCCGGAGTAGGAACGCGCGGCTCCTGAGGCGCCGGCGTAGCGGAGGTATCCGGCCAGGAACTCGGGGTCGAGCCGGTCGGGATCACAGCGGTACAGGTGGAGCTGGGGCCCGAGCACCGCGCCCGCCTCGGTGACCACGCGGGCGGCGCCGTCGCCGGTCACCACCGCCGCGACGACGTCCCCGGCCGCGAGGGTGAGCCGCCCGGCGCCGGCAGGGGCGCGCCCGGACGGCGGCCCGCCGGCGACCAGGTCGGCGACGGTGAGCACCGGCAGGTCGCCGGCGTCGGTCGCCATCTTCTGCGGGCCCTGGTGGATCGTGACGATGCCCGCCCTGACCAGCTCGCCGACGGTCGTCGTGGGCAGCTCGCGCGCCTCGGCGAGCGGTGCGACGTCCGGAAGCGCGCCGGCCAGCGAGACGGCGGCGGCCGCGAAGCGCTCGCGCGCCCGGCCGAACTCCGCCGCGGCGTCCTGCTCGCCCGGGAGCGGGCGATGGCGCGCGGGGCTGAGGTCGACCTCGTCGTCCAGCAGGTCGATGATGCGCACGGCGCGGCCGGGCGCGGGCGGCACGCCCTCGGGGTCGGCGGCGAAGGCCCGCCAGGCGGCCTCGACGCCCGCCAGGCCGTCGGCGGCCTCCAGCATGAGCACCTGCGAGGGGGGCCGCTCGCCCGGCTCGGGGCGGCGCAGCAGCCACAGGTCGGGTCCGCCGGCGGCGAGCGTGAGCACCGCGCGCAGCGCCCCGCCGCGCAGCAGGTTGCCCCGGATGCGCTTGCCGGGACGCCGGCTCGCCGCGGCGGCCGGCATCAGGATGGCGACCAGGCCGCCGGGGCGCACGCGGGCCAGGCAGTGCTGCACCCAGGCGAGCTCCGGCTCGCCGCGCGGCGGCAGGCCGTACTCCCAGCGGGGGTCGCCGGTGAGCTCCTCGTAGCCCCACGCGCGCTCGTTGAACGGCGGGTCGCAGACCACGACGTCGGCCCGCAGGTCGGGGAAGCCGTCCTGCCGGAGCGAGTCGCCGGCGACCAGGCGCGCGGGGGAGCCGCGCAGCGCGAGCCGCACGGCCGCGAGCAGCGCCGTCGTCTCGCTGCTCTCCTGCCCGAGCACGCGCGCTCCGCCGAACGGGAGCAGCAGCGCGCCGACGCCGCACGCGGGGTCGAACACGCTCGCCGGACCGCCGGCGGGCGGTGACGCGGACTCCGGCCGGCCGGGAGCGGCGCCGGCGATGCGCGCCATCAGCTCGGCGTGGTCGGCGCGGGTGACCGGCAGGCGGCGGGAGTGGGCTTCGATGTAGCGTTCGCAGAGCAGCTCGAAGGCCTCCCGTGCCCCCTGCTCCTGCGCGAGGTCGGCGAGCAGCCGGTACAGCCGGATGTCGATCAGGCTCCAGTCGACCGGCACGGGCAGGTCGGCCGTCGCGGCGGCGGCGGCCTGGTGCAGCCGCTTGGCGGGCTCGTGGCTGCGGGTGATGGCCGTCCACCCGTCAGGGTCGCGCCGCAGGTACAGCAGGAAGGCCCCCGCGCAGCCCACCAGGTCGCCCAGGCGCAGGTCGTCACCGGAGGCCCGTAACCCTTGCCACGCGCGGTCTCCCAGCGACATCTCATACGATTTGCCGTTACGGCGCAGCCAGTCTTCGACTTCGGGAAGGGAGAAAAGCGGGCTCGCGGCCGTCCCGCCCACAGGCTGGGGAAAGTCGTCGTAGCGGCGCCGCCAGTTGCTCACCGCCGCCCGCCCGACGTCGGCGAGCCGGGCGATGTCGCCCGCGTTCAACGTGGCGTCGTGTGCCATAAGCGTCGCCTCTCCCTGCTCGCCTACCGATACCTTGGCGGCCAAGGGCCAGATTAGTCCACCTTGCCGCTCCAATCCACAGAATATGTGCTTGTGAAGTGTTTCAACCAATGATTTACTGAGGGCATGTCAAACAACGCGTCGTTCACGTTGCGTTATGCGGCTCGCACCGACGTCGGCCTGCGCCGGCAGCAGAACGAGGACTCGGTGTACGCCGGCCCGCGTCTGCTCGCCGTGGCCGACGGCATGGGCGGGCACAGCCATGGCGAGGTCGCCAGCGCGACCGTCATCGCCGCGCTGTCCGTCCTGGACGGCGAGCCGCCGAGCAGTGACCTGCTCGGGGCGATGGAGGCCGCCATCACCGAGGCGGTCCGGCGGCTGAGGGACATGGCCGATCGCGACCCCAAGCTCACCGGCATGGGGACCACGCTGACCGCCATGCTGTGGGACGGCGGGCGTTTCGCCCTGGCCCACATCGGCGACTCCCGCGCGTACATGCTGCGCGAGGGGTGCCTGTACCAGATCACGCGTGACCACACCCTCGTGCAGTCGCTCGTGGACGACGGGCAGATGACCGCCGAGCAGGCCGCCGCGCATCCGCGCAGGTCGCTGCTCATGCGGGCGCTCGGCGGCAGCGGCTCGGTGGAGCCCGACCTGTCGATGCGCGAGGCGCGTCCGGGCGACCGTTACCTGCTCTGCTCCGACGGGCTGAGCGGCGTGGTGGGCCCGCAGGCGCTGCACGAGACGCTGACGTCGTTCGCAGATCTCGGCGAGGCGGCCGACCGGCTGATCGCCCTGGCCAGGGACGGCGGCGGCCCCGACAACATCAGCTGCGTCGTCTGCGAGGTCGGTTCCGGCGCCTGAGCCCGATGCGCGCCGGTCGGCCGGACGTTCGCGCCGGTCAACCGGACGTCATCCGACAAAGCCCGCAAACAGTGCTGAACTGCCGTACCGGCCCGTAAGGGGGCGGATGTCGCTGGACATCCGTTCAAAGCGCCGCGATCGGGGTAGCACGCATCGCCGTGCCACGAGCCGCAGTGATCATGAATCCCCTCCGGGTCGCCGACCCGGACCGCCATCGTGCCGACGTGACCGCCGAACTCGCGCGGCACGGCTGGGACGAGCCGTTGTGGTACGAGACCACCGCCGGGGACCCCGGCGCGGGCGCGACCGCCAAGGCCCTGGCCGAGGGCGTCGACCTCGTCTTCGCCTCCGGAGGCGACGGCACCGTCCGCGGATGCGCCGAGGGCCTCATGGGCAAAGGCGTGCCGCTGGCCGTCCTGCCCGCCGGCACCGGCAACCTGCTGGTCCGCAACTTCGGCCTGCCGGCCACGCTCCCCGAGGCCGTCCGCGTGGGAGTCGAGGGCGACACCCGGGCCGTCGACCTCGGCGTCCTCGACGGGCGCCCGTTCGTCGTCATGGCGGGCATCGGCCTGGACGCCACCATGGCCGACAGCACGAGCGAGGACGCCAAGAACCGCATCGGCTGGCTCGCCTACGTCGGCGGCGTGGTCAAGCACATCACCGACCGGCCCTTTCACGTCACGCTCACCCTCGACGACCGCCCGCCGCTGCGCAGACGCGCGATCATGGTCCTCGTCGGCAACGTCGGCCGGCTCCAGGGCGGGCTGGAACTGCTGCCCGAGGCCCGGCCGGACGACGGGCTGCTCGACATCCTCGTCTTCGCCCCGCGCACCCCGATGGACTGGGCGCGCGTGGCCTGGCGCGTCCTGACCCGGTCCCGGCGCCACGACCGGCGCGCGGAGCGGCACACGGCGGCCCGCGCCGTCATCACGGTGGACCCGCCCGTCCTGCACGAATGCGACGGCGACCCCCTCGGGTACGGCGCCACCATGTCCGTCGAGACGCGCGCCGGAGCCCTGCTGCTGCGCACGCCGCGCGGAACGGAGGGCTGACGATGGGAACGGCGACCGCCGTACCGCAGACCAGATCGATGAGCGGCGACGAGCTGAGCGCGGACGACGCCTGGGCGACGTTGCGCCACTACGGCGGATGGCACCTGGTGCGCGACTCCTTCGTCCGGTTCCGGTACGGGGACGGCTTCAGCAACTCGCGGGCCCTGGCCTTCCAGATCTGCCTGTCGGTGATCCCCGGCGCCATCGCCGTCGTCGGGCTCAGCAGCGTGCTGCACCAGGAGCGGCTCGGGCGGGTCGTGCAGCTGACCATCCACGAGTTCATCCCGGGCTCGGGGGCGGAGGTCGTCAAGGACGCGCTCGCGGTCAGCAGCCGGCACGCCGGCCACGGCGGCGCCATCGCGCTCTGGTTCGGCCTGGTGACGGCGCTGATCGGCCTGACCACCGCCATGGCGCAGGTCGAGCGAGGCGCCAACCGCATCTACGGCGTCGAACGCGACAGCCCCTTCCGCCGCAAGTACGCCAAAGCGGTGCTGATGGCGGTCACCGCCGGCTCCGCCATGACCCTCGGCTTCGCGGTCATGGTGGGCGGCAAGGCCATCGGCAGCTCGCTCGCCGAGGTGTACCACTGGAGCGACATGGCCCTCACGACCTGGACGCTGCTGCGCTGGCCGGTCGGCTTCCTGCTCGCCCTGCTGTCGGCGTCGGTGCTGTTCGAAGCCGCGCCGCGCCGCAAGCAGCCCGGCCACTCCTGGCTCGCCGCCGGAGGCGTCGTCGCGCTCGCCCTGTGGCTGCTGTTCACTTGGGCGCTGACCTTCTACATCGAGAACAACGGCTCGTTCGGCGAGACCTACGGCCCGCTGACCGCGGTGATGGCGCTGCTGCTGTGGTCGCTGCTCAGCTCCATCGCGCTGTTCCTCGGCCTGTCGTTCGCGGCCCAGCTGGAAGCGTGCCGCGGCGGGATCGGCGATCCGGTCGTCCCCGACCCCGGCCCGGCCGGGACCGTACGGCGCACGACGGGCGACCAGGGGGGAGACCCGAACTCATGAGCATCTTCGCGAACGGGCGCCGGCTCCGGCGCGGGAGGGGAATCCGCGACCGGTTCGCCGCGGGCAAGGGCGGCCCGGCCGGCAGACGGAGGGACGCCCGGCTCGGGCTGCGCCTGGCGCTCGCCTCCGGCGCGCTGTTCCTCATCCTGGTCCCGTTCACGCTCCTGCTGGTGCTGGTGGAGACCTCGTTCGGGCCGCTCAACCGGCTGGACGAGGGCGTGGCGGACTCGCTGCACTCCTACGCCGTCGCCCATCCCGGGTGGGTGGGCTTCCTGCGGCTGTGGACCGACGTCTTCGGGCCGGGCCCCTGGCGCGTCGTGGTCGGCGCCGCCGCCGTCTGGCTGGTCTACAAGCGCGCCCCGCGCCTGGCGGCCTGGGCGGTCACCACGATCACCGTCGGCGGGCTGCTCGGGCTGGCGCTCAAGGTGGTCGTCGCCCGCGCCCGCCCACACCTGCCCAACCCGGTGGACCTGGCCCCCGGCGCCTCGTTCCCCTCCGGGCACGCCGTCAACGCGACGCTCGGCGTCGGCATCGTCCTGCTCCTGGTGATGCCGCTGCTCACCCGCCGGCAGCGGGTGATCGCCTGGATCGCCGGCGCGGTCATCGTGCTCGGCGTGGCGTACACGCGGGTCGCCCTCGGCGTCCACTGGGTCAGCGACGTGGTGGCGGGCATCGTGCTCGGCGCCGCCGTCGTCGCGGGGACCGCCGCCGCTTTCGAGACCTGGCGCCGGGACATCGGGCGCCGTCCGGCGGAACCGCACCGCGAGGGCGTGGAGCCGGAGGCGATGCAGGACATCTCAACGAAGGGAAGTGCGCATGGTCACCGACACTAGAGTGGCGGCCGGACGCGGCACCGGGTGGTCCGAGACCGCCAGGTGGACGCTACAACTCCTGCTGGCCCCGCTCGCGGCGCTGGCGGTCGTGACACTCGGCGTCGGCTGGCTGATCACCAGGCCGCTCCACAGCGAGATCGCCGGCGAGCTGGCCGTCAACCAGGGGCTCGCGGCGGACCGCACCCCGGTGCTCAACACGCTCACCCACTACGGATCGATGCTGTCGGACACCCCGGTGATCGTCGTGCTCACCGCGGTCGCCGCCCTGGTGTTCCGGTTCGCCTTCGGCCGGTGGCGCGAGTCGGTGTTCATCATCCTGGCCGTCTGGTCGCAGTCGATCGTCTTCCTGCTGACCACGGTGTTCATCCAGCGCCCGAGGCCCGGCGTCCACCATCTGGACCCCGCGCCGCCCACCTCCAGCTTCCCCTCCGGGCACACCAGCGCCGCCGTCGGCTTCTACTGCGGGATGGCCCTCGTTCTCGCCCTGCACACCCACCGCCACACGGCGCTGAAGGCCCTGTGGTGGATCCTCGGCCTGGCCGCCCCGCTGATCGTCGCGGTCTCCCGGCTGTACCGCGGCATGCACCACCTGACCGACGTGAGCTGGGGCCTGGTCCTCGGCTTCGTCTGCCTCGCCGTCGTCGCCCACGCCATCCTCGGCACCCCGCTCATCCCCGGCAGTAAACCCGCCACCCGTCCCATCCCCGCACCCCGCTCCTCCTGACGCCATCCTCGCCAAGGCCGCCCGAGCCCCCTCGGGCGGCCTTTTCGTGAACGGGCCGCTCCTTCGAAGTCAGCCTGTGGCGAGCCGCGCGCGGATGGCGGCGGCGCCCGATTCGGTGAGCCAGTCGGTCAGGGTGCGCAGTCCGGGGTGGATGACGCGCAATGCCTCGATGTCGGCGTGCCAGCGGTGGCCGGCGTTCCAGCGCTTCTTGGTCTCGGCGATGTGCGGGCCGAGCGCGGCGGCCTCGTCGTCGGTGATCTGCCGGTACCGGACCGGGATGCCGGTGGCCTCGGTGATCGCGGCGGCGGCCTCGACCGGGGTCGGTTCGTCGCCGGCCAGTTCCAGGGTCCGCCCGGCGAACCGGGCCGGGTCCGCGAACGCGAGCGCGGCGAACTCGGCGATGTCCTCCAGCGCGATGACCTGCATGGGCTTGTGGGGAGAGAAGAGGTGCCGGTGTACGCCGCCGGAGATGCCGTCGATGCCGATCGTCCCGACGGCGAGGTAGTTGGTCATGAACCGGACCGGGCGCAGCACGGTGGGCAGCGCGATGTGGTCGCGCAGGTACTCCTCGATCAGTGCCTTGCCCTCCGACACCGGCGACGCGGAGGACGCCGAGGCGACGGTGCTGAGCACGATCTGCTCGATCCCCGCCGCGGCCGCGGCGTCGATCAGCGCCCGGCCGCGGGCCGCTTCGAGCGCGGTCTCCGGCCCGGCGGGTCCGTAGGCCACCGGCGGTATGGCGAACACGGCGGCGGCGCCGTCCAGCGCGGGCGGCAGACTCGCGGGATCGTCGAAGTCTCCGCGCACGAGCCGGGCGCCCGCGGCCTCCAGCGCCGCGGCGGCGGGTGCGGACGGGTCGCGCACCAGGGCTCGCACCGGCCGGCCCTCGGCGAGCAACCGCCGGGCCGTGGCGCCGCCCTGCTTGCCGGTGGCGCCGGTGACGAGGATCGGGGAGTCGGCTTCGGCCGATGTCGCGGTGGTCATGGTGTCCTTTCCGCAGCGGGTGGATACTGGCACGAATCGGAATGCTCCCCCGTTTCTCATCGTGGACAAGGATTACGTGACATGGCAGCAGCATCGGGTGCGGCGCCCGCCGGCCGCGCCGACGCCCGCCGCAACCGAGAGATCGTCCTGCGCACGGCGATGCGCGTGTTCGCCGAAGAAGGGCTTGAGGTGTCACTCGGCCGGATCGCGCAACGCGCCGGGGTCGGCGCCGGCACCGTCTACCGGCACTTCCCCACCAAGGAGATCCTGGTCGAGGCGGTGCTCGCGCGGCACATCGAGCGTCTGGTGGCCGCCGCCGGCCGGTGGGCCGCCCAGGCTCCGCCCGGTGACGCGCTGTTCGGGTTCCTGCTCGAAGCGATCGAGAAGTCGGCGGGCCGCCGGCACTTCTGCGATGTGCTCACCGTCGACCGGGGCTGGCCGCGCGCCGTGCTGAACGCGGCGGCCCAGCGGTTCCACGAGGCGCTGGAACGCCTGCTGCACGACGCGAAACAGGCCGGCGCGATCCGCGCCGACGTACGGGCCGACGATCTGTCCGCGCTGGTCGCCGGCGGTGTGGCGCTGCGTTCGGCGCACCGGGACCTGGCACGCGGCACCCGGTTGGTGCGGCTGCTGCTGGACGGACTGCGCGCCTCGCCCGTCACGAAAGCCGGGCCGTTCCGTGACGCGCCCTCCCCGCCAGGTCACGAAACCCCCGCGCTGAGGCACTGCGCGGAGTGCGGCGCGCGGCTGCCCGTCCGCGTCACCGGGCGGCCACCCCGCTACTGCGGCCCGACCTGCCGTCAGCGCGCCCACCGCCGCCGTCTCGCCGTCTAGCGCCGTGATCGCCCGCCTTCGCCGGGTGCGCTCCCTGCCGTCCGATGGGCCTCTCCGTCGGCGCCGGGCCGGCGGGACGGGTCAGTCCGCCCGAACGGCATCCCCGGTAGCTCCCATCAGGAGGCCGGGGTGAGGAGGTTCTCGCGTTCCACGGCCTCCAGGGAGAGGGTCTTGTAGCCGACCTCCTCGAACAGGACCGTGACGCGGTCCGGCTCGCGGCTCATGACGACCCCCGGGCCCCACTCGCTGTGCCGGACCTTGGCGTGCATGGCGAAGGGCGCCGCGTCGGCCGGCTCGGCGGGGATGCTCTCGGCGGCGGTGCCCGCGCGGCAGGTGTCGCAGTTCCCGCAGGCCCGTTCGTACGGCTCGCCGAAGTACGTGAGCAGCGCCCGCCGCCGGCATCCGGTGGTCTCGGCGTACCCGCGCATCATGTCGATGCGCGACTCGTCCACCCGGCGCCGGGCCTCGTCCAGCTCGGCCGCCCGCGCCGCCGCGCGCTCGGGCGAGGGGCCGTCCGCGACGGCGCGCAGGTCGCCCCGCTCGGTCACCGTGACCGCGTCCACCCTCTCCAGCAGGTTCACCACGCCGGTCAGCTTGGAGGAGCCGACGCCGAGCAGGTCGCGGAGCTCCCTGACCGGCACCACCCCGCCGTGCTCGCCGACCAGCGTCGCCACCCTGAGCACCAGCTCCTCGTCGACGCGGCCGCCGGCGAAGAACCGGCGCAGGCCGAGATCCTCGGGCCGGTAGAACAGGACGGCGCTCGCCGGCTTCTGGTCGCGTCCTGCCCGGCCGATCTCCTGGTAGTAGGAGTCGATCGACTCGGGCGGGTCGGCGTGCAGGACATACCTGACGTCCGGCTTGTCGATGCCCATGCCGAAGGCCGAGGTGGCGACCACCACGTCGAGGTCGCCGTCGCGGAACAGCTCGTGGACGCGGTGGCGGTCGGTGGCCTTCATGCCCGCGTGGTAGGCCTCGGCCCGGCGTCCGGCCTCGCGCAGGGCGGCGGCGTACTCCTCGGCGGAGCGCCGGGTCGCGACGTAGATCAGACCGAGGCCTGAGCGGGCGGCGGCGTCCTCGACCAGGGCGCGGCGCTTGTCCTCCTTGCCGACGAACCTGCGCACCTCCAGGTCGATGTTCGGCCGGTCGAAGCCGCGCACGACCAGCTCGGCGTCCGGCAGGCCGAGGGAGGTGAGGATGTCGTCGCGGACGAGCGGGGCGGCGGTGGCGGTGAGCGCGACCACCGGCGGGTGGCCGAGCCGCTCGATCGCCTGGCCGAGCCGCAGGTAGTCGGGCCGGAAGTCGTGGCCCCACGCCGACACGCAGTGGGCCTCGTCGATCGCGACGAGGGACGGCCGCGCCCGGCGCAGCCGGTCGACCACCTCGGGCTTGGCCAGCTGCTCGGGGGAGAGGAAGACGAACTCGGCGGTGCCCGCGTGCACCTGGTCGAGCGAGGCGTCGCTCTTGCCGTCGGACTGCGCGGAGTTCACCGCGACCGCGCCTCCCGCGTCCGCCTCGGCGAGCCCGGCCACCTGGTCGCGCTGCAACGCGATCAGGGGCGAGACCACGATCGTCGGCCCGTCGAGGAGCAGAGCGGGAATCTGGTAGACGGCCGACTTCCCGCTGCCGGTCGGCATGACGACCAGGACGTCGCGGCCGGCCAGCAGGTGCTCCATCGCCTCCTGCTGGCCGGGGCGCAGATCCGCCCACCCGTACGCCTCGCGGGCCACCGCCCGAAGACGCCTGCCGTCGCGCCCGTACGCCCTGCGGATCGCCGTCCGCACCCGCTCTCCCATCCGTAACCGCGTCCGCGGCTCCTGACCGCCGCGCTGCTGACCGCCGCGCTGCTCAGCGCCCCGCTCCTGCGGGCTGTGCTCCTGCGGGCTGGGAGCCGCCGTCGCGCGCCGGCGCCCGCCTTCGCGCCCGGATCCGCCCCCGCCTCGCGGCTGCTTGCTCATGAGGCTCGCTCCCCCCTCATCGCTCGCCGGTCCCAGGCCGCCACCGTGCGGTGGCAGGCCGCGACCGGCCGGCGCGGCGTCGTCCGCGACCGCACCCTCCAGTGCCCCGGAAGCCGCGCCCTATGCCCCTGACCTTTGCAAAAACGGGGTCAGGAGACCGGGGATCCCATCGTCGGCCAGGCGCAGGGCCTCGCCGAGCGCCACGTCGGACACTCCGTACCCCTGGCGGCCGGCCGCCGTGGTCGCGGTGAGGGTGGCCAGGCCCGCGCGCCGCTGGAAGAACGACCTGCGGATGTTCCAGCCGATGATCCCGTCCCGATCCAGCGCCACCCGCCGGCGCACCAGCGTGCCCCACTGCGTGACCAGGTGACGCGCCGTCATCGCGTGGCCCAGGCCCCGGTAGCGGTCGGCCGCGAGGGGAAGCGCCGCGACCGTGCAGACGAGGGCCGCCTGCCAGCCCAGGGCGGGCCAGCCGGCCCACTCCCACAGGGCCAGCAGCGCCGCCGTCGCCGGCACGCACACGGCGAGCGCGCGCGTGAACCGGCGCCGGAGGGCGGCCGGGCCGTGCGGGGTGAGCGCGGCCGTGAGCGGATCGGACGCGCCGATCACCGCGGCCGCCACCGCCACGGCCCGCGCGCGCGGCGCGGGCGGCAACAGCATCGACCCTCCGCGCTGCGCCCCGCGGCCGACGCGCAGGCCGGTGGCCACCGCGATGCAGCGGGCGCCGCCCGCCAGGCGCAGCGGCAGCGGCTCGCTCAGCTCGATGCCCCGTAGCCGGCGCTCCTCCAGAGTGGTCGCCCGCGTCGTGATCAGCCCGCGCGTCACGTGCAGCGTGCCCCCCGCCGTGCGGGTGAGCCGGAACCGCCAGAACGCCAGGATGTACCCGAGCGTGGAGGCGAGGGCCACGAACACCGTGAACGCGGCCACCGCGGCCGTGACCTGCAGCCACAGCGCCTCGTGGGCGAACCGGTCGACCACCTGCCGTACCGGGCCGATGCCCAGCAGGTCCACGTTGCCCTCACCGGCGACCCGGGAGAGGAAGCCGGCCAGCACGCCGGCCGTCACCAGCCCGGACATGGTGAAGGGCCCGTACCTGATCCACGCGGGCCGCAGCGCCGCCAGCTCGGTCTCCCCGGCGGCCCCGTCCCTGAACGGCCCGGGCCGCGACGGGTCGCCGTCGGCGGCGTCCGGCCGTGCTCGCGCGCCGGCCGGCGCGGACCCCGCCGGGCCGCTCGCCGTTCCGGCCTGGACGGGCGTGACCTCGGACGCCCGGCGATGCAGCAGCTCGTCGCGCAGCCGGGCCACCTCGTCGGCGCGCAGCGCGTCGAGTTTGAGGGCGCCGCCGTCCTTCATCGCCGAACGGCCGGTGCCGATCTCCACCCTGGCCAGTCCCAGGAGGCGGTGCATCACGTTGGAGGTCACGTCCACGGTCCTGATGCGGTCGCGCGGCGCGGTCAGCACCCGCCTGCGGATCAGTCCCCTGCGCACCTGGACGTACCGCGGGGTGACCCGGTAGGTGGTGGTGAACCATCGCAGCGTGCCCAGCACCAGCGTGAGCCCGAGGGCGGCGAGGCTCCAGAGGTGCCCGCGGCCGCCCTGGCTCACCCCGGCGAACAGCAGGCCTATCAGGGCGGGCGCGCTGCGGACGACCTCCTGCACCGGGTGGATGACCAGCATCCGCCTGCTCAGCCGCCGCCATTCCTCGTCCCGAGCCGCCGGAGACCCGGCGGCGTCCCCGGCCCCGCCGGGCAGGTCATCCGGCGCGCCCGCGTCGCCGGCGCCCGTCGTGCTCACGTCGTCGGCCCCGGTGGTGCTCACGTCGCGTCACCCGTGGCCGCCTGGGTGCTCGCGGTCAGCTCGTCGACCAGGCGGCGCGCCGTGTCGCGGTCGAGGCCGTGGACGCGCAGCGGCCCGGCGGCCGAGGCGGTGGTCACGGTGACGTTGGCCAGCCCGAAGAGCTGCTCCAGCGGCCCGCGCTCGCTGTCGACGGTCTGGATCCGGGAGATCGGCGCGATGCGCCATTCCTGGCGGAGCCATCCGGACTGGGTGTAGACGGCGTCGGCCGTCGTCTCCCAGCGATGGACCCTGTAGCGCCACCAAGGCATCACGGCCACGTGGGCCACGGCGAGCACCGCCGTGACGACGAGGGCCGTGACATGAGGGCCGCGTTCGTCGTCGGCGAGGAGCCACGCCACCTGCGCGGCGAGCAGTACGAGCCATCCCACGGTGGCCCGTACCGCCCAGAACCAGATCGCGGTGCGGCTGACACGGTGCCGCGGCGGCCGGAGGGAGAGATCAGCTGATTCCACACTCCCACTCTGGCAGCACTACGGCGATCGCTCGCAGTGGCGGTCATCCTCCACTCAATACGACAAATGTCACATCCAGGCCGTCAGGCGGAGCAGTGGGACGTGAAGGAAGCGGGCGGGGCGCCCGGCCGAGCGCCTCCGCAGGGTCACGCCTTCACCGGAGCGGAGCCCGCCCGTGACTTCGCACCTGGAGTGGATCTAGCGGATCGTCGATTCGCAGATCCACCTCTGCGAGATAGAGTTCCAGGGCGACCGCCAGATGACCGCACGGTAACCGGATGGACCCGCGTACCTCGTCCCAGGCATTCCACCCTGCGCAATTCATTCGATGGACATCCAACGGCACATGGCCGTCTTGAGCAGTGGATCTTGATTGTTGACGAAGATGTGCTTAAGGATGAGGTCCACCCTGAAGAACTCCAAGGGCAGGAGCGCCCAAGGCATTGAGTGGGCCGATAACAGCCCCACCGTCGGTGAACACCCGCACCAGGCGGCGCGTCTGCCTGTCCTTACCGCGGAAGCTGAACATCTTGTATGAAGAGAAAGGCCATCGGTTCCGGTCCAGGACGGTGTAACCGCGCTGTGCGAGCAGATAACCGAGGACCGCTAGTTTGAGCAGACTCAGCTGTCGTCTGATGTTCATTGTCGATCCTTATGGGAGGAAGGGGCAATCGACCGCGCATATTCTCGGACCCACGCCGCGACCTCGCGTCGGCTGTGCAGTTGGACCACCCGCAGGTGTCGCTGAGGTGGACGCGTCAGGAGCGCTGGGATCAGCTGACGGTTTTTACGTGGTTCTTCCCAACTGGTGTGGAACAGCCCATCGCGCCAGGCAGCCCAGACAGATTGACGACAGCCAGGGAAGAGCTCTTCGCGCAGGAATGCTTGCTCTAGCGTGCGCCGCACGGTCCGGTAGAAGGTCACCCTTCTGGGCAGGTCGAGCCAGACAACGGTGTCCGCCCGGGACCATACGATGTCACTGACCTGTGAAAAGTAATTACCCGCGATCACCCAGGCGTCGTTGAGGGTGACAGCGGAGACCTGCGTGCGGAAGTCGTGCGGTGCCCTCTTCCCCCATCCGGGCGTCCAGAAGAGGCCGTCCAGGTCGGTGACCGGGGCCTCCAGCAGTGCACCAAGGTGTTCGGCCAGTGTTGTCTTCCCGGACCCGGGTGCTCCGACGATCACTACTCGAGACATTATGTGCTGAATCGTCACTCGGTTCGTGGCAGGGACGTTGGATGAACCTGTGAGTGTGCCATGTCACGTCCCTCGGATGAGTTCGACGACAGACTCGGCTAGCTGTACTCGGTCACCAGGTTGGTGACGCGCCGAGGCTGGTGCTTGATCAATAGGAAGACCTCCGGATGTGGTGGAGATGCCGTCTTCACCCAAGCGGAGGTCTCATGGCTCACGCTAACGCCCGGCTGACCGTTCATGGGCGCATCCTGCTGGTACGGCGTGTGCGTTTCGATCACCGCCCGGTGGCGCATGTGGCCAAGGAACTGGGCATCTCCCGCCAGTGCGCCCACCGGTGGGTACGCCGCTACGACCAGCAGGGCTGGACCGGGTTGCACGATCGCTCCTCACGTCCGCACCGCGTCGCCAACCGCACCCCGCCCCAGGTCGAAAAGGTCGTTGTGGACTGCTGGCAACGGATGCGCCGCGGACCCGCGCACACCGGAGTACCCGAGCGGACCGTCTCTCGGATCCTGCGCCGCCACCGCCAGCCGCACCTGGCCGACCGCGACCCCCTCACCGGGCAGCTCACACCGCACTGAACGGACTTCCACCGATCAGCCGACTGTCACCAACGCCATGACCCGGTACAGCTAGACGCCGGGAGTCGTCGGCCCCGTAGCCATAGCTGATCGCGAGGGGTCGCGACCGGTCGGTTGGCGCCGCGGCGCGCGATGGGCGAGTGTGGTGTGGCGTCGAGGTCCCAGAGGTGTGCTCACGATCGGGGGAGGACGGTATGGAGGCGCCGGAAGTCCGTCGCGCGGTCGAGGCCGGTAAGGCCACCGCGTCCGCGCTGGGCCTTCAGGCCGACGATGCGGTCGTCGTCCACAACTCGAACCGCGTCGCGTTGCGCCTGACCCCGTGCGATGTCCTCGTCCGGGTCGCACCTCTGGCGCATCGAGCCGACTCCCGGTTCGAGGTGGAGGTCGCCCGCCGTCTCGCCGAAGTCGGCGGCCCGGTGGCCGAGCTCGATCCTCGGGTCGAGCCCCGGGTCTACTCGCGTGACGACTTCGCCATCTCGTTCTGGACCTACTACGAACCGGTGGGGGCGGAGATCGCGCCCGCCCACTACGCGGACGCGCTCACGCGGCACCATGCCGCCCTGCGCCAGATCGACCTGGAGGCGCCGCGCCTCACCGATCGAGTCGCCGGCGCGCTGAGCGAGGTCCGCGACCGAGAGCGGACTCCGGCGCTGTCCGGGCCCGACCGGGAGTTCCTCGGCGACACACTCGGCGGCCTGAGCGCCGCGATCGGTTCCGGTGCGGCCGGCGAGCAGTTGCTGCACGGCGAGCCGCATCCCGGCAACCTGCTCAATACGCGCAGAGGACGGCTCTTCGTGGACCTCGGGACGTGCTGCCGTGGGCCGATCGAGTTCGACCTCGCCCATGCCCCGGAAGAAGCGGACGAGCACTATCCGGGGGCCGACCGCGACCTGATTTGGTGGTGCCGCGTCCTCATGTGGGCGTTGTTCTCGGTCTGGCGCTGGCGCCGGGACGACCAGCTGCCCGACGGGCACTACTGGAGAACGGAGGGGCTCAACCGGGTCCGGGCCGCGCTCGATCGCCACGGGCTGGACAGGGCCTGACCGGGGCCGGGGCCGCCCGTCCGGCGCCGGGCCTCGGCCGTGCGGTCAGCCGTCGTAGCGGTAGTAGCCGGCGAGGTCGGGAAGCAGGTCGACCGGGTCGGTGCGGATCGTGGTGCCGGTGCGCAGGGCGTTGATCATCCTGCCGTCGCCGATGTAGATGCCGACGTGGTGGGTCTTCACCGACCGCTTGCGGACCTTGCCGTAGAAGACCAGGTCGCCCGGACGGGCGGTCGCGGCCGGGACCCTGCGGAGGCGGCGGACGTGGTCGTCGGTGGTGCCGCCGCCCAGCACGTCCTCCTTGTAGGCGAGCTGGTACACCCAGCGGACCAGCCCCGAGCAGTCGAGACCCCTGGTCGTGGCGGCCGGGCACGGCCGGATGGAGCCGTGGTACCCCTGGCAGGTGCCGAGCGAGGGGCCGGGCCGGTGGCCGTGGCCGCCGCCCCAGACGTACGGCACCGGCCCGCCCGCCCAGCGCGTCTGCTTCTGGCCCTCCTGGATGGCCATGGCGATGGTCACCACCCGGTTGGGCTCGCCGCCGATGACCAGGGGAGCCGACCCCGCCGCGAGGGCGAGAACTCCGGCGACGACCGCCACCCGGACAGCCCGTGCCACGTTGGATCCCCCGTTCCGTTCGCTACACGCCCTCACCATTCTCGGCAAGCCGTTGGTAGGTGTCGGCCGATTTCCTGAAATCTCACCCCAGGGTTAGGCCGGACGATCAAGGCGGGTGAACGGCATGCGTCCTCTGGCTCGCATCGTGGAACGACCCCGCAGGGAAGGGGGCACGCTCCCCCCGGGGTCCGGTACCGGGGGGAGCGTGGCGGGCGGTCAGGGCCGGTCACCGGGCTGACCGTCTGTGGCCACCGGGGGGCCGGCGGGCGCCGGGACGTCCTTGCGGCCCGCCCGCACGGCTCACCAGCGGATGACGCCGGCCGGGACGCCGCTGTGCGTGCGGCGGCGGTGGTCGTGGGCGGGAGCGACCCGGCCGGGCCCGCTGGACGGGCCCGGCCGGGCTGTGGTCTCGCGCTCCCAGGGCAATATCGAGACCACGTCTTGGGGGGTCAGGCGGGTGTGCAGGTCACCGAGTTCGGGACGGTGCCCGCGCCGTTCGCTATGAAGCCGAACGCCGTCGAGGCGCCGGCGGACAGCGCGCCGTTCCAGGACATGTTCTTGACTGAGACGTTCGCGCCGGACTGCGTGTGGGTGCCGCTCCACAGCTGCGTGATGGTCTGCCCGCTCGGGAACGTCCAGGCGACCGTCCAGCCGCTGATGGCCGAGCTCCCGCTGTTGCGCACCGCCACGTCGGCCTGGAAGCCGCCGCCCCAGCTGCTGGTGACCTGGTACGTCGCCGCGCACGCCTTGCCCGCCGTCGGGGTGGGGGTGGGCGTGGGGGTCGGGGTCGGCGTGGGGGTCGGAGTAGGCGTCGGGGTGGGAGTCGGCGTCGGCGTCGGCGTCGGCGTCGGCGTCGGGGTGGGGGTGGGAGTCGGGGTGGGCGTGGGCGTGGGCGTGGGGGTCGGGGTCGGCTCGTTGCCCGGCGTCGCACCGTAGATCTTCGTGCTGCCCGAGTACACCGGGATGTTGCCCACCGTCACCGGGGTGGCCCCGGGCGTGGTGGCGACGCCGGTGTAGGACCAGTCGTTCGTGGGATCCCACGACCCCGACGAGCTGGCGATGCGGAACTGGGCCTCCCGCCGCGACTCCGACTGGCCGGCGGGCGCGATGGTGGTGCCGGAGCAGTCGATCGTGACGTAGTAGACCTTGCCGGAGTACTGGGTCGGCCCGGTCGGCGCCTTGCACTGGGTGTAGGCCGACGCCAGCGTGATCTGACTCGGCGTGGTGTCGCCGTCCAGCGTGAAGTAGTAGCGGAAGGAGCCGTCGGTCAGCGCGCGCGCCGGCCACGCCGAGTGGTTCACCAGCAGCGCCTTGATCTCGGTGTAGGTGCTGCCCGTGGAGTTCACCGACGCCTGCAGGTAGATCTCCGGCCCGTCCGGGGTCTCGGCCACCGGGAAGTTCGCGAGCGGCGTGCCGCCGTACTCCTTGTACAGCCGGGCGAGGGCGCCGGTGAAGGCGGCGTTGTAGTCGGTCGCCACCTCGTTCATCACGTAGTCGCTGCGGCTGTCGGCGTAGGCGTCGTCGTTGGACTTCGGCCCGCCGACCAGCGCGCCGTACAGGATGTGCCTGCTGTCGGCCGGCTCGTTGAGGCTGTTGGACCACGAGCCGTGCGCGGTGCGGTGGTGGGGGTTCTTCGGCGGGTTGGCGCCGAAGCCGACCATGTACGAGGACCTGCGCGGGTTGTCGCCCAGCGCGTAGTTGATCTGCCGGACCCCGAAGTCGTGGTAGCGCGCCTTGCGCGTGGTGTCGCTCAGCCAGTCGCTGTAGACCAGGGCGGTGAACGCGGTGTTGGCGGCGTAGCGCAGCGAGCCCCAGGTGTCCAGCACGGCCTCGCCGCCGGGGGAGTAGTTCACCCTGTTGCCGTTCACGCCGACCGTCCAGTAGTCGAGCCAGCGGTTGGCGTCGTCGACGTACTTCTGCTTGCCGGTCAGCTTGGCCAGCAGCACGTACGCGCCGTAGGACTTGTCGTCCCAGGCGATCGTCCACTTGTAGGAGCGCGTCGTGCTCTGCGGCTCGGTGCCGAGGTTGTCGTAGTAGCTCTCCGCCTTGCTCAGGTAGGAGGCGTCGTTGGTGGCGCGGTAGAGCCAGATCGCGCCCCAGACCAGCTCGTCGTTGTAGCCGCTCCACGACTTGTAGTAGCTCGCGGCGTCGGTGATGCAGTCGCTGTACACCTTCCTGACCGTGTCGGCGAAGGTGTAGAGCTGCTTGGCGTGCGTGAGCAGCGTGTCGGCGTACGAGGGGTTCGTCGGGCGGAAGACCATGGAGGAGGCCGCCATCGCCGCCGCGGTCTCGCCCGCGAGGTCGGAGCCGCCGCAGGACGCGTCGATCTTGTAGGCCGGTCGTTCCATCGGCATGACCTCGGCCGGGCCCCACCACGCGTGGTCGGGTCCGCCGCTGCCCACCTGGCCGTACAGGACGTTCGCCGACGGGTGCGCCTTGATGAAGTAGTCGTTGACCCACTTGAGGTTGTCCAGCAGATACGGCAGCTGTCCCGAGCTCTGGTAGGCGTCGCGGTATTCGACGCCGCCCCAGGCCAGCATGGTGGTGCTCGCCGCCATCGGCAGCCCGAACTTCACGTGGTCGCCGGCGTCGTACCAGCCCCCGGTGAGGTCGAGGCCCGCGGACCGGCCGTCGTTCATGCCGGAGTCGCCGCGCCAGGTGACGCGGTTGCCGGACGGCAGGTCGCCCGAGCGCTGGGCCTCGTAGAAGAACAGCGACTTCTGCAGCGCCTCGCCGTAGTTGAAGGTGGCGGCGGCGGCCGGGGACGAGAGCACGGGGAACAGCGTGGCCGTCGCGGCGAGGACCGCCAGGCCGGTGAGCGCGCGTCTGAAGGACATCGATGGCCTCTCGAGCCGGAGGAACTGGTGGAGCGATGTACGAGCACCGCGGGGAGGCGGGCTCGGGGGGGGGGGGGGGGGGGGGGGGGGGGGGGGGGGGGGGGGGGGGGGGGGGGGGGGGGGGGGGGGGGGGGGGGGGGGGGGGGGGGGGGGGGGG
>NZ_JBVJHR010000005.1:26633-361624 GCF_055586705.1 Sphaerisporangium sp. NPDC049457 | reverse complement strand
TCAGCGACACCGACAAGGACAAGCAGATGCTGAAGATGGTCGAGTCCGAGACCTACGCCAACGGCATCACCAAGCTCATCTACGACGTCGTCCGCAAGGAGGCCATCATGAACCGCGAGTCGATTACGGAAGCCCTGCCCGCAGCGTACGAACGACTGCACGCGTACGGGCCGGAGTTCGGCGGCGACGAGGAGGGCAACCACGGGTTGACCAACCACGGTCCGATGGCCGTGGAGGTCATGGTCCGGCGGGAGCTCGACATCGACGTCGAGAGCTGGCTCGACCGCTACGTACGCCGCCTGGCAGAGCTGCCCGGCACGAGCGCCGCCATCCGGCCCGGCGAGTGGGGCACGGCGCTGGGCCAGGCGCGACGGCTGCCCGACTGGGCCGCGTACTTCCGGCACGAGCTGGCCGAGCGCCCGTGGCAGGAAGTGCTCGCCGAGTGGTGGCCACGGCCCGGCCGGCGCCACGCGCGGAGATCGTCCGGCGCTATCCCGAGCTGACCCGCGAGGACGCACTCCAGCGGGCAGCCGAGCACGGCGACGAGCACGTCCTGAAGTTCGCCGACACGGCCGTCGAGTCCTACGACTGCACCGGCGACCCCGAACTGCTCGCCGCGACCCTGCACGCCGGCGAACTGATCGACCGTCCCTGACGCGAGCAAGGGCAGGTCCCAACGACGACCTTGGTGCGGACGTGCGCCACCTCGAGGTGGCGCAGGGTCGTCCCGCCAGCCACCGTCGGAGTCAGGGACTGTCCGGGCCGATGCGGACAAGGCCCGGGCCGGCGTCGACGAACGAGTCCTCGAAGTGCACGTCGTGCCCGTCGCCGCAACGAAGCACGGCATGCACCTCGGCACCGCATTCCTCGTGGCGCACGACGACCGGGGGCCCCTGCTCGTCGGCGGCCCAGGCGTCGCCCCACTGCCGCATCGCCACGAGCACGGGCAGGAAGTCCCGGCCCTTCTCGGTCAATTGGTAGGCGTGCCGGGTCCGCTGGCCGGGCTCCTGATAGGGCACGCGCTCCAGAAGTCCGGCGGCGGTCAGTTCCTTCAGACGTGCCGAGGCGGCGGGTTCGCCGATGCCCACCCGCTTCGCGAAGTCGTCGAACCGGCGGGTGCCGAAGAGCGCCTCGCGCATGATCAGCAACGCCGCCCTGGTGCCGACGATCTCCAGGGTCCGGGCGACAGAGCAGTTGGCCATGGACCAGGCATCCCGTTCCGACAGCAGATCGCTCATCGCTCTCCCTCTCCCCTCCGGGCTGACTTGCCTCAGCCATAGCCAGGCTATACCGTCGAAGCTGACTTCAATAAACGTAAGTCAGCTCTGACTGTGGAACCCGAGGGACAAGTCATGGACATCAGCACAGCAACCGCCCTGGTCACCGGCGCCAACCGTGGGCTCGGCAGGGCACTCGCCCAGGAACTGGCCGCGCGGGGCGCCACCGTGTACGCGGCGGCCCGCCGGCCCGAGCAGGTCGATCTGCCCGGAGTGAAGGCGATCCAGCTTGACGTCACCGATCCGGCGTCGGTCGCCGCGGCCGCCGAGGCGGCCCGTGACGTCACCGTGCTGATCAACAACGCGGGCAGCTCCACCGGGGCCGATCCGCTGACGGGCAGCTGGGACGCGCTCCACCTGGAGTTGGACACCCACTACCTGGGCACCCTGCGCGTGATCCGGACCTTCGCCCCGGTGATCGAGGCCCGGGGCGGCGGGGCGATCCTGAACATCCTGTCAGTGTTGTCGTGGGTCGGCTTCCCGGCCGTCGGCGCCTATTCCGCCGCCAAGTCAGCGGCATGGAGCATGACCAACACCGTGCGTCAGCAACTCGCGCCCCGCGGCATCACCGTGTCCGGACTGCACGTCGGCTATATGGACACCGACATGGCCCGCCATGTCACCGAGCCGAAGACCGACCCGGCGGACGTCGCCCGTGCCGCCGTGGACGGCATCGCCTCCAGTGCACCCGAGATCGTCGTCGACGACATCAGCCGCCGGGTCCTGGCGAACCTCTCCGGCGGCGTCGCCGCCCTCTACCCGCAGCTCGGCTGAAACGAGGGCCACAAGCGCGCCTCCCTCACCGGCACCGCGATCATGATCATCGGGCCGCTCATCGTGCGGCCAGTGTCGCCTTGATCCGCTAAACAATCACTGACAAGAGGCAGTTTCGTGTCCGAAAACAGCGCACTGGTCGAGCCTCAGCGCTTGATCGGCCAGCTCGGCGAAGCGCTCTGACGGCGTGCGCTTCATGGTCTCGACCAGGGCGACGAGAGCGTCTGAGTACCCCATGCGTTCTGCCAGCTGACGCTGGGTCATCCCGGCCGCTTGACGGTATCGGCGCAGCTCGAAGGCGAAGAGGTGACGCGGGGAGTCATGGGGGTTGATCTCCTCTTTGCTTGCGGACAAATCCCACCTTCCGGTTCATATTGGGGTCTTTGCTAAATAACTAACCTGCTTACGTGAACTGTAGTTTGGTAAACCGGCTCCAATGCTAGCGCTCCAGAGCCATCCCGGTAAGGCGATGTCCCGGCGTCGCTAACCTTCTGCCGACTGAAGAGGTTAGGCGCAGAATGAGAACAGGAACACTGCTAGGTGTAATAGACCTGGTCGGCCGACCGGAATCCGTCCAGCTCGCTCGACAGTTCGCGAGCATCAGGCTCGGCGAGGGTCACCCCGCTCTGGAAGACGTCATTCTTCTCACGTCCGAAGTCGTCACCAACGCCATAACGCACGTGCGACATGAGGTCGCTCGCAATGAGTGGCTATGTCGGTTGGAGGTTCTGATGACGGCATAGCCCGGGTCAGTGTTCGAGACCCGTCTCCGCCCTTGACGTGCGTGGCTGGTAACGGTTGGGTGCGAAGCTCGAGGGAGATGCCCAAGAGTCCCCGTATCCGTCTGGGGACAACAGGTGTGGAGAAGACTGGGTGGGCAAACGTGAGTGAACCCTTGATGAGGCCTCGTTACGGCTGACTTCCCGGGACGGAATGCTGGGCCGGGATGCAGAGGGACTGGCCGCAGAAAAGCGGCAGACGGCGGCGGAAGCGTGTACCAAGCCGTGTGAACACCGTTGTCCCCGGGGTAAAGAGGGTGCCCTGCCCCAGTCGTGTCTCATGCGTGCGGAACATGGAAACCCCGTCCGGGTCCGCTCTGTTATCCCGCAGAGCGGTAAGCCGACCGTGAGGAAAGCTCAAATCCCGAGCGGGAAAGGATGCCCAAGAAGCGAATGCCGGCACCTCGAAAGGGGACAGGAAATCGGAGCGAATTCGCACCTTCACGACTGCTTCGTATAACTGGCCGGATACCGGGCCGGGCCGACGGCCTGTCGCCTGGACGCGAAAGCGCGCTGACGTGGGCAGGTGAGTCATTGAAGAGGACATGTGGTGAATGCCGGTACCGACGGGCAAGTTAGGCACCGCGAGGTGAACGGACCAGAGGACTTCCGTGCATGGGACGCAGTGGATTGGCGCGCCTGTGAGGCAGAAGTACGGCGGCTGCGACAGAGAATCTTCAAGGCGACACGGGAGCAGGACTGGCCAAGGGTCAGAAACCTGCAAAAACTGATGCTGCGAAGCCGGGCCAACACGCTGGTGAGCGTGCGCCGGGTGACCCAGCACAACGCTGGCCGCAAGACCGCAGGAGTCGACGGGCAGATCGCGCTGAGCGCCGAGACCAGGAATGAGGTCGCGGCGCGAGTACACCACGGCCGTACTGCCTGGCAGCCCCTGCCGGTCAAGCGGGTGCACATACCCAAAGCCGGTGACAGCACCAAGCTACGCCCGTTGGAGTTCCGGTGATCGTGGACCGGTGCCATCAGGCACGGGTCCGCAACGCGCTGGAACCCGAATGGGAAGCCCGGTTCGAAGCCCGATCATATAGGGGAGCACCTGCTACCGGGTCTTACACGGTGAGGAAGAACTGGCGATCAGACCCCGCCGTGACACCAGTCCCGTCACCCGCCTCTACGTCCGAGGCAAAGGCACCCAGCCCAGCTGAGGTCAAGCATCTCCTGATGACAAACGGTCAAGCATCTCCTGAGACCACACATTGAGAGGAGGGCACCCTCACCACCGATCCGGTAGCGCCATCGGTTCGAGATGGGCTTTTGCCCCAGAAGAAGAACAAGACCTCCGGCCGGGCCTGACCACCACCGCCCGGAGGTCTGGGCAATTCGGCTACTCCTCCGAAGAGGTCGTCAGCCCGGTCGGGCACCAGGCCGAAGGGTCACCTAGCTTGACGCCGGTGCCGCCGATGCCGCAGTAGCCGTCCTTATTGCGCCAGAGGTACTGCTGGTGATAGTCCTCGGCGAAGTGGAACTCTGGGGCCGGGGCGATCTCGGTGGTGATGGCGCCGTGGCCGGCGGCGGTGAGGACCTGCTGGTAGGCGTCGCGGGAGGCCTCGGCGGACTTCTCCTGGGCGGGGCCGTGGGTGTAGATCGCGGAGCGGTACTGCGTGCCCACGTCGTTGCCCTGGCGCATGCCCTGGGTGGGGTCGTGACCCTCCCAGAAGACCTTGAGCACCTCCTCGTAGGAGATCTTCGTCGGGTCGAACACGACCCGGACGACCTCGGTGTGGCCGGTGAGGCCGGTGCAGACCTCCTCGTAGGTCGGGTTGGGCGTGTAGCCGCCCTGGTACCCGACCGCGGTAGAGACGACGCCGGGGGTCTGCCAGAACTTGCGCTCGGCCCCCCAGAAGCAGCCCATGCCGAACTCGGCGATCTCAGTGCCGTCGGGGTACGGCGGGGCGAGGGGCGCGTCGAGGACCTCGTGCCGCGCGGGCACCGGGATCTTCTCCGCGCGGCCGGGAAGCGCCTCCTGCGGGGTCACCATCGAAGTCTTGTTCTTGCCGAAGAGCCAACCCATCGTGCACCTCCGTCGGACACTCTTTGCGGACTGGGCAACCATCGGTGGTCACCGGTTGTTCCTGGCGTAAGCATCTCTTAATAGATCGCCTAGACTTACTTATTTGTTATAAATGCTGTCAGCAGCGAAGATAGGCTACATGCCTGATTCGCGCCGCGGTGTCCTGTATGGCGTAGCCGCCTACAGCATCTGGGGTCTGTTCCCCCTCTACTGGCCCCTGCTCAAGCCGTCGGGGGCCGTGGAGATCCTCGCGCACCGCATGGTGTGGTCGCTGGTCGCCGTGATCGGGGTCCTCGCCGTACGGCGGCACTGGTCGTGGTTCCGCGAACTGGCGCGACAGCCGAGGAAACTGCTGCTGCTGACCCTGGCCGCCGTGCTCGTCTCGGTGAACTGGGGCGTGTACATCTACGCCGTCAACGCGGGACACATCGTCGAGAGCGCACTCGGGTACTTCATCAACCCGCTGGTGAGCGTGCTGTTCGGCGTGCTGATCCTCCGGGAGCGCCTGCGGCCGTGGCAGTGGGCGGCGGTCGGGCTCGGCGCGCTGGCCGTCATCGTCCTGACCGTGGACTACGGCCGGCCGCCGTGGATCGCCCTGGTGCTCGCGGTCACCTTCGGCACGTACGGCCTGGTCAAGAAGTCGGCGAACGTGGGCGCGGCCGAGAGCCTGGCCGTGGAGACGCTGGTGCTGCTGGCCCCGGCGCTGGGGTACCTGGTGTTCCTCCAGGTGCGAGGGACGGCCACGTTCGGGACGGCGGGGCTCGGACACGCGGCGCTCCTGGCCGGCGCCGGCCTGGTCACCGCGGTCCCGCTGATGTGCTTCACCGCCGCCGCGATCCGCGTGCCGCTCACGGTCCTCGGACTTCTGCAGTACATCGCTCCCATCCTGCAGTTCCTGTGCGGCATCCTGGTGGCGCACGAGACCATGGCCCCCAGCCGATGGGCCGGTTTCACCATCATCTGGCTGGCGCTGGCGGTGTTCAGCTGGGAAGGGCTTCGTCACGCCCATGCGACGCGTCGCGCGGTCCGCTCCGCCCCGGCGCTGGAGACCGTCTGATCCCACCTCCGCCGTCACGGCGCGGGCGCTACCGCGCTACCGCCGGGGACGTACCCGCCGCTCCGCGGCTACCTCCCCGGCGGTACGGCGCGTTCCCCCGCGGGCGGACGACGTCCCCTCGTCCCGCGCGAGAGCATCGACGAGAGCCGAGGGGAGCACATGATGGCAGATCGCCTCTTCCGTTTCGGGATCGTCGCGGCGACGGCGCCCGACGCCGAGCAGTGGTCGGCGCTCGCGCGCCGCGCCGAGGACCTGGGATACGCGACGTTCCTCACGCCCGACACGCTCGGCACCCTGCCGCCTCTGCCGGCCCTGAGCGCGGCCGCCGCGGTGACCACGACCATCGGGCTGGGCAGTTTCGTGCTGTCGGTCGCCAACCGGCGTCCCGAGCAGCTGGCGTGGGAGGTGCACGGCCTCGGCATGCTGTCCGGCGGCCGGTTCGAGCTCGGGCTGGGCGTCGGCCGACCGGGCGCCGAGAAGGACGCGGCCAGGCTCGGCATGCCGTTCGGCACCGTCGACCAGCGCATCAGGAGGCTCGAAGAGGTCATCCGCCAGGTGCGCAGGTGGCCGGGCGGCGACGAACCGGCCCCGGACGGGTGGGCCGCCGACGTCCCGGGCCCGCGGGTGCTGATCGCCGCGGGCGGGGCGCGGATGCTGGGCTTCGCCGCCAGAAACGCCGACACCGTCGCCCTGGGGTTGCCCCCCTCCACCGCCGAGGACGACCTGGCCGACCCCGTACGGCTGGTCCGGCAGGCCAGTGACCACTTCGACCGGCTGGAGCTCAGCGTCGGGGTGCACGTGGTCGGCGACGAGGTGCCGCCGTGGCTGGCCGACCGCCTGGGCCCCGACCTGCCGGCGGACTCGATCGCCGTGCTGGACGGCTCACCGCGGCAGATCGCCGACCGGCTGCTGCGCCGCAGGGACGCCTACCAGATCTCCTACATCACCGTGAACGCGATGTACGCCGACCGGTTGGCCCCCGTCGTCGAGATGTTGAGCGGCACCTGAGGCGGGCAGCGACCCCGGGCTCGGCCTGAGGCCCACAGGCTCGGCCTGAGCGGCGAAGAGCGCCCACAGGCTCGGCCTGAGCGCGGGGTTCCCCGGGCTCAGCCCGAGCGCTCGGCCACGAAGTCGCAGAGGGCGAGCAGGGCGGCGCGGGCCGGAATGTCGGGCAGCGCCATCAGGTCGTCGCGGGCCCGGCCCACCCAGGACATCAGCTCGGCACGGGCGCGGACCATCGCCTCGTTGGCGCGCAGCAGTTCGACGGCCTCCGCGACGTCCTCGTCGGCGACCGGCCCGGACAGCAGCTCGCGCAGCCGGGCGTCCTCAGGGGCGGTCGAGGCGAGCACGTACAGGACGGGCAGCGTGCGGATGCCCTCGCGCAGGTCGGTGCCGGGCGTCTTGCCGCTCTCGCCCGCCGTGGAGGCGACGTCGAGCAGGTCGTCCCGGAGCTGGAAGGCGACGCCGATGGCCTCGCACGCGCTGGTGAGCCGGTCGACGATCTCGGGGGACGCCCCGGCGAGCATGGCGCCGAACCGCCCCGAGGTGGCGATCAGCGAGCCGGTCTTGTCGGCCAGCACCTCGATGTAGTGGCTGACGGCGTCCACGCCCGGGCGCGGCCCGATGGTCTCGCGGATCTGACCGCGGACCAGGCGGGAGAACGTGCGGGCCTGGATGCGGACCAGCTCGGGGCCGAGATCGGCGAGAATCTCGGACGCCTGGGCGAAGAGGTAGTCGCCGGTGAGGATGGCGACCTTGTTGTCCCACAGGGCGTTGGCGGACGCCGAGCCGCGCCGCACCCGGGCCTCGTCCATGACGTCGTCGTGGTAGAGGGTGGCCAGGTGGGTCAGCTCGATGACCACCGCCCCCGGGATCACACCGGGGGCGCTGAAGTCACCGAAGTGCGACGCGAGCAGCACGAGCATCGCCCGGAAGCGCTTGCCGCCCGCCTCGATGAGGTGCTTGGACGCCTCCGCGACGAAGGCGTCCTCACTGTCGGCGGACGTGCGGAGCAGCTTCTCCACGGCGTCGAGGCCGCTGGCGATGTCCGCTGCCAGCCCCTCGTCGATGAACGGCAGGTCGACTACGGGCGGCGCGGCCATCAAGCATTACTCCTAACGAACGAACAGCGACTGCGCGGCCGTGTGCGCGAGGTCGAGCACCGGCTGCGGGAAGACCCCGAGCACTACGGTAGCCGCCGCGGAGAGCGTGACCACAGCCGCGGTCCCCATGCTGGGGATGGCGATGGTCGGGCCCTCGGGCGCCGGGTCGCTGAAGAACATCAAGACGATCACGCGGACGTAGAAGAACGCGGCCATGGCCGACGTCACAACACCCACGATGACCAGCTGAACTGCCCCGCCCGAGACCGCTGCGGCGAACACGGCGTACTTCCCGAAGAACCCGGAGGTGAGCGGGATGCCGGCGAAGGCCAGCAGGAACAGCGCGAAGATGCCGGCGAGCAGCGGGGAGCGCTTGCCGAGGCCGGCCCAGCGGGACAGGTGCCCCGCCTCGCCGCCGGGGTCGCGCACCATGGTGACGACCGCGAACGCGCCCACCGTGGCGAAGCCGTAGGCGACGAGGTAGAACAGGATGCCCGACAGGGCGTCGGCGTTCTGCTCCTGCTTGCCGGTGGCGACGACCGCGGTGAGCAGGAAGCCGGTGTGCGCGATCGACGAGTAGGCCAGCATGCGCTTGATGTCGGTCTGGGTGATCGCGAGCACGGCGCCGACGACCATCGTGAGGATGGCGACGCCCCACAGCACCGGGGTCCACTCGGTGTCGAGGTTGCCGAGCGCGACCCAGAACACCCGCAGCAGGGCGCCGAACGCCGCGATCAGGGTGCCGGAGGCCATCAGCGCGGTGATCGGCGTGGGCGAGCCCTGGTACACGTCCGGCTTCCACGCCTGGAACGGCGCCGCACCGATCTTGAAGAGCAGGCCGACGCCCAGCGTCGCCGCGCCCATGAACAGCAGGCTGTCCTTGCCGCCGACGTTGGCGAGCGCGTCGGAGATGACCCGAAGGTCCACCGACCCGGCGAACCCGTAGAGCAGCGCGGTGCCGTACAGGAAGAACGCCGAGGAGAACGCGCCGAGCAGGAAGTACTTCATCGCCGCCTCCTGCGAGAGCAGGCGGCGCCGGCGGGCCAGGCCGCACAGCAGGTACAGCGGCAGCGACATGACCTCAAGGGCCACGAACATGATCAGCAGGTCGTTCGAGGCGGGAAAGAGCATCATGCCGCCGACGGCGAACAGCACCAGCGGGTAGATCTCGGTGTGCGCGCCGCCCTCGGAGAGCGCCTGGTCCTCCTCGGCGCTGCCGGGGACGGCCGCCGCCTGCGCGACGAACTGGTCGTCGTCGTTGATCAGCAGCACGCACACGATGGCGAGCAGGAGGATGGCGCCCCAGATGAACAGCGACGGCCCGTCCACGGCGACGGCGCCCATGGCGGCGGCGTTGTGCGCACCCTGGACGCCCTGCCAGACGGTCAGCGCGAACGCGCCGACCATCGACAGGACGGTGATGGGCATCTGGATGGACTTGCGCAGGTAACGGGGCGTGAACGCCTCGACCAGGACACCGATCATCGCCGCGCCGAAGACGATGAGCATCGGCGCGAGCTCACCGTATTCGATCTTCGGCGCCTCGATCGCGGCGGCGGCGAGCGTGAGCGTGCTCACTGGCCTGACCCCTTCTTCTCAGCGGTCGCGGGTATGGCGGGGGTGAACTGCGGCGCCTGCACGCTGGTGAGGGTCTGCTTGACCGCCGGATTGATCACGTCGAGCAGCGGCCCGGGGAAGAACCCGAAGCCGATGAGCAGCGCGATGAGCGGGGCCACGACGACCTTCTCGCGGAGGTTCAGGTCGGGCAGCGCCTTGACCGACTCGGCCGTCGGCCCGGTCATCATGCGCTGGTACATCCACAGGATGTAGATGGCCGCGAGGACCATGCCGGACAGCGCGATGATGCTCGGCACGACGTAGCGCTCGTAGGTGCCGATCAGGACGAGAAACTCGCTGACGAAGGTCGACAGACCCGGCAGCGACAGCGACGAGAGACCGGCGACCAGGAAGGTGCCCGCCAGCACGGGGGCGACCTTCTGCACGCCCCCGTAGTCGGCGATGAACTGCGACCCTCTGCGGTTGATCAGGAACCCGGCGAGCAGGAACAGCGCGCCGGTGGAGAACCCGTGGTTGACCATGTACAGCGTGGCGCCCGAGCCGGCGTCGGCCGTCATCGCGAAGACGCCCATGGTGATGAAGCCGAAGTGCGAGATCGACGTGTAGGCGATGAGCCGCTTCATGTCGGTCTGCCCGATGGCCACGATGGCGCCGTACACGATGCCGATGACGCTGAGCGCGATCACCAGCGGCGTGAAGAACTTCGCGGCGTCGGGGAACAGTTCGAGGCAGAAGCGCAGCATGCCGTAGGTGCCGACCTTGTCGAGCACGCCGACGAGCAGGACGGCCGCGCCCGCGGGCGCCTGGGCGGCGGCGTCGGGCAGCCAGGTGTGGAACGGCCACAGCGGCGCCTTGACGGCGAAGGCGATGAAGAAGCCGAGGAACAGCCACTTCTGCGTGGCCGGGTCCTTGATGACGCCGATGAGCTCGGGCTGCAGGAAGGTGCCCTTGCCCGCGATCGAGTACAGCGCGATCACGGCCACCAGCATGAGCAGGCCGCCGAACAGCGAGTACAGCAGGAACTTCACGGCCGCGTAGGACCGCTGCGCCCCGCCGTAGGACCCGATCATGAAGTACATCGGGATCAGCATGGCCTCGAAGAACACGTAGAACAGGAAGACGTCGGTCGCCGCGAAGACGCCGATCATCATCGCTTCGAGCACCAGGATGAGCGCGAAGTAGGTCTTGACCGACCGCTTGGCGTCGGGCCGCTCGGCGTCGTGCCAGGAGGCCAGCACCACGATCGGCACCAGCACCACCGCGAGCGCGATGAGCACCAGCGCGATGCCGTCGACCGCGACCGCGTAGTGCACGCCGAACGACGGGATCCAGGAGTAGACCTCGCTGAACTGGTCGCGGGCGCCGGACGGCTCGAACTGGGCCGCCATGGCGAGCGTGAGCACCAGCACGACGAGCGAGACCGCGAGCGTGAGCTGCTTGGCGAGCTTGTCGTTGCCCTTGGGCACCGCCGCCACCGCCAGCGCGCCCACCACGGGCACGCCCATCAGGATTGAGAGCCAGGGCATCACAGGTTCCCTACGACGAACCATGCGCCGACCAGGAGGGCGGCACCGAAGAATATCGACAAGGCGTACGACCGGACGAACCCGGTCTGGACGCGGCGCAGGCGCCCGGAGGTGCCGCCGATGAGCGCCGCCAGGCCGTTGACCAGCCCGTCGACGCCGCGGTTGTCGAAGAACACCGCGAGCCGGGTCAGCCACTGGCCGGGGCGCATGAACAGCGCCTCGTTGATCGCGTCGCCGTACAGGTCACGACGGGCGAAGACGGTGAGGAACGACCCTCGCGGGGCGACGGCCGGGACGTCGGCCCTGCCGTACCGCATCCAGGCGAAGGCCACGCCGACCGCGACCAGCGCCAGCGTCGCCAGGCCGGTGACGCTGAACGGGTGGAAGGCCGGCAGCTCCTCGGGACGGCCGACGGCCGGGGCCAGGAACTCCATGAACCGGTTGCCCGCGATGAGGAACCCGCCGCCGAAGACCGAGCCGATCGACAGCAGGATCAGCGGCCAGGTCATCACGGCCGGGGACTCGTGCGGGTGGGCGTCCTTCTCCCAGCGCGGCTTGCCGTGGAAGGTCATGAAGAACAGGCGCGACATGTAGAAGCCGGTGATGCCCGCGCCGATCACGGCCAGCCAGCCGAGGATCGGGTTGTGCTCCATCGCGGTCTCGATGATGCCGTCCTTGGTCCAGTAGCCGGACAGCAGCGGGAAGCCGATGATCGCCAGGTAGCCGAGCCCGAACGTGGCCCAGGTGATGCGCATCTTGCCGGCCAGGCCGCCGTACTTGCGCATGTCGACCTCGTCGTTCATCGCGTGCATGACCGAGCCCGCGCCGAGGAACATCGAGGCCTTGAAGAAGCCGTGGGCGATCAGGTGGGCGATGGCGAAGGCGTAGCCGACCGGGCCGAGGCCGGCGGCGAGCATCATGTAGCCGATCTGCGACATCGTCGACCCGGCGAGGGCCTTCTTGATGTCGTCCTTGGCGGTACCGATGATCGCACCGGCGAGCAGCGTGGCGACGCCGACGATGGTGACGACCAGGGCCGCGGTCGGCGCTCCGACGTAGATCGGACCAGAACGCACCACGAGGTAGACGCCGGCGGTGACCATCGTGGCCGCGTGGATGAGGGCCGAGACCGGGGTCGGGCCCTCCATCGCGTCCAGCAGCCAGGACTGCAGCGGGAGCTGCGCCGACTTCCCGCACGCGCCGAGCAGCAGCGCGAGGCCGATCAGGGTCAGGGTGCCCTGCGACGCCTGCGGCACGTTGGACAGGACCGGGCCGAAGGCCACGGTGCCGAACGTCGTGAAGATGACGAAGATGCCGAGCGCGAGGCCCATGTCGCCGACGCGGTTGACGATGAAGGCCTTCTTGGCCGCGGCGGCCGCCGTGGGCTTGTGCTGCCAGAAGCCGATGAGCAGGTAGGACGCGAGGCCCACACCCTCCCAGCCGACGTACAGGCCGAGGTAGTTGTCGGCCAGCACCAGCAGCAGCATCGCGGCGACGAAGAGGTTCAGGTAGGCGAAGAACCGCCGCCGGTTCGGGTCGTGCGCCATGTAGCCGATCGAGTAGATGTGGATCAGCGACCCGACACCGGTGATCAGCAGGGCGAACGAGATCGACAGCGGGTCCAGCAGCAGGCCCATCTTGACGTCGATGGAGCCGCCCGGCACGAAGTCGTACAGCTCCACCACGCGGCGGCGCTGTTCGGCCCCGAAGCCGAGCAGTTCGAAGAAGACGAGCACGGCCACCACGAACGACGCCAGCGACATGGCGACGCCGAGGAGGTGGCCCCAGCGGTCGGTGCGGCGGCCGCCCAGCAGGAGGATCGCCGCGCCCAGCAGGGGCAGGGCGATCGCCAGCCAGGACAGGCCGATCACTCCACCGGAGTGCTGGACGATCTCAGCAGCGGTTTCCACGGCGTCCTCTTAGTACTTCAGCAGGTTGGCGTCGTCCACCGACGCGGACCTGCGGGTTCGGAAGATCGTCACGATGATCGCGAGACCGACGACGACCTCGGCGGCGGCCACGATCATCACGAAGAACGCGATGATCTGCCCCTCCAGGTTGCCGTGCTGCCGGGCGAAGGTGACGAAAGCCAGGTTGCACGCGTTGAGCATCAGCTCCACGCACATGAACACGACGATGGCGTTGCGGCGTACCAGAACGCCGACGGCGCCGATGGCGAACAGCAGCGCGGAGAGCACCAGGTAGTGGGTGGTCACTTGCCTTCCTCCTCGAGGGGGCGGTCCGCGGCCGGGCCGGCCGTCTGGGCGGCCTTGGGCTTCTCCTGCGCCGCGACCGGGACCTCGGGGGCCTCGGCGACCGCCTGGACGACCTTCGGCTGCTCGGTGCGGACGCCGCTCTCGGCGACCTTCCTGATGGCCTCGGCCAGCCGGGGGTTGTCGGGCAGGTGGCCGTCCTCGACGTCGTGGCGGGCGATCACCCGGTTGACCGACAGCTCGGAGACCGTGCCGTCCGGCAGCAGGGCCGGCATGTCGATCGCGTTGTGCCGCGCGTAGGTGCCCGGCCCCGGCAGCGGGGTCGGGTGCTCGCCGAGGAACCGGGCGCGCGCCAGGTCCTTCTGCGTCGGCTTGGGCGTGCTGCGCTCGCGGTGCGCCAGCACCATCGCGCCGAGCGCGGCGGTGATGAGCAGCGCGGAGGTGACCTCGAACGCGAACACGTAGCGGGTGAAGATGAGGCCGGCGAGCGTCGGGACGTTGCCGCCCTCGGCGCTGACCGCCCCGCTCAGCCCGACGGTGTCGCCGACCACGGCGTTGCCGATGCCGACCGCCAGCAGCACGGCGAAGCCGAGCCCGGCGACGAAGGCCCAGAAGCGCTGACCCCTGATCGTCTCGACCAGGGAGTCGGAGGAGTCGACGCCGACCAGCATCAGCACGAACAGGAAGAGCATCATGACCGCGCCGGTGTAGACGATGATCTGCACCACGGCGAGGAACGGGGCGTCCTGCACGGCGTAGAGCACCGCCAGCGACAGCATCACGACGCCCAGCATGAGCGCGGAGTACACCGCCTTGCGGCTGAAGACGAGCCCGAACGCGGCGGCCACCGAGACGACGGCCAGCACCCAGAACGTGATCGTTTCACCCATTGCTACGGCCCAACCGGTAGTAGTCCTCTTCGGTCTCGCCGAGGCGCATGGGGTGCGGTGGCGTCTCCATGCCGGGACCCAGCGGCGCGAGCAGCATCTCCTTGGTGTAGATGAGGCTCTCACGGCTCGAGTCCGCGAGCTCGTACTCGTTGGTCATCGTGAGCGCGCGTGTCGGGCACGCCTCGATGCACAGGCCGCAGAGGATGCACCGCAGGTAGTTGATCTGGTAGGTACGGCCGTACCGCTCGCCCGGCGAGTAACGCTCGTCGTCGGTGTTGTCGGCGCCTTCCACGAAGATGGCGTCAGCGGGGCAGGCCCAGGCGCACAGCTCGCACCCGACGCACTTCTCCAGCCCGTCCGGCCAGCGGTTCAGCTGGTGGCGGCCGTGAAACCGAGGAGCGGTGGGCTTCTTCTCCTCGGGGTAGTTCACCGTCACCGGCTTTTTGAACATGTGGTGGAAGGTGACGCCGAACCCCTTCACGGGGTTCAGGAAATCAGTTAGTCCCACTGGGGACCTCCTTGCGTCCGTTGACGCCGTGGTAGTGCGGCAGGTCGAGGGCCGGCACCGGGAACCCGCCGGCGGTGGGTTCGTCGCGCAGCCGCTCGAAGTCGGCCTGCACCTCCGCCGCCTGGGCTTCCCTGCGCCGCTGGTTGACCGTGTCGAACCGGAAGTAGATCGCCAGGCATCCGACGACGACGATCGCGGCGATGATGAGCACCAGGTTGCGCTGGTCGGCGGCGACGCGGGTGGCGCGCACGGTGGCCACCAGCAGGATCCACGCCAGGTTCAGCGGGATCAGGACCTTCCAGCCGAAGTGCATGAGCTGGTCGTAGCGGATGCGCGGCAGCGAGGCGCGCACCCAGATGAAGAACGCGAACACCAGCACGAGCTTGACGAAGAACCACAGCATGGGCCACCAGCCCACGTTGGCGCCGTCCCACAGCGAGATCGGCCACGGGGCGCGCCAGCCGCCGAGGAACAGCGTGATGCACAGGCCGGACACCGTGAACACGTTGGCGTACTCCGCCAGCATGAACATCGCGAACTTCAGCGAGGAGGAGTACTCGGTGTGGAAGCCGCCGACCAGCTCGCCCTCGCCCTCGGGCAGGTCGAAGGGCACGCGGTTGGTCTCGCCGAGCATCGTGATCACGTAGATCAGGAACGACGGGATCAGCAGGATCGCGTACCACGACGGCAGCGGGATCTCCAGCCCGCCGAGCGCCCAGGTGCCGCCGGAGGCCTGCTTGGCCACGATCTCGGAGGTGGACAGCGTGCCCGCGAACAGGAACACCGCCACGAACGACAGGCCCATCGCGATCTCGTAGGAGATGACCTGCGCGGTGGAGCGGAGGCCGCCCAGCACGGCGTACGGCGAGCGCGAGCCCCAGCCCGCGAGCACGATGCCGTACACGCCGATGGAGGCCATGGCCAGCACCAGCAGCACCGCGACCGGCAGGTCGGTGAGCTGCAGCGGGGTGCGCACGCCGAACATCGACACCATCGGCCCGAAGGGGATGATCGAGTACGACAGGAAGGCGGGCACCGCGATGATGATCGGGGCCAGGATGTAGACGAGCTTGTCCACGGTCCTCGGGAGGATGTCCTCCTTCAGCCCCATCTTGATGCCGTCGGCCACCGACTGCAGCAGGCCGAACTTGCCCGCGCGGTTGGGGCCGTAGCGGTGCTGCATGCGCGAGATGAGCTTGCGCTCGGTCCACACGCCGAAGAGCACGCCCAGCATCAGGAACACGAAGATGAACACGGCCTTGATGATGGAGATCCACAAGGGATCCTTGCCGAAGTCGGCCAGGGTGGGCCCGGCCGGATCGGCGACGAGCAGAGGCCCTGTCATTGGTCGCTCACCAACTCCTCATTCGCTGCGCGGGCGGCGCGCGCCCCGCAGGCCACTGCGCCCACCGCGCGGGGTGTCCCGCTCACGAGGCACTCCCGATCTTGACGACGTCACCGGCCACGGCGCGCAGGTCCCGGGTGACCGAGCAGCCGGCGGAGTTGGCCGGCACCCACACGACGCGATCGGGCAGGTCGGCCACCCGCGCGGGCAGCGTGACGGCGCCGCCTTCCGTGGTGATCGTGACCTTACCGCTGTCGAGCGCTCCGATCTCGGCGGCGGTGGCCTCCGACAGCAGCGCCTCCACGGCCCGGCCCGTCCCTGCGAGGTAGGGCTCGCCGTCCTGCAGCCGGCCGGAGTCCAGCAGCAGGTGCCAGGTGGCCAGGACGGCCTCGCCCGCGGCGGGGTCGGTGTGGGTGCCGCCGGTGACGCTCGGGGCGCCCGCGCGCGGGCCGCGCCAGGCGCCGATGGCCGCGAGCTCGCGGCGGGCGGCGGCGGCGTCGGGCAGGCCCAGGTGGACGTCCATGTGGTCGCCGAGCGCGGCGACGGCGCGCAGGTCGCTCATCAGACCGGGCACCTCGATCGCCCGCTCGAACGAGCGGCCCCGTCCCTCCCAGTCTACGAACGTGCCGCTCTTCTCGGTGACGGCCGCGATGGGCAGCACCACGTCGGCCCGGTCGGTGACGGCGCTGGCGCGCATCTCCAGCGAGACGATGAACGGGGTGTTCTCCAGGGCGGCGAGCGCCGCCTCGGGGTCGGCCAGGTCGTAGGGGTCCACGCCGGCGACGACCAGGGCGTCGAGGTCGCCGGTGAGCGCCGCGGCGAGGATGGCGCCGGTGTCGCGTCCGGGGGTCTCGGGCAGGGAGGCGACGTTCCAGGCGCGGGCGACCTCGGCGCGGGCGGTCTCGTCGGAGACCGGACGGCCGATCGGCAGCAGGTTCGGCAGCGCGCCGGCCTCGATGGCGCCGCGCTCGCCGGCCCGGCGGGGCACCCAGGCGAGCCGCGCGCCGGAGGTGGCGCCGAGCCGCACGACGGCGGACAGGGCGCCCCGGGAGGTCGCGAGCCGCTCGCCGACCAGGATGATCGTGCCGGGCTGCTTGAGCGCGTCGGCCGCGGGCGAGGAGCCGGAGATCAGCTCGCCCAGGGCCTCGGCCTCGGCGCCGGGCAGCGTGCGCACGAGCGTGCCGCCCATCTTGGCCAGGCCGGGGGCGGCGAACGGCGCCATCGAGAAGACCTTCAGGCCGCGCTTGCGCCACGCCTTGCGCAGGCGCAGGAAGACCATCGGCGACTCTTCCTCGGGCTCGAACCCGACGAGCAGGACGGCCGGGGCCTTCTCAAGATCGGCGTAGGAGACCTCGATGCCCTTGCCCGCGACCGCGTGCGCGAGGAAGGCCGACTCCTCCTCCGACAGAGGACGGGAGCGGAAGTCGACGTCGTTGGTGCCGAGCGCGACCCGGGCGAACTTGGCGTACGCGTAGGCGTCCTCGACGGTCACCCGGCCGCCGACCAGCACCCCGGCCCTGCCGCGCGCCCGGGCCAGGCCCTCGGCGGCGGCGGTCAGGGCCTCAGGCCAGGAGGCGGGGCGCAGGTAGCCCTCGGCGTCGCGGACCAGCGGCGTCGACAGGCGGTCGGGAGCGGTGGTGTAGGAGAAGGCCCAGCGGCCCTTGTCGCAGTTCCACTCTTCGTTGACCTGCGGGTCGTCGATCGCCAGGCGGCGGGTGACCCGGCCGCGGCGGTGGTCGGTGCGCAGCTCGCAGCCGCTCGCGCAGTGCTCGCAGGCGCTCGGCGTGGACACCAGGTCGAACGGCCGGGCGCGGAAGCGGTACGCCGCGCCGGTGAGCGCGCCCACCGGGCAGATCTGAATGGTGTTGCCGGAGAAGTACGACTGGAACGGCTCGCCGTCGGCGACGCCGACCTGCTCGGCGGCGCCGCGCTCGAAGAAGTCGATCAGCGGGTCGCCGGCGATCTCATCGGAGAAGCGGATGCAGCGGGCGCACTGGACGCAGCGCTCGCGGTCGAGCAGCACCTCGGTGGACAGCGGGATGGGCTTCTCGAAGGTGCGCTTGCTCTCGTGGAACCGGGTCTCGCCCTGCCCGTTGGACATGGCCTGGTTCTGCAGCGGGCACTCGCCACCCTTGTCGCAGACCGGGCAGTCGAGCGGGTGGTTCATGAGCAGCAGTTCCATGACGCCGCGCTGGGCCTTCTCGGCGACCGGCGAGGTGAGCTGGGTCTGCACGACCATGCCCTCGGCGACCTCGATGGCGCAGGACGGCTGCGGCTTGGGGAAGCCGCGGCCGTTGCCCGCGTCGGTGATGTCCACCAGGCACTGGCGGCAGTTGGCCGCCGGTTCGAGCAGCGGGTGGTCGCAGAACCTCGGGATCTGGATGCCCAGCAGCTCGGCCGCCCGGATGATCAGGGTGCCCTTCGGAACGCTGACCTGGAAGCCGTCGATGGTGAGGGTCAGCATGTCCACCGGCTGCTCGACCGGCCCTGCCGAGGATGTCTGAACGGTCATGCGGAGGCCCCCCACACGGTGGACGCCGCCCGGTCGAAGGGGCATCCGCCGATCTCGAAGTGCTTGAGGTATTCGTCGCGGAAGTGCTTCACCGACGAGTGGATCGGGCTGGTCGCGCCGTCGCCGAGGGCGCAGAACGAGCGGCCGAGGATGTTGTCGGCGATGTCGGTGATGGTGGTCAGGTCCTCTTCGGTGCCCTGGCCCTTCTCCAGACGCTTGAGCACCTGCTTGAGCCAGTAGGTGCCCTCGCGGCAGGGGGTGCACTTGCCGCACGACTCGTGCGCGTAGAACTCGGTCCAGCGCAGGACGGCGCGCACCACGCAGGTGGTCTCGTCGAAGATCTGCAGCGCGCGGGTGCCGAGCATCGAGCCCTTGGCGCCGACCGACTCGAAGTCGAGCGGCACGTCCAGGTGCTCGTCGGTGAAGATCGGCGTGGAGGACCCGCCCGGCGTCCAGAACTTCAGCCGGTGGCCCGCCCGGATGCCGCCCGCCATGTCGAGCAGCTCGCGCAGGGTGATGCCCAGCGGCGCCTCGTACTGCCCGGGACGGGTGACGTGGCCGCTCAGCGAGAAGATGCCGAAGCCCTTGGACTTCTCGGTGCCCATCGAGGCGAACCAGTCGGCGCCGTTTCCGATGATGCTGGGAACGCTGGCGACCGACTCGACGTTGTTGATGACGGTGGGACACGCGTAAAGACCCGCGACCGCGGGGAAGGGGGGCTTGAGCCGAGGTTGGCCTCTGTAACCCTCCAGCGAGTCGAGCAGCGCGGTCTCCTCGCCGCAGATGTAGGCGCCGGCGCCGCTGTGCACGATGAGCTCCAGGTCGTAGCCGGAGCCGAAGATGTTCGTGCCGAGGTAGCCCTTCTCGTACGCCTCGCGCACGGCGGCCTGCACCCGGCGGATGACGTGGAGCACCTCGCCGCGCACGTAGATGAAGGCCTGGTTGGCGCGGATGGCGTAGGCCGTGATGATGACGCCCTCGACCAGCGAGTGCGGGTTGGCCATCATCAGCGGGATGTCCTTGCAGGTGCCCGGCTCGGACTCGTCGGCGTTGACGACCAGATAGTGCGCCTTGCCGTCGCCCTGCGGGATGAAGCCCCACTTCATGCCGGTCGGGAAGCCGGCGCCGCCCCGGCCGCGCAGGCCGGAGTCCTTGACCGCCTTGATGATGGCGTCGGGGTCCATGCCCAGCGCCTTCTTGGCGGCGGAGTACTCGCCGTATCCCTGGAGGGTGAAGGAGTCCGCCCGATCCCAGTTCGCGGTGAGGACCGGAGTCAGAGTCGTCATTCCGAGGCCCCCTTCGGTGCCGTCCAGCCGTTCGCCTTGGCGATCTTGAGGCCCTCCAGCGAGGGGCCGGCGGCCGAGGGGCCGTCGCCGGCCTGGCCGTCGGGCAGGCCGGCGAGCACGCGCGAGGCCTCCTTGAACGAGCACAGGCGGCCGGGGCCGCGGCTGGGCGCGACCTCCTTGCCGGCGCGCAGGTCGTCGACCAGCTGCTTGGCGGACTCGGGGTTCTGGTTGTCGAAGAACTCCCAGTTGACCATCATGACCGGCGCGAAGTCGCAGGCCGCGTTGCATTCGAGCCGTTCGAGCGAGACCTTGCCGTCGGAGGTGGTCTCGCCGTTGCCGACGCCGACGTGCTCGGTGAGCTCGTCCCAGATCTGGTCGCCGCCCATGATCGCGCACAGCGCGTTGATGCAGACGCCGACGTGGAACTCCCCGGCGGGCTTGCGCTTGTACATCGTGTAGAACGTCGACACGCCCACGACCTCGGCCTTGGTGAGGCCGAGCATCTCGGCGCAGAACTCCTGGCCGGCGTCCGAGACGTAGCCGTCCTCGGCCTGCACCAGGTGCAGCAGCGGCAGCAGCGCCGAGCGGCTCTTCGGGTAACGTCCGATGATCTCTTTCGCGTCGCGTTCGAGACGCTCGCGGACTTCCGGCGAATAGGTCGTCACCGGTCCACACCTCCCATGACCGGGTCGATGGAAGCGACCGCGGCGATGACGTCGGCGACCATGCCGCCTTCGCAGGTCGCGGGCACGGCCTGCAGGTTCGTGAACGAGGGGTCGCGGAAGTGTACGCGGTAGGGGCGGGTGCCCCCGTCGCTCACGACGTGCGCGCCGAGCTCGCCGCGCGGCGACTCGACCGGCACGTACGCCTGGCCCGCCGGCACCCGGAAGCCCTCGGTCACCAGCTTGAAGTGGTGGATGAGCGCCTCCATGGAGCTGCTCATGATGTGCGCGATGTGGTCGGGCGAGTTGCCGAGTCCGTCGGGGCCGAGCGCGAGCTGCGACGGCCAGCCGATCTTCTTGTCCTCGATCATGACGGGCTTGCCCTTGAGCTCGGAGCCCGACAGCCGGTCCAGGCACTGGCCGATGATCTTGAGGGACTCCTCCATCTCGGCCACGCGCACCAGGTAGCGGCCGTAGACGTCGCAGGACGTCTCGGTCGGCACCTCGAAGTCGTAGGTCTCGTAGCCGCAGTAGGGCTGCGACTTGCGCAGGTCCCACGGCAGGCCCGCCGCCCGCAGCATGGGCCCGGTGATGCCCAGGGCCATGCAGCCGGTCAGGTCGAGGTAGGCGACGTCCTTGGTGCGCCGGGTGTAGGCCGGGTTGGCGTCCAGCAGCTTGCGCATCTCCTTGATGCGGCCCGGCATGACCTTGAGGAACTCGCCGATCTTGTCGACGGCGCCGGCCGGCAGGTCGAGCGACACACCGCCGGGGCGGACGTAGGCCATGTTCATGCGCAGGCCGGTGATGTACTCGAACAGGTCGAGCACCATCTCACGCTCGCGGAACCCGAACAGCATCGGCGTCGTGGCGCCGAGTTCGAGGCCGAAGGTCGCGATGGCCACCAGGTGGGAGGAGATGCGGTTGAGCTCCATCATCATGACCCGGATGGTCTGCGCGCGCAGCGGCACCCGGTCGGTGATGCCGAGGAGCTTCTCGACCGCCAGGCAGTACGCCGTCTCGTTGAAGATCGGCGAGAGGTAGTCCATGCGGGTGACGAACGTGACCCCCTGGGTCCACGTCCGGAACTCCATGTTCTTCTCGATGCCCGTGTGCAGGTAGCCGATCACCGTGCGGGCCTCGGTGACGGTCTCGCCGTCGAGGGTCAGCACCAGCCGGAGCACGCCGTGGGTGGACGGGTGCTGGGGGCCCATGTTGATGACCAGGCGTTCCTCGGACGACTCGGCGACGGCCTGGACGACCTGGTCCCAGTCTTGCCCGTTGACGTTGTAGACCGTGCCCTCGGTGACGTCCTGCTCGCCCTGGGCGGTCTCACCGTCGTGGATGGCGGTCATGCGTACGACCTCCTGTTGTCCGGCGAGGGGATGGTGGCGCCGCGGTACTGGACCGGGATGCCGCCGAGCGGGTAGTCCTTGCGCTGCGGGTGGCCGTCCCAGTCGTCGGGCATCTCGATGCGGGTGAGGGCGGGGTGGCCGTCGAAGACGATGCCGAAGAAGTCGTAGGTCTCGCGTTCGTGCCAGTCGTGCGTCGGGTACACCGAAACCGTGGACGGAATGTGCGGATCTGCGGCGGGGCACGAGGCCTCGACACGGATGCGCCGGTTATGGGTGATCGAGCACAGGTGATACACCGCGCGCAGCTCGGCGCCGGTCTCCTCGGGGTAGTGCACGCCCGAGACGCCGAGCGACAGCTCGAACCGCAGTTCAGGGTCGTCGCGCAGGTGGCTCATGACCTCCGCGAGCCGCTCGCGCGCCACGTGGATCGTCAGCTCGCCGCGGTCGACGACCACGCGCTCGACCATGCCGGCGTAGGCGTCCCCGGCGGCGCGCTCAAGGGCGTCGGCCACGTCGTCGAAGTAGCCGCCGTAGGGCCTGGCGCTCGACAGCGGCGGAGGCCGGCGGACGACCAGGCGGCCGTATCCGGAGGTGTCGCCGGAGTCGGCGGCGCCGAACATGCCGCGGCGGGCGATCGGCTCCTCGGGCACTCCGGGCAGGTTGTCAGTGCTCATTTCGAGGTCCCCTGATCGATGAGCGGCAGCGACCGCAGAGCCCGCAGTTCCAGCTCGTCGATCTGCTTGGCGCGGTGCGCGCCGAACTTCATGTTCTGGATCTTGTCGTGCAGCTTGACGATCGCGTCGATGAGCATCTCGGGACGCGGCGGGCAGCCGGGCAGGTAGATGTCCACCGGCACGACGTGGTCGACGCCCTGCACGATCGCGTAGTTGTTGAACATGCCGCCGCTGGACGCGCAGACGCCCATGGCGATGACCCACTTGGGCTCGGCCATCTGGTCGTAGATCTGGCGCAGCACCGGCGCCATCTTCTGCGACAGGCGCCCGGCCACGATCATCAGGTCGGCCTGGCGGGGGGACGCCGAGGCGCGCTCCATGCCGAACCTGGCCAGGTCGTGGTTGGGGCCGCCGGTGGCCATCAGCTCGATGGCGCAGCATGCCAGGCCGAACGTGGCCGGCCAGACGGAGTTCTTCCGCGCCCACCCGGCCGCCTGCTCCACGGTGGACAGGACGAACCCGCTGGGCAGTTTCTCTTCGAGACCCATCTCAGTGCTTCCTCTCGCGCGCCTCCGGCACGCTGCCTCTCAGTCCCAGTCCAGGCCGCGGCGACGCCACACGTAGGCGTACGCGACCAGCACGGTGACGATGAACAGCACCATCTCGACCAGCCCGAAGACCCCGAGCTTGTCGAATGCGACCGCCCACGGATAAAGGAAGATGATCTCGATGTCGAACACGATGAAGAGCATCGCCGTGATCATGTACTTCAGGGGGAACCGGCCGCCGCCGACGGGCTGCGGCGTGGGCTCGATGCCACACTCGTAGGCGTCGAGCTTCGCGCGGTTCCAGCGCTTGGGGCCGGTGAAGGGCGCGATTCCCACGGAGAAGACGGCGAAGCCCGCCGCGAGAACCGCGAGCACCAGGATCGGCACGTACAGTTCCATCGCTTATGCGTCCCCTCTGAGCGCTATGGCATTCTTCGATCGGTTGACGAGTCTAGGCAGGGCGATCATCGATCTTCGTTCCGGGTGCTGTGTCATGCCGGTGGCGTGACCTTGGACAGGGCGTTGATGATCCGGTCTGTCGCATCGCCCCGCCGGTCCGTGAGATTAGCAAGGAGTTTCAGAGCGAACCGCATCAGAGTGGGATGTGGCAGACCGTGCCGCGTGAGAAAGCCCATGACGCCCGGCTTGCCGATGGCCTCGACGAACAGCCTTCCCAACGTGTAGTAACCGCCGTAGACGTCTTTGAGCGTCTGGGGGTAGGCACGCAGCACCCGCTCGCGCTGCGCGGGGGTGAGGCCGGACAGCGCCGTGACGATCGTCTCGGCGGCGATGCGGCCGGTCTCCATGGCGTAGGCGATGCCCTCGCCGTTGAACGGGTTGATCATGCCGCCGGCGTCGCCGACCAGCACCAGGCCGCGGGTGTAGTGCGGCTGGCGGTTGAAGGCCATCGGCAGCGCGGCGCCGCGGATCGGCCCGGTCATGCTCTCTTCGGAGAAGCCCCACTCGGAGGGCATGTTCTTGACCCAGCGGCGCAGCAGGTCGCGGTAGTCCAGGTGCTGGAACGCGTCGCTGGTGTTGAGCAGGCCGAGCCCGACGTTGCTGGTGCCGTCGCCGACGCCGAACACCCAGCCGTACCCGGGCAGCAGGCGGGCCTGGCCGTCGTCGTCGGTGTCCCACAGCTCCAGCCACGACTCCAGCCAGTCGTCGTCGTGCCGGGGGCTGGTGAAGTAGGTGCGCACGGCGACGCCCATGGGGCGGTCGTCGCGCCGGTGCAGGCCCATCGCCAGGGACATCCGCGTGGAGTTGCCGTCTGCCGCGACGACCAGGCGCGAACGGTAGGTGACCGGCTCGCCGTCCTTCTTGGCGGTGACGCCGATGATGTGGCCGCCGCGCGGGTCGAGGACGGGCCCGGTGACGTTGACGCCCTGCAGCACGGTGGCGCCGCCGCGCTCGGCGTGCTCGGCGAGGATCTGGTCGAAGTCCATGCGCGTGCGCACCAGGCCGAAGCCGGGGTAGCTCGACAGCTCGGGCCAGGGCAGTTCGAGGCGCAGGCCGCCGCCGATGACGCGCAGCCCCTTGTTCCTGATCCAGCCGGGGGCGTCGATGTCGACGCCCATGTCGATCAGTTCTTTGACCGCGCGGGGAGTGAGGCCGTCCCCGCAGACCTTCTCTCGCGGGAAACGCGTCTTCTCCAGCAGCAGCACGTCCAAGCCGGCCTGCGCGAGGTAGAAGGCCGTGGTCGAACCTGCGGGCCCGGCGCCGACGACGATGACGTCGGCGTCCACCGCGGGGGCTGACTCGCTCACGGGACCTGTCCTGTCGTGGATGTCGAGGGCCTCGGGATCGGGGGCCTTCGTTCCTTTGTGAACAACTTCACAAACTTGTCGGCGGAAGTCTAACCCTTTTTCCCTGCCTGCTGTCAGATGGAGCTTACCTACTCACCCGCGGTCGGCTTAACCGCACGGTGCAAGGCCACGATGCCCAGAGAGAGATTGCGCCACTGGACGCCCCGCCACCCGGACTCGGCGACCAGGCCGGCCAGAGCCCGCTGGTCGGGCCAGGCGCGGATCGACTCGGCCAGATATTCGTAGGAGTCGGGATTGGAGCTCACGGCACGCGCGACCGGCGGCAACAGCTTCATCAGGTACTGCGTGTACACCAGCTCGAACGGCTTGATCGTCGGCCGGGAGAACTCGCACACCACCAGCCGCCCGCCCGGGCGCGTCACCCGGAGCATCTCGCGCAGCGCGCCCACCGTGTCGTTGACGTTGCGCAGGCCGAAGGAGATCGTCACCGCGTCGAAGACGTCGTCGGCGAATGGAAGTTTCAGCGCGTCGCCCCCGACGAACGTGACTCCGCGCACCCCGCCGCCGGACAGGCCCGAGCCGCCGCGCCTGGCCGCGCCCGTGCGGAGCATGCCGAGGGAGAAGTCGCACGCGATGGCCCGCGCGCCGAGGCCGGTGAAGGCGTCGGTCGAGGTGCCGGTGCCGGCCGCGAGGTCGAGCACGAGCTCTCCGGGACCGGCGTCCACCGCGGCGGCCGTGGCCTTGCGCCAGATGCGGTCTTGGCCGAGGGACAGCACGTCGTTGACCAAGTCGTAGCGCCGGGCCGTGCGGTCGAACATCGCCGCCACCTCGTGCGGCTGTTTGTCCAGGGAGGCACGCGTCATGGCGACAAGCTTAGTGGTCTCCCACCCATCCACCCAAAGTAGCCGCCCGATCACCCTACGTCTGCTAGACCTTGGTGGATGTTCGCCCGAATGTCGACCCGCGGGTCGACCGCAATCACGGCCTCACTGCTCGCCGGGGCCCTCGTCCTGCTCCCGGGCTCCCCCGCCTCCGCCGGCGGCGTGGCCCATCCGCGCGTGGTCTCGGCCGACCCCGTGGCCTTCACCCCGCATGTGCTCGACGGCATCGTCAACGCCTTCGCCCTCGTCGGGCGCACCGTGATCGTCGGCGGGTCCTTCGGCCAGGTGCGCGAGCCCGGCGGCTCGTCCCGCCTGCCGAGGAGCAACCTTTTCGCCTTCGACCTGGCCACCGGCCGGGTCGACCGCCGCTTCGCGCCGCGCGTCGACGGCCCGGTGAACGCGCTGGCCGCCGGCCCCGGCGGCACGGTGTACGCGGGCGGCGCGTTCGTCTCGGCCGGCGGCGCGCCGGCACGGGGGCTGGCGCGGCTCAGGGTCGCCGACGGCTCGCCGGTCCCCGGGTTCTCGGCTCCGGTCAGCGGCGGCGACGTCACGAGCCTCGTGCTGCACGGCGGCCGGCTGTACGTCGGCGGCGACTTCACCGGCGTGGGCCGGGTGCTGCGCACCGCTCTGGCCAGGGTCGACCCTGCCACGGGCACGGTCGACCCCTCGTTCACCGTCACCCCAGGAGTTGGCCTCGGTGGCGAGGTGCGGATCTCCGCGATGGCCGCCGCCCGCGACCGGCTCGCGGTGGACGGCTCGTTCACCACCCTGGACGGCCGCCGCCGGCCTCAGGTGGGGCTCATCGACATCGCCGCCGCGCGGCCTTCGGTAACCGACTGGCACACCGAGTCGTACGCCGCCGCGTGTAAAGAGGTGTTCCCTTCTTACGTGCGAGGGCTGGATTTCTCACCTGATGGGCAGTATTTCGTCGTGGTGACGACAGGCGGCGCCAAGGGCCCGCGCAAGCTGTGCGATTCAGCGGCCCGCTTCGAGACCTATTCTCACGGGGACGCCGTCCGGCCCACGTGGGTCAACCACACCGGCGGTGACTCGCTGTACTCGGTGGCGGTCACCGGGGCGGCGGTGTACGTCGGCGGTCATCAGCGCTGGCTGAACAACCCGAAGGGCTCGGACTCGGCGGGGCCGGGGGCCGTGGCGCGGCCCGGCATCGGGGCCGTTCACCCCTCGACCGGCAGGGCGCTCGGCTGGAACCCGACCCGTGACCGGGGCATCGGCGTCAAAGCGTTCCTCGCGCACAAAGGCGGCCTTCTCGTCGGAAGCGACACCACGCACCTCGGACACGAGTACCATGCCCGGGTCGGCATGTTCCCGCTCCCCTAGCCCCTGTGGCCCTTGCTGATCTGCTCACTCACCGCGTCTCGCTGCTTGGACAGCAGCACGTAGCTGGCAATGCCGCTGATCACGAAGCTGATCACGATGAGCCACAGGACGTCGTGGAGGCCGATCAGGTAGAGCACACCCAGGGTGACGGCGAACAGACCCAGCCGTGACGCGGTGTAAACGAGAAACGGACGCACAACGTCGAGGTTACGTCACGTGCCGGTGGGGGCGTCCAACGAGGGCCGCCCCGGCAGGGGGAGCCGATTTCGGGCGCGAGCTATACAGCGCTCACTTCGCATCGGGAGCGAGCACTGCTAGTGTTCCCATCACGGCGCTTATGTAAAGAAACACCCACGAGCGCCCCAAAGAGGCTCTATCATATAACAAACGGGCAGTCAGCTGATAACAACCCGTGATCATTGGATGTAAATCACGGATATATCAGTTTTCGCTCGGCAAACTGGATACCTGTCCGCCCGCTTCAGGACGCGGGATGCGAGGGGGAGAGATTGTGGAGAGTAGCAGCGAGCGCCTGCTGACCCCCGGAGAGGTTGCCGCCCTCTTCCGGGTCGATCCAAAAACGGTGACGCGCTGGGCGGCCGCAGGCCGCATCAGTAGCATCCGTACCCCCGGAGGGCACCGGCGTTTCCGCGAGTCGGAGGTGCACGCTCTCCTGCGTGGCGAGGAAGTCCTCACGGCCGAACGGCCGAGCGGCGACTCACCGCGTGTTTGATGTTCGGGTGAGAGCCTGCCGGCCCTGGCGTCCATCGCAGGGCACGGCGAACTCGGCGCTCACCATGCACCATCGGTGATCCTGCGTGCCCCCCGGAAGCCGCAGGGTCACTGTTCTTTTTTGGGTCGCGCCTTTACCTCTATTTCGGGCCCGATCTCTCCGGCGTTCTCCGTGCGGACGCGCGGAACTCTCGCACGCGGCTCGGCGCGACGCGCCGCCGCCCCTTTTCAACGTTGTAGCCCGCGCTCACCGGTCGGAGCCCGCCTGCGACTGTTTGAAGGCCAGGAACTCCCGCTCCAGATCGTCGTTGTCGTCGCGCCAGCGCCTGCGCCGCTCGGCCTCCTGCTCCTCGGTGATCGACTCGGGCAGCCATCGCGCGTACTCGGGGTCGCTCGGGGCGAGCTCCACATAGGCGTTGCCGATCAGGCGGCCGTCGTCGCTCGTCAGAGTGCGCGGTATCCGCAACGTCCCGTCGGCGAGCCGGATGACGTACATGACGGACCACCTAGATTCCGTAGCGCCGGTTGAAGAACAGCATGACATTGAGCGCCGCGCGCGTGTCCCCGTCCAGCATGTCCACCAGCGCCGGCCGCTGCCGGGAGGCGATGGCGGCGAAGGCGTCGGCGAAGAACTCCTTGCGGCCGAGCCCGCCCGGCTGCTTGTGGAACGCCGACGCGAACAGCGGCGCGCACTCGTCGTACAGGGCGGCGAACTCCGGCGAGTCGGACACCCATTCGCCCGGCGCGGAGTCGATGTCGTCCAGGGCGTGACCGGTCTCGTGCATCATCACGTCGGGCGTCGGCGAGGGACGGTCGCCCACCACGATCTTGCGGTCGCCGTAGGCCCCCGCGCAGACATCCCACGTCGCCTTGCCGGAAGGCAGCGGCGCGCCCCTCAGATAACCCATGTCGTCCAGATCGGGCACCCCGCCCGGCCCGACGTAGATGCCGTCGAGCCCGACCGCCAGGAGCGCCTTCAACCGCTCGGGAAGCCGGGCCAGGCTGTCGACGGCGCGCACGACGTCCGCGGACGGCGGGCCCTCGGCGGCGTCCCACTGGCGGTACAGGATCTGCTCCAGCGGGCCGCAGTGCTTGAGGCCGTCGCCGAGGTCGGGCGTGTCAGGGGAGTTCGGCTGCGCCAGCGGCGGCTCGTCGTCCAGCTCGAAGTCGCGCCAGATGTACTGCGGCCGGTCGACGACCGGGGCGGTGACGGCCCGCCCCGCGTCGGCGTGCGGCCGCTCGCCGCCGAAGAACGAGTCGGCCCTGCTCTCGCGGCGGCCGGCCCTGCGGCCGCCGTCGCGGAGGTCGGCGCGGGTCTCGCGGAACGACTCGGGGCGGCCGCCGTCGCGGTGCTCGGCGCGGCCCTCGCGCGGGGCATCGGCGCGCTCGGCGTCGGGGGTGTCGGCGGCGCCCTCGCGGGGCGTGTCACCGCGGTAGGGGAAGGCGTACGACCCCCGCTGCCGCCAGCGCGGCCCTCTGCGATGGCGCCCCTTGTCGCCGGGGAACGCCGTCAAGGCCGCGCCCAGCGGGCCCGGGCGAACGCGCGCATCGGCACACCTCTCCATCCGCGAAGCGTGGTCACGGTCCACCGTACGACGAGCCCGCCCGCGAGTCATCCGTAATGTCCGACGGAGATGGTTCGGAGGGCCCCGTGATGCCGGGCTGGACACGATCTACCGTCGGATGGCATACCCTGCGGACATGCCTAGCGTGCTTCTCGGCCTGGCGTTGTTAGCCTTCTGGCTCTACTGCCTCTTCGACGTGATCACCACGCCGGAAGGCGACGTGCGGAACCTGCCCAAGCTCCTGTGGGTCCTCATCGTCGTCCTCCTGCCCGACCTCGGCGGCGTGTTGTGGCTGCTCCTCGGCCGCCCGCTCAGCCACCAGGCCGTCCAACGGCAGCGCACGGGCCGCCCAGGCCCCCGCCCTTCCGTGCCCCGAGGCCCCGACGACGACCCCGACTTCCTCCGTGACCTCGACCGTCGCCTCCGCCAAGAGGACGACTGAGCTCCACCTGGACACCCTGAAACGGTGCCGTGGCGCTTCCCGTGCCGGATGTCACAAGCGGCACGGGAGGCCCGCCTAGGGGGCGGACGGCACCGTCAGGGGAGGTTCAGGGGTCAGGGCACCTGCGCGTAGGAATGCAGGCCCGACAGGAAGATGTTCACCCCGACCAGATTGAACAGCAGGCAGCCGAAGGCGACCAGCTGCACGATCACCGCGGCCCTTCCCCGCCAGCCGGCGGTGGCCCTGGCGTGCAGGTAGGCCGCGTAGGCGATCCAGGCGATGAACGACCAGACCTCCTTGGGGTCCCAGCCCCAGTAGCGTCCCCACGCCTTGTCGGCCCACAGGGCGCCCGCGATCACCGCGAACGTCCAGATCGGGAAGGCGATCACGATGGCGCGGTGGGCGACCTGGTCGAGCTCCGCCCGGCCGGGCAGCCGCGAGGGCCCCTCCCCGCGCATGAGATAGAGCACGCCCGCGACGCCGGCGAGGATGAACAGCCCGCTCGCGCAGATCGCCGCGGTGACGTGGATGGCGATCCAGTAGGAGTTCAGCGCGGGCACGACCGGCCCGGCCTGGACGTGCAGGTAGCGGACGGCGAAGCCGAGCCCGAGCGCCGCGGCGAGCGAGACGAAGGCGCCGAGGAAGCGCACCGGCTGGCGCGCCTGCATGACGAGGAACGCCGTCACGGCCGCGAAGCAGATCGCCACCACGAACTCGTACATGTTGCCCCAGGGCCAGCGGCCCACGGCCACGCCCAGGGTGATGATCGCGCCGAGGTGGGCGGCCCAGCCGAGGCCGCTGAGCGCGACCGCGAAGGCGCCCGCGCGCGCCGCCCAGGCCGGCGGCGACCCGCCCGCCGGACGGTCCGCCGCGCCGCCGGGCGCGGCGGCGTCCTCGGAGGCGTCACCCTCGCCCGTGCCGCCGTCCCGCGGGCGGTCGAGCGTCTGGACGGCGCCCCCCGTCCCCGCCCGCACCGTGACGCCGGCCTTCGCGCCCGTCGCGGCGGCGACCGGACGGCCGGCGCCGCGGGCCCGGCCGAAGCCGAGGTCGAGCGCGTACCCGATCATGGCGAACACGTACAGCAGGACGGTCGCCAGGATCAGCTGGTCGCTGAGCGTGGCGAGCCCCGCGTTGACGTCAGTGGGCATCCTTGACTCCTTGCGGCGAGGCGGCCTGAGCGGCCTCGGCTCCTTGCGACGGCGCGGCGCGGCCGCCCTCCGCTTCCTGCGGCGAGGCTTGCTGCGATGAGGCTTCCTGCGGTGAGGCGGCCTGCCCCGTTCCAGGGCCCTGTGACGGCTCGGACCGGTCGGCCGGCGCTCCCTGCAGGGCCGTGACGATCTGCGCGAACTCCTCGGCGAACCCGGCGTCGCCGCCCTCGGTGCGGGTCAGCCCGCCGACGTCCACCGTGCGGGCCCCCTCGCCGGTCTCGGCCACCCGCACCCACACGCGGCGGCGGCGGACGGTCAGCGACAGGACCAGCCCCAGCACGGCCAGGGCCGCCGCGAGCAGCGCCGGCAGCCGGCCGGGGTCGTAGGCCATCTGCAGGCTGATCCATTCGCGCACGCCGCTGAGCTGGATCGAACCGGCGCCCTCGGGCAGCGTGAGGGTCTCTCCGACGGCGAGCGGCTTGGTCTTCAGCCCCATGACCAGGGGCTTGAGATTCTTGGTGTCGAGCTGGTACACCGACTGCGGCCGCCCGGAGTCCATGCCGAGGTCGCCGGAGAACGCGAACACCTGCGCCGTTGGGTTCGCCGCGCCCGGGAAGATCGACACGTACGTGCCGTCCTGGGCCGGCACGGTCGTCGGCAGGAAGCGCACCAGGAAGCCGAGCTGCCGCGGCTGGGCGTCCGGCACCTTGATCACGCACTCGGAGGTGTAGGTCGCCTGGTCGGCGGTCAGGCACGGCACCGGGCCCTCGAAGGCGACCTGCCCCTTGCCGTCGAGCACCTTGAACACCGGGGCGTACCCGTGGCCGAGCAGGTAGGTCTGGGTGCCGTTGACCTCCAGCGGCTCGTTGACCCGCAGGTCGTAGGGCCGCTCGGGCGCTCCTGGGCGGTCCGACACCGAGAGCCGCGCCGAGTAGTCCAGCGGCTGGCCGCGGCGCTCGCCCGCGGCGACGTAGGTTGCCTGGAAGTCGCGCAGCGTGAAGGAGAACGGCTCCAGGGAGTCGGCCGTGACCCGCTGGCCGGGGATGTACCTGTCGTAGGCCGAGACGGTGTTGGCGAAGCCGTTGCCCTCGACCAGCAGCACGTTGCCGCGGTAGCCGTACAGGCCGCCGGCGCCGACCGCGAGCAGCAGGGCGAGCAGCGCGATGTGGAACAGCAGGTTGCCGGTCTCGCGCAGGTAGCCCTTCTCGGCGGCCACCCAGCCCGGCCCTGAGACGGTGCGGAAGCGCCTGGCCCGCAGCGCCTTCGCCGCGGACTCCACGGTGACCCCTGCGGCCTCGAAACTGGCGTGCTGCGGCAGCCGGGAGAGGTTGCGCGGCGCCGCCGGAGGCTTGCGCCGCAGTTCGCGCAGGTGGCTCGCCGCCCTGGGGATCACGCAGCCGGCGAGGGAGACGAACAGCAGCAGGTATGTCGCCGCGAACCACGGCGAGGTGAACACGTCGAACAGCCACAGCCGGTCGAGCCACGCCGCCGCGCCGGGACTGTCCTTGAAGTACCGCGCGACCTGGTCGGGGCTGATCGAGCGCTGCGGGTAGATCGACCCGGGCACCGAGGCGAGCGCGAACAGGAACAGCAGGATCAGCGCCGTGCGCATCGAGGTGAGCAGGCGCCAGGCCCAGCGCAGCCATCCCACCGGCCCGAGCCCGGCCGGGCGCGCCCGCCCGGCCTCGGTCTGTTCGGTCGTCGTCATCAGATCACCGGCTCGAACGCGCCCACCCAGCCCTGCAGGCCGGCGATGAACTGGCCCCATAGGCCGGAGACCAGCAGCACGCCGACGACCACCAGCATGGCGCCGCCGACGCGGGTGATGAGCCGCGAATGGCGGCGTATCGACTTGAACGTCTGGATGGCCTTGCGGTAGGCGAGGGCCGCCACGACGAAGGGGACGCCCAGGCCGAGGGCGTAGGCGAAGGCGAGCAGGGCGCCGCGCGCCGCGCTGGCCTGGTCGAGGGAGAGGGTGAGCACGGCCGACAGCGTGGGGCCGATGCACGGCGTCCAGCCGAGGCCGAAGACGACGCCGAGCAGCGGCGCGCCCGCGACGCCCGCGGCGGGGAAGCGGTGGATGCGCACGTCCCGCTGCAGCCCCGGCACCAGGCCGAGGAAGGCCAGGCCGAGCACGATCGTCAGCGCGCCCAGCACACGGGTGATCACCTCGGCGTTGCCGAGCAGAAGCGCGCCGAGGCCGCCGAACAGCGCGCCGCCGGCCACGAAGACCAGGGAGAAGCCGAGGACGAACAGGGCGCTGCCGGCGACCATGCGCCCGCGCCCGGGGTCGCTGCCGCTCATGCCGGTGACGTAGGACAGGTAGCCGGGCACCAGGGGCAGCACGCACGGGGACAGGAACGACACCAGGCCGGCGGCCAGCGCCACCGGCACGGCGAGCAGCAGCGAGCCGGCCATGACCGTGTTCGCGAAGCCGCTCACGGCGCACCCCGACGGCCGGGGCGCGCGCCGGTGCGGCGGCTACTTCTCATCGCTGACCTTGGTGACCACGCTCAGCAGGTCGGAGTGGCGCACCTCTCCGAGCGCCCTGGCCGCGACCCGGCCCTGCCGGTCGAGCACGAGCGTGGAGGGGATCGCCGCGGGGTTGACCATGCCGCGGAAGGCCAGCGCCACCTTGCCCGGCTGGTCGTACAGGCTGGGGTACCCCGGCTGCTGGGTGCGCTGGAAGGCCAGCGCCTGGGCCTTGTCGTCTTTTGCGTCCACACCGAGGAACCGCACGCCGAGGCCCTTGGTCCTGGCCGCGATGTCCTTGAGGATGGGGGCCTCTCCGCGGCAGGGTCCGCACCAGGAGGCCCAGAAGTTGAGCACCACGACCTCGCCCCGGTGCGCGGCCAGAGAGACGTCTTCGCCTTCCAGCGTCCGCCCCTCGATCGGCGGGGCCGCCTGCCGCTCGGCGGCGGGCACCACGCGCATGCTGCCGTCGCCGGCGACGAACCGGGTGTCGCCGGACTGCGGCTGGGATGATCCCTGGCTGCCGGCGCATCCCGCCAGAGCCGCCATGACCAGCAGCGCGGCGACGACGGCACGTGACCTCAGGGACACGGTGGACACGGAGCAGGGTCTCCTTGTACTACAACTGGTAGAGCTTCAAACCCTACCCAGCACCCCGCCCACCCTCGAAATCGGGTCACGGGACCCGCCACACCGACCGGCGCCCCAGCGCGACGCAGTGCGGCGCTGGGGCCGGCGGATGTTCGTGGGCGGCGCGCTAACGCCGCTTGGCCGGGCCGGGCGACCCGTCCGACCTGACGAGCGAACCCGCCGGCTCGCTGTAGCCCACGCTCGCCAGCCGGTCGCCCTCGAAGGTGAAGCTGGTCAGGCTCGCCAGCGCGCACTGGCGGCGGCGCGGGTCGTGCCACAGCCTGCGGCCCTCGGCGGCCAGCCGGATCACCCAGATCGGCAGCTGGTGGCTGACCAGCACCACCTCGTGGCCCCTGGCCCCGGCGCGGGCGGCGTCGATCGCCGCCCGCATGCGCCGGACGATCTCGATGTAGGGCTCGCCCCAGGACGGCCGCGCCGGGTTCCACATGTGGCGCAGGTTGCGGGGAGCGCGGAACATGCCGCCGATGACATGGCCCTGGAAGATGTTGTCGGCCTCGATCAGCCGCTCGTCGGTCTCGATGGGGAGATCGAGCGTCTGCGCGATGGGGGCGGCCGTCTCTTGCGCGCGCTCGAGCGGTGAGCTGTGGAGCGCGACTATGTCGCGGCCCGCGAGCGCCTTGGCCACCAGCTCCGCCATGGAGCGGCCGTTGTCGGAAAGGTGGTATCCGGGCAGCCTGCCGTAGAGCAGGCCCTGTGGATTGTGCACCTCTCCGTGCCGGAGCAGGTGAACAACGGTGCTTTCAGTCATGACGGACATCAGCTTACTGGCCCTGCTCCCCGCGCGCCGTGTCCCGACGGCCCGGCGAGCCCCCGCGCGCCGTCCTGCGTCCCGGTGCCGGCCTCGTCGAGGTCGCCGTGGACCTGGGACAGGCCCGGGGGCGGGGACATCTGCCGCAGCACCTCCACGGCGGCGCGGATCGCCGGGCGGCGCGCCGCGTCGGTGCGCCACACGGCGTAGATGCGCCGGGTCGGGCGGGGCTTGATCGGCACGACGGTGACGCCCGCCGCGACGTGGTCGCGGCCGAGGCGCGGCACGATGGCGCAGCCGTGACCCGCCGCGACCAGCGCCATCTGCGTCGGGTATTCGTCGGCCATGCAGGAGAACTCCGGCTCCAGCGAGGCCGTACGCAGCGTGAAGACCAGCCAGTCGTGGCAGACGGTGCCGGGCGAGGTGCTGATCCACCGCTCGCCGTGCAGCTCGGCCAGGTCGACCTCGCGCCGGCCGGCCAGGGGATGGGATGCCGGGAGCACCACATCGGCCACGTCGTCGACCAGCGAGGCCCGCGACAGGCCCTCGGGGATGGCCATCGGGCGGTTGATCCAGTCTTGGACCACCCCGAGATCCAGCTCGCCGCGTGCCACCTCGCGGACCTGCCGCTCAGGTTCGCGCTCGTACACCACCAGGTCGAGATCAGGATGGCGCAGCTTCAGCTCGCTGAGCGCCCCGGGGAGCAGCCCGCGGGCCGCGGTCGGGAACGCGGCCATCGTCAGCCGTCCGACCACCGCGCCGCGCAGCGCCTCGAAGTCGGCCTCGGCCGTCTCGACGAGCGCGAGGATGCGCTCGGCGTGCTCGGCGAGCAGCCCGGCGGCGTCGGTGAGCTTCACCCCGCGGCCGCTGCGCTCCATGAGCCGCGCCCCGGTCTCGCGCTCAAGCTTGGCGATCTGCTGGGAGATGGCCGACGGAGTCACCATGAGCGCCTCCGCCGCGGCCCCGACCGACCCGTACACCGACACCGCGTGCAGCGCCTTCAACCGATGGAGATCGAGCATACAGAGATGCTAAATCATCCCCACTCGAATCCCACCGAACACTGAAGAATAATCATCCAGAAACTCCGGCGGGCCCGGCGGATGTCCGGCGTGGGCGGCTTGTCAGGAGGTGGACGCGGCGGCCTTGGCGGCGGCGGGGAGGGCGTCGGCGACGCGGGAAAGGGCCTCCTCGTCGTGGGCGGCCGACAGGAACCACGCCTCGTACGCCGAAGGCGGCAGGTAGACGCCCTGGTCGAGCATGGAGTGGAAGAACGCGCGGTGCGCGGCGGTGTCCTGGCCCTGCGCCCCGGCGAAGTCGGTGACCGGGTCGGCGGTGAAGAAGATCGAGAACAGGTTGCCCGCGCGCTGGAGCCGGTGGGGCACCCCCGCCGCGGCCAGCGCGTCCGACGCGGCTCGGCCGATGATCAGAGCCGCGGCGTCCACCCGGTCGTACACGTCGTCGTCACAGGCGCGCAGCGTCGCAAGCCCGGCCGCGCAGGCCAGCGGATTGCCGGAGAGGGTGCCCGCCTGGTAGACCGGCCCCTCGGGCGCGAGCCGGCTCATGACCTCGGCGCGCCCGCCGAACGCCGCGGCGGGCAGGCCGCCGCCCATGACCTTGCCGAACGTCATCAGGTCGGCCTCCACAGGGTCCAGGCCGTACCACCCGGCGCCGGTGACGCGGAAGCCGGTGAGCACCTCGTCCACGATGAGCAGCGCGCCGTTCGCCGTGCACAGCTCGCGCAGCAAGGCGTTGAACCCCGGGCTCGGCGGCACCACGCCCATGTTGGCCGGGCACGCCTCGGTGATCACGCACGCGATGTCGTCGCCGTACGCGGCGAACGCCTCGCGGACGGCCTCGGGCGAGTTGTACGGCAGGACGATGGTGTCCGCAGCGGAGGAGCCGGTGACGCCCGGGGTGTCCGGCAGGCCGAAGGTCACCACGCCGGACCCCGCGGCGGCGAGCAGCGCGTCCACGTGACCGTGGTAGCAGCCGGCGAACTTGACCACGCGCGTGCGCCCGGTGAACCCGCGCGCGAGCCGCACCGCCGACATCGTGGCCTCAGTGCCCGAGCTGACCAGGCGGACCTTCTCGACCGGCGCGACCCGGGCGACGATCTCTTCGGCCAGCTCGACCTCGCCGCGCGTCGCGGTGCCGAAGGAGGTGCCGCTGGTGAGGGCCCGCGTCAGCGCCTCGACCACGGCCGGGTGGCGGTGACCGAGGATCATCGGACCCCAGGAGCACACCAGGTCGACGTAGCGGTTGCCGTCGGCGTCCACGATGTACGGCCCCTCGCCGGACTCCATGAACCGGGGAGTGCCCCCCACGGCGCCGAAGGCGCGCACCGGGGAGTTGACGCCTCCCGGCACGACGGCACGGGCGCGCTCGAACAGGTCCTCTGAGATCTTCGTACGGCTCACGCGTCCAGGTTAGTCCCCGGGAACTCCGCCCCCGGGCGAGCCCCGGACCGGCGGACGGCCGTGAGGGTCACTCGCAGGCGTCGGCCAGCCAGTCGAGGACGTGGAGCGGGTCGGGGAGGTGCCGCCCGTCCGGAGGGCGCAGCCAGCGGGCCTGGGAGCCGTCGGCCAGCGAGGACGGCGGGGCCAGGACGTAGCTGTCGCGGCAGTGCCAGCGCAGGCCCGGAGTCTCCTCGATCGTCTCGGGGGTGTGGTCGAGGTGGCAGGACCACCACTCGTCCTCGTCCTCGGGGGCGCCGCGCGTGGCCACGAAGAAAAGGGCCCGGTCGCCGTTGGCGGCGACCGGGCCCGTGGTGAAGTTCGCGGCGTCCATGGCGGCGAGGGCCGTCTGGCCCGCCGTGCCCGGTACGTCGAAGACGTCGAACACCCTGCCGGTGGGAAGGATCACGTTCGCGTCCGGGTTCTGCTCCCACCAGCGGGTGAGCAGCGCGGTGTCGGTGGTGGCCATCATCTTCCAGGCCGGCGACAGCGGGTGGGCTCCCGGGTCGGGACAGCCGACGCGGTCACACGAGCAGGCCCGCCCGCCCTCGCGCAGCGGATGGGCGCCCATACAGCTCGCCCAGCCCATCTCGGCGTACTCGATCACCGAGGTGATCGCGTGCGTCTTCGCATGAGATCGTGCTCGCCTTTTCGCCCGGCGAGTCGTCAGCGGTACCCCCACCATCGTGTTCCTCCCCCACCCCTGCCTTTCACCGATGATGCACGATGGCGGTCGCCCAAGGTGAGCCGACCCCCGGAAAATGGCCCGTCAGGATAGTCTCCTGGCCACTTCGGTAGCCCAATAGGTGAGGATCATGTCAGCCCCGGCGCGCCGGATGGCGATCAGGGACTCCATGATGATGCGGTCGCGGTCGATCCACCCGTTGGCCGCCGCGGCCTCCACCATGGCGTACTCGCCGCTCACCTGGTAGGCCGCGACGGGCACGTCCACGCTGTCGCGCACCTGCCGCAGGATGTCCAGGTAGGCCAGGGCGGGCTTGACCATGACGGCGTCCGCGCCCTCCGCCAGGTCCAGGCGCACCTCGCGCAGCGCCTCGCCCACCGGCCCCGCGGGGTCCTGCTGGTAGGCGTTGCGGTCGCCGAACCGGGGGGCGCACTCGGCGGCCTCCCTGAACGGCCCGTAGAAGCCCGAGGCGTACTTCGCCGAGTACGCGAGGATCGGGATGTGGGAGAAGCCGCCGGCGTCCAGCGCGGCGCGGATGGCGCCCACCTGGCCGTCCATCATGCCGCTCGGCGCGATGACCTGCGAGCCCGCGGTGGCCTGGGCGAGGGCCACCGAGGCGTAGCGCTCCAGCGTCGCGTCGTTGTCGACCTCGCCGCCGGGGGTGAGGATGCCGCAGTGCCCGTGGTCGGTGAACTCGTCCAGGCAGGTGTCGGTCATCACCACGATGGCGTCGCCGAGGTCGGCCTGAAGGTCGGCCACGGCCTTCTGCACGATGCCGTCCGGGTCGTCGCCGGCCGAGCCGATGGCGTCCTTGACCTCGGGGATGCCGAACAGGATGAGGCCGCCCACGCCGGCCTCCGCGGCCTCGTGGGCCGCCTTGCGCAGCGAGTCGCGGGTGTGCTGGACCACCCCGGGCATCGACGTGACCGGCTGCGGCTCGGTCACGCCCTCTTTGACGAACATCGGCAGCACCAGCTCGGCCGGGTGCAGCCGGGTGCCGGCCACCATGCGCCGCATGGCCCCGGTGCGGCGCAGCCGGCGCGGCCGCGCGACGGGGAACTCCGCCTCGGTCATCTCATCTCCCCTCCCAGGCCCGGTCGCGGGGGAACCGCGCGTACGCGCGACCTGGGGATCTCAACTGCGTCGGTGGCCCTGGTCAGGCCAGGTGCGTCGGATCACTTCGCCCTGCGGCGGGCGCCCCTGCGGGTCTGCGAGGGCCGCCGGGGGACGTCGCCGGCGGCGAGGGCCGCCTGGCGCTGCTTGGCACCGTACTCCGCCAGTGCGGCCGCCAGTGCGGAAGCCGAAGGATTGTCGGCCATGATGTCCACCCGCAGGCCGAACTCCTCGGCGGTCTTGGCGGTCTGCGGCCCGATGACCGCGATGACCGTCACGTTGTGCGGCTTGCCGGCGATGCCGACCAGGTTGCGCACGGTGCTGGATGAGGTGAACAGCACGGCGTCGAAGCCGCCGCCCTTGATCGCCTCGCGGATGGGCGCGGGCGGCGGGGCCGCGCGCACGGTGCGGTAGGCCGTGACGTCGTCGCACTCCCAGCCCAGCTCGGTGAGCCCGGCGATGAGCGTCTCGGTCGCGATGTCGGCGCGCGGCAGCAGGACGCGGTTGATCGGGTCGAGCATCGAGTCGTACGGCGGCCACTCGGCCAGCAGCCCCTCGGAGGAGTGCTCGCCGACCGGCACCAGGTCGGGCTTGACGCCGAACTCCACCAGCGCCCTGGACGTGGCCTCGCCGACCGCCGCCACCTTGAGCCCGGCGAACGCCCGCGCGTCCAGGCCGTACTCCTCGAACTTCTCCCTGATCGCCTTGACGGCGTTGGCCGAGGTGAAGGCGACCCACTCGTAGCGGCCGGTGACCAGGCCCTTGATCGCGCGGTCCATCTGCTGCGGGGTGCGCGGCGGCTCCACGGAGATCGTCGGCACCTCCTCGGGCACCGCGCCGTACGAGCGGAGCTGCTCTGACAGGCCCGCCGACTGCTCCTTGGTGCGCGGCACCAGGACCCGCCAGCCGAACAGCGGCTTGTTCTCGAACCACGACAGCCGGTCGCGGGTGGCGACGGCGTCGCCGACCACGATGAGCGCGGGCTCGGCGATGCCGGCGTGCTTGAGGTCGGCGGCGAGCCTGCCGAGCGAGGAGACCACGGTGTACTGCTCGGTCGTGGTGCCGCTCTGGGTGACCGCGACCGGCGTGGTGTCGGGCTTGCCCGCGGCCACCAGCGCCTTGGCGATCGGGACGGCCTCGGCGATGCCGTTGTAGATCACCACGGTGCCGGAGGACCCGGCGTGCGGCGACCAGTCGTCGACCTGCGTGGCGTCCACGATGCGGAACTCGGGCACCGCGACGGCGGGGGCGATGCCCGCGTAGGTCAGCACCGCCGTCGCGGGCGGCACGCCTGGCACGATCTCGAACTCGACGTCGGCCTTGGCGCAGGCCGCGACCTCCTCGGTGACCGAGGAGAACAGGCCGGGGTCGCCGGCGCACAGGCGCACGACGCCCGCCCCCGCCTTGGCCTCCTGCACGGCCTTGAGCGACACCGCGCCCATGCCGTCGGAGACCTCGACGACCTTGACGTCGTCGCGGCAGTGGCGCAGCAGGCCGCCATAGGCCTCCTTGTCGAGCACGACGACGTCGGCCCGCGACAGCAGGTCGGCGCCCCGCAGCGTCAGAAGGTTCTCGTCACCCGGCCCGGCGCCCACGAACGCCACGAATCCGGCGTGACCACGCGCGCCGCCGCCCTCCTGGCCGCCCGTGGCCGAAGGCTCGCCGGTGGTCCGCGCCGTACCGGGCTCGGTGGTCTTGCTGGTCTGGCTTCCGGAGCTCAATGGGTCCGCTCCCCCATCAACGTGCCGGCCCCCTCCGCGATCATGGCGGTCGCGAGATCACGACCGAGCTCCATGGCCGCCGAGGGTTCACCGGCGGTGGACTTGCGCACCGACCGCGCGCCATCGATGGCGACCACGGTGGCGGTCAGGTTGAGAATGTGCCCGTCATCGGCCGCGTACGCACCTACGGGCGCGCTGCACCCCGCCTCCAGGGTGGCCAGCACGGCCCGCTCGGCGGCGACCGCCGCGCGGGTGCGCGGCTCGTCCAGGACGGCGAGCAGCTCGATGAGGGCGGCGTCGTCGGCGCGGCACTCCACCGCGAGGGCCCCCTGGCCCGGCGCGGGAAGCATCTCGGCGACGTCGAAAAGCTGGGCGATCTCGGCGTCCCTGCCGAGGCGGCCGAGCCCGGCGGCGGCCAGCACCACGGCGCTCAGCTCGCCGGAGGTCACCTTACCTATGCGGGTGTCGGCGTTGCCGCGGATCGGGACGTATTCCAGGTCGGCACGGAGCATGCGCAGCTGTGCCACGCGGCGCGGGGAGCCGGTGCCCACCCGCGAGCCGGACGGCAGATCGGCGAGCTTGGCCGGGCCGACGAGCGCGTCCCGCGGGTCGTCCCTGCGCGGGATGGCCGCGATGACGACGTGCGGGTCGGGCTTGGTCGGCAGGTCCTTCAGCGAGTGGACCGCGAAGTCGATCTCACCTCGCAGCAGCTTGTCGCGCAGGGCGCTGACGAAGACGCCGGTGCCGCCGAGCTGCGCGAGCTGGGCCTTGGTGACGTCGCCGAAGGTCGTCACGCCCACCAGCTCGACCTCCCGGCCGGTCAGCGCGGTCAGCCGGTCGGCCACCAGGCCCGACTGGGTCGTCGCCATCAGGCTCCTGCGCGTGCCGAGGCGAAGGACGCGCCGGCCCGTGTCGAGTCCCACGGCCTCGCCGCTCATGCGTCCTCCTCGCCCGCGCCGCCGGTGAGGCCGGTCTCGGCCTCGGCCACGTCGGCTCTCGTCACTGCCTCCGGCACCCTCGGGTTCAGGTCGAACAGCTCGCGCAGCGCCTCGGCATAATGATCACCCGCCGGGGACGCGGCCAACCGCTTGACACGCACCGTCGGCTCGTGGAGCAGCTTGTCCACGACCCGGCGCACGGTCTGGGCGATCTCGCCGCGCACCCGCTCGTCCATGTCGGGCACCCGGGTGACCAGGCGCCCGAGCTCGGCCTCCACGACGTCGGCGGCCTTCGCGCGCAGGGCCACCACCGTCGGGGTGACCTTGGCCGCGCGCTCGGCGCGGAGGTACTCGCAGACCTCGGCCGCCACGATGGACCGGACCGCGGCGACGCCCTCGGAGACGCCGTCGCCGCCGTTCGCCTGCTCGCCCAGCCCGGCCTGCTGCATGGACTCAAGGTCGACCAGCGTGACGCCGGGAACGGTGCGGACGCCGGGGTCCACGTCGTGTGGAAGCGCGAGGTCGAGCAGGAACAGCGGCTCGCCGCGCACGGCCTGCGCCACCATTTCGGTGTCGATGACCACGCTACCCGCTCCGGTGCATGAAATGACCAGGTCAGCGGCGGCGAGCTCGCGCTCGACGTCCGCCAGCTCGACCGCCCGTCCGCCGACGCTCTGCGCCAGCCGCGCGGCCCGCTCGAAGGTGCGGTTGGCGACCACGATGTCGGTGACGCCGGCGCGGCCGAGCGTCGCCGTGGACAGCGCGCTCATCGACCCCGCGCCGACCACCAGCGCCCGCTTGCCCGGGAGCGGGCCGAGGACCCGCTCGGCCAGGGTGAGCCCCACGCCGACCAGCGACGCGCCCGCGCGGTCGATGCTGGTCTCGGTGTGGGCGCGCTTGCCGACGCGCAGCGCCTGCTGGGCCAGCTCGTTGAGTATCGTCCCCGCGGTGCCCTGCTCCTGGGCCAGCCGCAGCGACTGGCGCACCTGCCCGAGGATCTGCCCCTCGCCGACGACCATGGAGTCGAGGCCGCTGGCCACCGTGAACAGGTGCTCGACCACCCTGTCCTCGTAGTGGACGTAAAGGTGGCGGGTGAGCTGCTCCTGGGGGACGTCGGAGTGCGCGCTCAGCAGGTCGGTGACCGCGGTGACGCCGGCGTGGAAGCGGTCGACCTCGGCGTACACCTCGACGCGGTTGCAGGTGGAGACGAGCATCACCTCGGACACGTGCTCGTCGCCGCTGATGTCGTGCAGAAGCTTGACCAGGGCGTCACCGGACGCCGAGACGCGTTCGAGCAGTGCTACCGGGGCCGTCCGGTGGCTGAGACCTACCGCGAGAAGGCTCATGCGTCCATCGCCTCGGCCCAGTCCTCGGCCATAATGGAACTCCCTGTTTCACGATCCGCTTTGCGCTGCTCATGGAACGCAAGGATTTGCAGTTCGGTCGAAAGGTCGACCTTGCGGACATCGACTCCGTCAGGCACGGTGAGCACGACGGGGGCGAAGTTCAAGATACTCGTGATCCCGGCCGCGATAACGCGGTCGGCCACCTGCTGGGCGGCCGCCGCGGGCGTCGCGATCACCACGATGGAGACCCCCCGCTTGTCGATCACGCTTTCGAGCACGTCGATGTGGTCCACGGCCATCCCCACGAGCTGCTCGCCGACCACGGCGGTGTCGGCGTCGAACAGCGCCGCCACCCGGAAACCGCGCGACACGAACCCGCCGTAGTTCGCGAGCGCCCGGCCGAGGTTGCCGACCCCGACGATGGCCACGGCCCAGTCTTGCGTCAGGCCCAGCTCGCGGGAGATCTGGTAGATCAGATACTGGACGTCGTAGCCGACGCCGCGTGTTCCGTACGACCCCAGGTGAGACAGGTCTTTGCGAAGCTTGGCCGAGTTCACCCCCGCTGCGACGGCCAGGTCTTCTGAGCTTACGGTGGCGGTGCCCCGCTCGGCGAGTCCGTTCAGCGCGCGCAGGTAGAGCGGCAGACGCGCGACGGTCGCATCGGGGATGCCCCGTTCACGCGCTTGGGACGGGCGGCGGGTCACTTGGCCGTAACTCCAGGGGATGGGCGGCCGGTGCGCCCCGGCCGCGCTCGCAGTTGCGACGGATGTCGAGGAGAGGGCGCAGGCTTCCAGGTTAGTACCTTTGTGAAGCCATGCACAAAGTGCGGGCGCCCGCTCTCGGGTCCCAACCTTCCCAGGTAGGGGTGGCGGTCCCTGATCCACCCCCTGCCGATGTGATCCTTCGCACACCGTGCGGTGCCGTTAGGCTGGGCGCATGGCTCCGCGAGACCACACGATCACCCTGCTCGGCAAGCCTGGCTGCCACCTGTGCGACGACGCCAGGGCCGTCGTCCAGCGGGTGGCCGCCGAGCTGGGGGTCGCCTGGGAGGAGCGCGACATCACCGCCTCCGAGGAAGACCAGGCGGCCTACTGGGAGATGATCCCCGTCACCCTCATCGACGGCGTCCAGCACGACTTCTGGCGCGTGGACGAATCCCGCCTCCGCGAAGCCCTCTCCGCCTGACCCGCGCCGGCGCTCAGACGCGGAAGGCGGTCGGGAGGGGCACCACCTTGGCGGCGTTGACGTTGAGCTCTATGACGTTCGCGGCCAGCACGTGGGCGACGCGTTCGCGGGCGAAGCGCTCCATGTGCGCCTGGCGCTGGTGCTCGCTGAAGGCCACCTCGTCCCGATAGAGCTCGTAGACGATGCGCTGGAGCGGCGCCGACTTCACCGCGTGGCAGACGAAGATCAGCGTGTCGGGCTCGCTGCGCTGCACGGCCTCCACGGTCTCCTCCGCCAGGCGGTCGAACGCGTCGCCCGAGCCGTCTATCAGGGTGAAGACGGTGAGCAGGCCGTAGATGCTGGGCGAGGGCCTGACGGAGGGCCCTGAGGCCGGCGACGTCTCACCGCGGCGGCCTCCGGCCACCTGCACGTCCGGGCGGCCGAACGACTGGTTGATCTCGTTGCTGTTGAACAGCATGCCGGTGGCCGGCATGGACGGGTCGCGCGGCCCTGGGGCGCGGTGCGCGCCGTTCTGGCCCGAGGGACCGCCGTGGTCGGCGTCGAAGGGTCCCCGCCCGTACTGCGCGGCCTGGTCTCCGGCGGACGGCCCCTGGCCGTGCTGGCCGTGCTGCCCGTGCTGGCCGTGCTGGCCGTGCTGCCCGTGGGCCGGCCGGCCCGCGGCGCCGGGCATGTTGGAGCCGAACGGGGCCGCGAGCCCCGCGGCGCCCTGCCCTGGCCGGCCGCCGCCGGGCGCGTCCGGCCCGAAGAACTCCCCGGTCATCGGCCCGCCGTAGCCGCCGGGGCCGCCGGGGCCTCCAGCGCCTCCGAACCCGCCGGAGGGCTGCATGCGGGCCGCGTAGTCCACGTCCCCCTGGTCGTTGGCCCGGTACTCGGCCACGAGGTCGCCGAGCCCCGAACGGCGCGGCGACGCCGGCCCGGCGCCCTGGCCCGCGGCCCCCGGAGTCGCCGGCAGCGGACCCGACTCGTAGGCGGCCTCGGGCGCGGGAGCGCGCCGGCGCACGGCCGGGCGCTCGTCGTCCCAGTCGTCGTCGTCCGCGCCGTCGCGTTCCTCGTCGTAGGGCGCGAGCGGCCGGGCGACGGCGTACCAGATCGCCCCGACCATGAGAATCGTCACCAGGGCCGCGAAGACACCGGGGATCGCGAAGCGCACGGCGCCGACCAGGGCGAGCCCCGTCGGGGCCAGCACCACGCCCGCGTGCATGTTGTCGGCGTCCACGTCGTCCCCGCCGCGCCAGCGCAGCACGGCCAGGATCAGGCAGCCGATGATGATCAGATAGGTGAGGCCGTGGGCGGCGTTCAGCAGGGCCGTCGGGATGATCGTCCAGTGGGTGTCCCCGAGCGGCAGGGTGGTGGCGAACTTGTCGGGGTTGCTCACCGGGTCGACGATCAGGATGACCGTGGTGATCAGCGTGAAGGCGATGCCGAGCAGCCAGGCGGCGAACCGCGCCGGAGCTTTCTCGGCGAGCATCTGGATCATGCCGATGGCCAGCCAGAACGGGGCGAGGAACGCCCCGGTGATCTGGTACACCCTGAAGGTCACGGGCCCGAAGCTCATCAGGTGGCCGATGGCGACGGCACCCAGGGCCAGGCACAGGGCCGAGGCGGTTATGGTCCAGGCGATGAGCCAGCCGCTCCGGTCATCTCTGAGACGTCCGGCCAGGATGCCGGTGGTGATGGCGGCGAACAGCGCACCAGCGAAGGCGGTGACGGCAACGACGGCTTCCATGATGCCCCCAACTCTGCCGGACATTACCTCCAAACCGGTAGCCGGTGCCCGAAGTGCCACAGCACTCCTGTTACGCGAGGTAGTTACTGAGGCAAAGTGGATTGTGTAATTTCGCGATGATTTCTAGAGTGTTCGAGCACGCACGCGCCCTTCCCTTTGCTCCCCAGGGATACCGGATGTCGAACATATGGTCGGTCGCCGGGCTTTCCCCTCCAGGATCGGCCGACACAGTGAACCCCACGCGCGCCGCCGCCGAGCAGCGCGAACGTCCCGCGCCGGACGTCGACGAACTGCGCAGAATCGTCCTTCGCGCCAAGACCGGCGACGCGGACGCCTTCGCCACGCTGTACGACCGATACGTCGATCTGGTCTATCGCTATGTCTACTTCCGGGTCGGAAGCCACGCGCTGGCCGAAGACCTCACCAGCGAGACGTTCCTGCGGGCTCTGCGGCGCATCGCCGACTTCACCTGGCAGGGCAGGGATTTCGGCGCGTGGCTGGTGACCATAGCGAGGAACCTGGTGACCGACCACTTCAAGTCCGGTCGCTACCGCATGGAGGTCTCCACCGCCGAGGTGCTGGACACCCCCCTGGACGGGCCGCACATCCCGGAGAACGCGGTGGTCGCCACCATGGTCAACGAGCGCATCCTGCGCGCCGTCCGCGACCTCAGCGCCGAGCAGCAGGAGTGCGTGGTGCTGCGCTTCCTGCACGGGATGTCCCTGGCGGAGACGGCGCTGATCATGGGAAAGAAGAGCGGCGCGATCAAGGCTCTGCAGTTCCGCGCGGTCCGCGCTCTGGCCAGGGCACTTCCCGAGGATCTCAATTGACCTAAGGTGACCCGCGTGAGGGATCTCCGGCGCGCCGGAGGGCCGTAACCTGATGGCTCTCCGCATCGTTGGGCATGTAGCACCTATGGATCATCGTAGTGGGCGCGGCAGGGAGCTTTCATGGGCAAGTGGGGGCCTACGCGGTGGCTGCACAGGCGTTCGTCCGCCGGCACCCGGCAGCGACCCCAGCCGCATTTCGTGGTCCGGCTCCGCGAGATGGGCGCCGAGCCCTCCCATGGGCCGCGTCCCGACTTCCGCGCCCGGCTGCGCGAGGAGCTTCTCGCCGCGCACGCCACGGGCGCCGAGGCCGAGCCTGAGACGCGACGGCACCGGCGGCGCTCCCCTCTGCTCGCCCGGCTGCACCCCGGGGTGCTGGTGGTCGCCATGACCGTCCTGATGGTGCTCACCGGGGTGCAGACCTACGCCGCGGTGCCCGGCGACCGGCTCTACCCCATCAAGCGGGCCGCCGAGGCGACCATGCTCAGCCTCACCGCCGACGACATCGAACGCGCCCAGCGCGAGCTCACGGCCGCCCACTCACGGGCCACCGAGGCGGCGGCGCTCCTCGGCTACCCCGGTACCCAGCGCGACGGGCTCATCGGGCCCACGCTGGACGAGATGGCCTCCACGACCCGGTCGGCGCTGTCGGCGCTCGGGCACGTGAAGCGAGAGGGACGGCACACCCCGGCGCTCAAGCGCTTCACCAAGGAGCAGCGCGACGTCGTGGAGCCGATGATCCCGCAGCTCGGCGGCGACGACCGCATGAAGGCCAGCGCCTACCTCGACATGATCGACGAGATGACCCCCTGACCGGGATTCCCCCCACTGTCCCGCCGCGTTCGGGCACCTGACCGGACACCTCAGCGAGCACCTCACCGCCGTCCCGCCGCCGCGTTCGCCTTCGGCCGGGGCCTCCCACGACCGTCCGCCGCCGGCTCGGGAACCCCGGGGCGCGGCGGGGAATCGTCACGCCACGCTAACGCCGCGTACACCGACTCCACCCCCTGCTCCCGGTTAAGCTGAGGTGCTATGAGGCGGTTACTCCGACGGCACACCGAGGCCGAGATCGCCGGGGAGGTCGCGGCGGCGGCGGCGGTGTCGGCGCCGGTGGCCGACCCCGATCCCACGGCGGCGGCCTTCTTCGACGTCGACAACACGATGATGCGCGGCGCCTCGATCTACCACTTCGCCCGGGGGCTGGCCTCCCGGGGCCTGTTCACCACTCAGGACCTGGTGAAGTTCGCGCTCGGCCAGGCGCTGTTCCGCGTGCGCGGCAACGAGAACCCCGAGCACATCGCCCGGGCCAAAGAGACCGCCCTGGCGTTCGTCGTCGGCCTCAAGGTCGACGACGTCGTGCGTCTCGGCGAAGAGATCTACGACGAGGTCATGGCCGACCGCATCTGGGCCGGCACCCGCGCGCTCGCCCAGAGCCACCTCGACCGCGGCCAGCGCGTCTGGCTGGTCACCGCCACCCCGGTCGAGCTGTCACGCGTGATCGCCCAGCGCCTCGGCCTGACCGGCGCGCTCGGCACGGTCGCCGAGACCGAGAACGGCGTCTACACCGGCCGCCTCGTGGGCGATCTGCTGCACGGTCCCGCCAAGGCCGAGGCCGTCAAGGCGCTGGCCCGGCGCGAGGGGCTCGACCTGTCGCGCTGCACCGCCTACAGCGACTCCGCCAACGACCTGCCCCTTCTGCGTCTCGTCGGCCACCCGGTCGCCGTCAACCCCGACGGCCTGCTGCTGGAACACGCCAGAAAGCACGACTGGTCGGTCAGGGACTTCCGCACCGGCCGCAAGGCCACCATGGTGGGCCTGCCCATCGCGGCCGGCGCGGGCGCCGTGGCCGGGGGCATCGCCGCCGCCATCGCCCTCAGGAAGCACTACCGCTCCGCCTGACGACGAGCGGGCGGCCCGCCCTCCGGCCCCCGCACGGCACACCCCGCATGGCAGACTCGGTGCGGCTCCAATCCCGAGCGCTCCTGGAGGATGACCTTGCGTTCCGTCGAACCCGACGTCCGTCTCATCGCCCGCCCCCGGCTGGACTACGACGAGGTCGCCGGCTACCTGGCCGAGGTGGGCGGCGAGAACTGGCTGGAGCGGGTGGACCGCGGCGAGATGGACGACGCGCAGAACCTCGCCGAGTTCGCCGGGCGCATCTGCTACCGCTCGTGGGAGCCGGGCCTGAACCCGAACGTCACCCGCATCCGCACCGACCAGGAGGAGTACCTGCGCAACATCCTGGCCAGCGCGCACGGGTCGGTGCTCGAACACGTGAGCTTCTCGTTCGTGCTGCACAACGTCAGCCGGGTGACCACGCACGAGCTGGTCCGCCACCGGGCCGGCACGGCGGTCTCCCAGGAGTCGCTGCGCTTCGTCCGCCTGGACGACCTGCCGTTCTGGTTCCCGCAGTGGGCCAAGGAGGACCCCGAGCTGATGGAGCGCGCCACGGCGCTGCTGTCGGAGATGGAGTCCTTCCAGCACTGGATGGCCGGCCATTTCGGGCTGGACGAGCAGGGCGTGCCCTTCGCCGAGAAGAAGGCGAAGACGTCGTTCATGCGGCGGTTCGCCCCCGAGGGGCTGGCCACCGGCCTGGTGTGGACGGCCAACGTCCGCACTCTGCGGCACGTCATCGAGAACCGCACGGCGCCGGGCGCCGAGGAGGAGATCAGACTCGTCTTCGGCAAGGTGGGCGAGCTGATGGCCAAGGAGGCCCCCGCCCTCTTCGGCGACTACACCGTCGAGGACGGCGTCTGGACCCCCGGCTGGCGCAAGGTCTGACCCACCCGCCGCGACGCGTCAGAAGAACGGGGGGAAGGCGTGGCCGCGCTGGAGGCGTAGCTGGTTGAGCTGCTGCTGGACGAGCTCGCGGATCTGGTCGGTGAGGTTGAAGACGAGCATCGGGTCGTCGGCCTCCTCAGGGTCGTACTCGTCGGTGCGCACCGGCTCGCCGAACCTGATCATCCACTTGGACGGCAGCGGCACCAGGCCGAGCGGCCCGAGCCAGGGGAACAGCGGCGTGATGGGGATGTACGGCACGCCGAGCAGCCGCGCGAGCGAACGCCAGTCGCCGATCTTGGGATAGATCTCCTCTGCGCCGACGATCGCGCACGGGATGATCGGCACCTGGGCGCGGATCGCCGAGGCCACGAAGCCGCCGCGGCCGAAGCGCTGGAGCTTGTAGCGCTCGGAGAACGGCTTGCCGACGCCCTTGAAGCCCTCGGGGAACACCCCGACCAGCTCGCCCTTGCGCATCAGCCGGTCGGCGTCCTCCGGGCAGGCCAGCGTGTGGCCGGACTTGCGCGACAGGTGGCCGAGCACGGGCAGCTGGTAGACCAGGTCGGCGCCGAGCAGGCGCAGCGGGCGGCGCGCGGGATGCTCGTCGTGCAGCGCCACCTGGAGCATGAGGGCGTCGACGGGAAGGGTGCCCGAGTGGTTGGCGACCACGAGGGCGCCCGCCTCGCCGGGCACGTTGGCGAGGCCGGTGGTCTCGACGCGGAACCAGTGGCGGTACAGCGGGCGGATCAGCTCAAGGAGCACCTTGTCGTTCAGCTCGGGGTCGAACCCGAACTCGTCGACCTCGTACTCACCTGCGACGCGCCGGCGCAGGAAGTCCAGGAACTCGGCCAGGCGGTCTTCGACGGCGCTCGTCCCGCCCGGGCCGGTGTGGCGCCGCGCGGCCGTGATGGGGATCACCCGGGCGTCGCCGGGCTCCTCGTCGTCACGGTCATGCGTCTCTGTCTTGTTCACGGTCGCGCTCCCCCACCCAGCACTGTCGACAGCCAGTCGATCACAGTGAGTGGCATACCGCCAAACAAGCCACGCGAGTGGAGGAAATCATCGAACGCCGAGGCCGTGGAGTACTTGGGCCGCCAGTCGAGCACGGCGGCGATCCGGTCGGAGTCCACGGCGCGGCCGTAGCTCATGAGGCCGAGCTGCTCGGGCGAGAAGTCGACGCGGCCGGCGCCGCGCGCCAGGTCGCCGAGGGCGCGGAAGGCGGTGGAGGGCACCGGGACGGAGGGGCGGCCGCTTCTGCGCACGCACTGTGACAGGAGCATGACGCCGTCGCCCGCCACGTTGTAGGTGCCGGGGTGGTCTTCCAGGGCCGTGCGCCGCAGGACCTCGACGCCGTCGTCCTCGTGGACGAACTGCAGGCGCGGGTCGAAGCCGAACACCGTCGGCAGGACGGGCAGCGCGAAGTAGCGCGTCAGCGGCGAGTCGACGCCGGGGCCCATGAAGTTCGCGAAGCGCAACGTCGACACGGTGACGTCGGGCCGCCGCCGGGCGAAGCCGCGCACGTAGGACTCCACCTCGGTGGCGTCCTTGGCGTAGCCGCGGTTCGGCGCCTCGATCGGCTCGGCGTCCTCGGTGAACACCGCCGGATCGCGGGGGGATGAGCCGTAGACGGCCGTGGTCGACCGGACCACGACCCTGCGCACGGTGGCCGAGCGCTGGCAGGCGGCCAGCAGCTGCATGGTGCCGATGACGTTGTGCTCTTTCATCGACGACCGGCCCGCGCGGCCCGACGGCGCGGTCACCAGGCTCATGTGCACGACGGTGTCGATGTCGGCGGCCGCGATGACGTGCGCGATGTCCGGGCTGCGCAGATCAACCCGGACGAACTCGGTGCGGCCCAGCGCGACGCCGCCGCCGCCCAGCGCGTTCGAGGACGGCGGCGCGGTGTCCACTCCGATGACCCGGTCGATGTCCGGGTCTGCCGCGAGAACGCTCGCCACCCGTGCACCGATGTGCCGGGAGACTCCCGTGACGAGCACGGTGTGTGCCATCGGCGCCTCGCAGAATCACTTACTCGTGGTCGCGCTCAGCTCGGGGTGCTCACCGGGATGGCGATCGCTGAGATCGTCGCCCGGCCCGCCGCTCTGCGTTGTCGGTCCGCGCTACTACTTCTTGTTACGCCGCTGGATGCGGGTCTTCTTGAGAAGCTTGCGGTGCTTCTTCTTAGCCATGCGCTTACGACGCTTCTTGATCACAGAGCCCACGGGACCCCCAGGTGAAGGTAGGTTTGTCAACAACGGTGCACAGGAGACGGCGAGCCGTGCACCGCCCGTACCTGGGCGCCCCGTTTCCACGGCACGACCGAACCACGAGCCCACGCCTCGCCTAGACGCACACCGAGCCAACAGCCTACCGGCGATTCGCGGTCGATCGCCCCCTGGGGGGAACCCGCGTGGCCGCCGAAGGTCACGACCGGCGACCGGGACGACGCGGGCGGCCGGCCGCCCACCCCGCTTCCGGTCAGGTTCGCGTCTCCGCGAACCATGCGGACATCATCAGCAAGTCACCGAACGATCAGCGAGCTGATCACTGATCCATTCAACCCGCCTCGATGAACGCATCCCTGAGGTAGTCGTGCACCGCCTGCTCAGGCACCCTGAAGGATCGCCCGACCCGGATGGCCGGTAGCTCGCCAGAGTGGACCAGCCGGTACACCGTCATCTTGGACACCCGCATGACGGTGGCGACCTCTGCCACCGTCAGGAACTTCACCTCGCTGAGAGGTCTTTCGCCTGCACCCATCGGACGCCTCTTCCGCACGTGTTTCCGGGTTATCCCCACTGGTGCCATTGCTCACGCACGTGTACTGCTGTCAGCGTAGAACGCGACTCCGATCGCGCAAACCCCCTATTCCATCAGCGATCGGAGAACCTTGCCACCAGAACGGGAAAAGTCGCTGGCCAGCAGCCAGGCCGAGCCCTGATCTCGATCTGTCACTCGGTCCAACCGTGTCCCATTAGAGTCGCTTGGGATCACAAAAAAGTTGGCAAACGGTCGATGTCTCCGGGTCAATACGCGCGCGGAACACCGATTAGCGACAGCCCGAAACCGGTGCGGATCGCATCACAGGTCACTCTCGACCCTTGCGATCAGATAAGCGGTCAACGCATCGTAATGCCGGGGGAACACATTGTCATCGAGCGGCACGGTCACCGCGATCTTGCCCTCCGCCTCGCCCACGAACAGCCCGGGGTCGTTGCTGTCGGCGAAACCGACGGTCTCGACGCCCGCCTCGCCGGCCGCCCCCGCCCACCCGTGGTCGGCGATCACCAGATCGGGCGTCTCTGGAGCTAGCCGGGCGAGCATCGCCTGCATCGGCGCCGGGTCGTGGGTGTGGACGAGCGCGCCCCCGTCCGCCAGCACGCATACGTTGTCGAAGTACATGATGCGGCGCTTGCGCCCCAGCCCTCCGCTGGAGATCATCAGGCCCTCCGCCGGGGTGAGCAGCGTCGCGCCGCGTCCGGCGGCGAAGCGGGCCAGGGCGAGGTGGATGGTCAGGATGCCGGTGGGATGGCCGGTGGCGATCAGAATGCGCGGGTCGGGCTTGCTGAGCGCGGCGGCGATGCGCCCCGCCATCGCGTCGAGGGCGTCGATGGTCCGCTCGGGGTCGATGGTGTCCTGGCCCGCCCGGTGCTCGGGGTCGTCGACGACCCCCGCGGACTTGGCCATGAGCGCCAGCACGTCGCGGTAGGCCCAGTCGCCGTCGAAGGTGAGGCCGAACATGTAGTACGGGTCACCCAGGGCGAGCGAACGGTAGTGGTCGAGGTTGTTCTCCCGGCTGGTGGCGATGTTCCCGGCGATCTTGGTGTCCACCAGGTGCTCTCTCAGCTCGCTCCTCGTGGGCGGGCTCGCGGTATGCATGATTCTCTCCGTGCGCTCAGCGGCTGGCCGGCGTTCACGGCTCACGCCGGCGGCTCGACCAGGCAGGACCACGGCGCTGGATCACCCCGTGGAACGACGGGTCACCGCGCGTGTCGCCATGAGCGTTCGATCGACAGATCTCCCACGATCGTAACCATTTGGCAAACGATGAAATTCCGGTCGGCGCCGCCGGGCCGTGGCCTGGGGAACGTCCCTCCTGCCCAGTCTGCCCCCCGCGCTGAGCGGGCGGGCACCGGGGCGCGGTCAGGGCATCGGGTCCAGGCCGTGGAACGGGAAGACCGCCTTGCGCGTCGCCATGATCGCGCGGTCGACCGGGTCCGCCGGGTCGTATCCGTCGGAGAGGTCCTGGAACTCCGGCAGGCGGCCGTCGGTCATGTGCAGCGGCGGGACCTCGCCCGTGCGCAGCGAGACGAAGTCGCGCCAGCTCTGCGGGGTGACCGTCTGGGGGTCGATCGGCTCGCCGGCCGCCTCGGCGATCAGATGGCTCCACGCCCGCGGCACCACCTGGACCAGCTCGTATCCGCCGCCGCCCGTCGCCACCCACCGGCCGCCGGCCGTCTCGTGCGCCAGCGCGTGCAGCGCCGCGTAGGCCTGCCGCTGGCCGTCCAGGCTCAGCATGAGATGGGCCAGCGGGTCCAGGGCGTGGCTGTCGCAGCCCTGCTGGCTGAACAGCACCTCGGGCTGGAACTCGCGCAGCAGCGGCGGCACGACCGCGTGGAAGGCGCGCAGCCACCCCGCGTCGCCGCACCCGGCCGGGAGCGCGACGTTGACGGCCGTGCCCTCGACGCCGGTCTCGCTGGCGAAGCCGGTGCCGGGGAACAGCGTGCGCGGGCTCTCGTGCAGGCTGATCGTGAGCACCCGCGGGTCGTCGTAGAAGATCGCCTGGACGCCGTCGCCGTGGTGGACGTCGACGTCGACATAGGCGACGCGGCGCGCGCCGTTCTCCAGCATCCAGGCGATGCCCGCCGCCGGGTCGTTGTAGACGCAGAAACCGCTGGCCAGGCCGGGCATGGCGTGGTGCAGCCCGCCGGCGACGTTGAGGGCGTGCTCGGCCTGCCCGGTCCACACCGCCCGCGAGGCCGCGATCGAGGCCCCGGTGATCAGCGCGGACGCCTCGTGCACGCCGGCGAAGGCCGGATTGTCCACCGTGCCGAGCCCGCAGGACAGATCGGGCATGCCGGTCGCCGAGACGCGCTTGACGGCCTCGATGTAGTCACGCCGGTGCACGAGGGCCAGCTCGTCGTCGGTGGCCGGGGAACACCCCGCCAGCTCGACCTTGTCGAGCACCCCGAGCTCGCGCGCCAGGGCCATCGTCAGCTCGACCCGGATGGGCGCCAGGGGATGGCCCGGCCCGAAGTCGTAGGAGATCAGCTTGTCGTCCCAGACGACCCGCACGGACCGGCTCATTTCCTCACCAGCTCTCCGCGCAACCGCATGAATCGACCGTACAGCACGCCCGGCCGGTTCATTCGGCGCGCAGAGCGATGACCGGGTCGAGCCGGGCCGCGCGGCGGGCCGGCGCGACGCCGAAGAAGACCCCGACGCCGGCCGACACCCCGAACGCCAGGGCGATCGACCACCAGGTGATCGCGGCCGGCACCGGCGAGAGCGCCTGGATCAGCAGGGAGCCGCCCACGCCGATCAGGATGCCGATCGCGCCGCCGATCGTGGTGAGCAGCACGGCCTCGATGAGGAACTGGCCGAGCACGTCGCGCTGCCGGGCGCCGAGCGCCTTGCGCAGGCCGATCTCGCGCGTGCGCTCCCGGACGCTGACCAGCATGATGTTGGAGACTCCGACCCCGCCCACCAGCAGCGAGATGCCGGCGATGGCCGCAAGGACGCCGGTGAGCATGCCGAGCACGCTGCCGATGGTGCCGAGGAGCTGGGTCTGGGTGACCGCGCTGAACCGCTCGCCCGGGTAGCGGCTCTCAAGCCCGTGCAGCACCCGCTGCCGCAGCGGCTCGATCTCGTCGGGCCCTGAGGCGCCGACCGCGATGCCGTTGATCCTCGGCAGGCCGATGAGGCGCTGCGCCGTCGTGACGGGGACGTGCACCTCCTGGTCGCGCGCCACGCCGAACGTCGCGCCCACCGGCTCGTACAGCCCGATGACGCGGAAGCGCACGCCGGAGATCGTCACCTGGCGGCCGATCGGGTCGACGTCGCCGAACAGCTCGGCGCCGACCTCCGAGCCGAGCACCGCGACGCGCCGCCGGGTGTCCACGTCGGTCTCGCTGAGGTACCGGCCGCGGCGCAGCGGCCGCTCGAAGATGTTCGGCAGGTTCTCGTCGGTGCCGGTGAGGGTGGCGAAGACCTCGGTGCGGCCGACCCGCACCGACTCGCCGGAGTTGACCGCGACGGTGACCTTGCCGGGGTCGCCGACGACGCGGCGGACGTAGGCGACGTCCGCCAGGTCGAGCCGGCTCTGGGTGGGCGCAGCCCCGAGGCCCACCTGGCCGGGCACGACGAGGATGATGTTGCTGCCCAGGCCGGCGATCTCCTTCTCGACCGCCTCCTTCGCGCCGGTGCCGATGGCGACCAGGATCACCACGGCCGACACCCCGATGACCACGCCGAACATGGTCAGCGCGCTGCGCAGCCGGTTGACCCGCAGCGCTTCCAGCGCCATCCGCAGGGCCTCCGCGGTCCTCACGGCTCGTCCCGTTCGTCGAGTTCGACGACGCCGTCGCGGACGTGGATGCGGCGGCGGGCGAGGCCGGCGACCTCGCGCTCGTGGGTGACCAGGACCACGGCCACCCCGCGCGCGGAGTTCAGCTCGGCGAGGATGCCCATCACCTCCCGGCCGTTGCGCGAGTCGAGGTTGCCGGTCGGCTCGTCGGCCAGCACGACCTTGGGGTCTCCCACCAGGGCGCGCGCGATCGCCACGCGCTGCTGCTCGCCGCCGGACATCTGGGACGGCCGGTGGTCCAGGCGGTGCGCGAGGCCCACGGCGGACAGCGCGCGCCTGGCCCGCTCCCTGCGCTCGGCCCGGCCCACGCCCCGGTACACCAGGGGCAGGGCCACGTTCTCCAGCGCCGAGGTGCGGCCGAGCAGGTGGAACGACTGGAACACGAAGCCCACGGCCTGGTTGCGCAGCTCGGCGAGCCCGGCGTCGTCCAGCGTGGACACCTCGACGCCGTTGACGCGCAGCGTTCCGGAGGTGGGCCGGTCCAGGCAGCCGAGCAGGTGCATGAGCGTCGACTTGCCCGACCCGGACGGGCCGACGATGGCGACGAACTCGCCGTGGTCGATGCGCAGGCTCACCCCGCGCAGCGCGTCCACCGAGACGCCTTCGAGCTTGTAGGAGCGGGCGAGGTCGACGGCCTCGAAGGCCGGCGGCGGGCCGGCGCCCTCAGGGAACCCGGCGGTCACGTGAGCTTCTGGTCCTGCCGCACGGTGTCGGCGCCCTTGACGACGACCCGTTCACCCGGCGACAGGCCCCTGGCCACCTCGACCAGGGCGTCGCCCTGGGCGCCGAGCTTGACCACCCTGCGTTCGGCCGTGCCGTCGCCGCGGACCACCCACACCACGGTCTCCTCGCCGCTGGTCACGATGCTCGCCGCCGGCACCGCCACCGCGTCCGGCGACTCGCGCACGGTCAGCCGGACGACGGCGCTCATGCCGGGTTTGGGCGGCGGCGCCTCGCCTCCGTCGTCGTAGGCGCCCTCGCCGAGCGTGAGCCGCACGGGGTAGCTGACTCCGCCGGTCGTGCCCTCCTTGGGGGTCACGCCGACGCCGGCGACCTTGGCCCGGTAGGTGGCCCCGGAGACCGCGTCCAGCTCGGCCTCGGCCCGCACGCCGCGGGTGACGAGCAGCACGTCGGTCTCGTCCACGTCGGCGGACAGCGTCAGCTCCGACACGTCCGTCACCGTGGCGATGGCGTCGCCGGCCGCGACCGGCACCCCGGCCGCGATCGTGCCGCCGGAGGTGGCGGCCCCCGCGCCGGCGCCGGACGCGGCCGCGCCGGCCTGGCCGGACAGGCCCGCGGGAAGCCGCCCGAGCAGCGAGCCGAGGTCCGGGCCCGCGCCGCCGGACGGGCCGCCCAGCGTGACGACCCCGTCGAACGGGGCCTTGATCGTCAGGCCCCGCACCGTCGCGCTCGCGATCTGCACGGCGGCCTTCGCCTGGCTTTTGGAGGCCGCCTGCAGGGACGACATGGACGCCGCGAGCCCGCCGAGGCCCGCGCCGATCTGGCCGCTGACCTGGGAGAGGGTCTGGTTGACCGACCGGGTCAGGCCTTTTGTGATCTGGTCGAGCGCCGCGCGCTGGGCGCGGTGCTGGGTCTCGGCGGCGTCGATCGCGGCGAGGAGGTGCGCCCGCACCCGCCGGTCGCCGATCTCGCGGGCCGCGGCGCGCGCCTTGGCGAAGCCGCGCGCCACCTTGCGGTCCAGGGACGAGGTGAGGTTCAGGCCGGCGAGCCGGATGCTCGGCGCCGGCGCCGCGCCGCCGAGGCGCACCGGCCTGGCGGCCTGCCGCTCGGCGCGGCGGGCCTGGCGGAGTTGGTCCCGCGCCTGCGGGGAGTCGATGCGGGCGAGGATCTCCCCCTTCTCCACCGTGTCGCCGTCCTGGACGTACAGCTTGGCGACCGTGCCGGCCGCCGGAGACCGCAGGGTCGCCGTGGCGCGCGCGCCGATCGTGCCGGGGGCCTCGACGACCTCGCTGACGGGGGCGCGCCGAGCCTCGCCGATGGCCACCTTGGACGGCTCGTCCTGGGAACAGGCCGAGACGAGCAGGGTGAGACCGATGAGAAGCGGGGGGATACCGCGACGAATCGTCACCCGGCCCATCGTAGGAGGGAGACGGCCGGCCCCGCCTGGGCCCCCGCTCGCGGGATCCTCAGCCGGTCTCGGGGACGCGGCGAAGGCGCCGGACGGCGGGCACGGTCAGCAGCAGCGCCGCCCCGCAGACCGTCACGGCCGCGGAGACGGCCAGCACCTCCCGCGCCCCCAGCAGCGAGGCGACCGGGCCGCTGAGGGCCTGGCCGACCGGGATGGCCATGACCGAGCCGGCGACCTCGTAGGCGTGGACGCGGTTCAGCACCTCCGGCGCGACCTGGGTCTGGACGCTGGTCATCCACATGACGCCCCAGAACGCCGACCCCGTGCCCGCCAGCAGGTGGCAGGCGGCCATCACCGGCAGCGGGAGCCCGAGCGTGATCGACAAGGGCTGGAGCGTGAGCAGGAACAGCGCCGTCGCGCCGGCGGCCAGCGGCCGCGCGGGTCTGACCCGCATGGCGACGACGCCGCCGAGGATGGTGCCGGCCCCGTAGGCCGAGGTCACGAACCCGTACCCGGTGGCGTGGTAGGACCCATCGATCAGCGTCGCGCCGAGCGGGATCACCGGGCCGAAGACCGCGATGCCCATCGCCGCCCAGACGCAGATCACCCCCCACATCCAGGTGCGGGACCTGAACTCGTGCCACCCCTCCTTGAGGCCGCCCCAGATCGACCCCTCGCGGGCGGCGGCGGGGGCGCCGCGCAGGCGCAGCAGGGCCAGGCAGAGCGCGCTGACGCCGAACCCCGCGGCGTCGACCACGAACACCACGCCGACGTCGGCGAACCCCACCAGCACGCCCGCGATGGACGGCCCGACGAGCATCATGAGGGACTCGGAGGTGCGCTGGGTCGCCACGGCGCGCTGCACGTCCCTGGCGATGCGGGGCACCAGGCTGGCCAGGCCGGGCTGGAACATCGCCGCCGCCGTGCCGTTGACGGCCGCGATGGTCATGATCTGCCACAGGGCGGGGACGCCGGTGAAGAACAGGACCGCGGCGATCGACTGGGAGACCAGGCGCGCCAGGTCGGCGCCGACCATCATGCGCCGCGGCGTGAACCGGTCGGCGAACACCCCGCCGAAGAGCACCAGGGCGGCCATCGGCACCGTCGAGGCCGCCAGGGTGTAGCCGACGCCGCTCGCGCCGTACCCGGCCCGCAGGACGCCGAGCGACAGCCCGACCGGCACCATGGCCGTGCCGAGCATCGAGACCGACCGGGCCGTGAAGAACAGCCGGAAGTCGCGCGTCCAGACCGCGGGCTCCGCCGTCCGCTCTCCCACGCCCGCAGCCGCCGTCATCGCGTCCCCATGCCCGCCGCCCCCCGAAACCCGGCCACGAGCACCTTATTAGCAAACTTTCCTTACCGTTACCCTGGCCCCGCGTGGGCGCGCGCCGTCGCCGCCTGCCCGCTCGACGGGCGATATGAGGAGATTGAGGCGACCCATAGTCGTATTGACCGAACGCCGGAACTAGGGTGTTCGCCGTACCGGATAACTTCTCGCCCCGGAGGCAGAGCTCTTGACGGCGACACCCGCGGACCCGCGATGGGCACGGCTCAGGGAACAGTTCGCGTCGATCGACAGCGACGGTGACGGATTCATCACCGACGCCGAGTACGTCGAGCACTTCCCGCACCTCCCCGCCGAGGCGCTGGGAGCGCTGGAGCGGGGGGCCGACGCCGACGGCGACGGCCGCATCTCGTTCGAGGAGTTCCTCCGGCTGGTCACCGAGAACGACTGACCCGCCGCGCGAACGGATCCCGCGGCTCGGCCCACCGGCGCCGCCGGCTCGGCCCGCGGCTCAGCCGGCGGCGAGCTCGCGGCTGCGGTCGCGGGCCGCCTCGATGGCGGCGAGGAAGGCGGCGCGGACGCTGTGGCGCTCAAGCTCGGCGATGGCGGCGATCGTCGTCCCGCCGGGCGAGGTGACCGCCTCTCGCAGGATGACGGGATGCTCGCCGGAGTCACGCAGCATGATGGCCGCGCCGACGATCGACTGGGTGACCATGTCGAGCGCCGCGGCCCGCGGCATGCCCAGCAGGATGCCGGCGTCGACCATCGCCTCGACCAGATAGAAGAAGTACGCCGGGCCGCTGCCGGACAGCGCGGTGGCGGCGTCCTGCTGGGACTCGGGGATGCGCAGCACCTTGCCCACGGGCGAGAGAAGGTCCTCGGCGTGCTTGAGGTGGACCTCGGATGCGTGGGCGCCGGCCGAGATGACGCTCATGGCCTCGTCGACCAGCACCGGGGTGTTGGACATGACCCGCACGACCGGGACCTCGTCGCCGAGGCGGGACTCGACGAAGGCCGTCGTGATGCCGGCCGCAACCGTGACCACGAGCTTGCCCGCCGGGACGTGCGGGGCGATCTCGGTGAGCAGTGCCGCCATGTCCTGCGGCTTGACCGCCAGGATCAGCGTCTCGGCGATCTTGGCGGCCTCGCCGTTGGTCACGACGCGCACGCCGTGGCGCTCGCGCAGCGCCTGGGCGCGGTCCTCGCGCCGCGCGGTCGCCACGATCTCGTCCCGCTCGACGCCGGCGCGCAGCAGCCCTGACAGCAGGGCCTCACCCATCTTGCCGGTTCCGAGAATCGCGATCATCTCTGCGCACCTCGTGTAGGAGTCGGGGAACGCTCGAAGCCTACCGACTCCCGGGCCGTCAGAGCCGTACCAGGGAGCGGGCCAGCAGGGCCAGGCCGGCGGGGCGACGGGCCAGCCGGCGAGCCAGGTGCGGGTACCAGCCGGCGCCGTAGGGGACGCGGACGCGCACGCGGACGCCGAGGCCGGCGAGCCGGGCCTGCTCGGCCGGCCGCACCCCGTAGGACATCTCGTACTCGACGCCGTCGCGTTCGCGCTCGTTCAGCACGGCGAGCGCCGAGGCCACCTCGATGAGCCGCCGGTCGTGGGTGGCGACCACTGGGGTGCCCTCGCCGGCCATGAGCGCCTTGAGGCAGCGCACGAACGCGCGGTCGATGGCCGCGGGGTCGCGGTGGGCGACGGCGGCTGGGCCGTCCCCGTGGCCGCGGCGGAGCCGGACGCGGCCGGCGGCCCGCGCGCGGCAGTGCTCCTCAGCGCCGCGCAGCGCGGCCCGCACGGTGACGCCGGTCGCCGGGTGCTCGTCGAGCAGCGCCGCGTGGACCCGGAAAGCGGCCTTCGCCATCGGCGGATCCTCCCCCTCGACCGTCACCGTGGCGCCCGCGTCCAGGGCGGCCTGGCAGACCCGCGCGGCGTTGCGGCGCGCCAGGTCGTCGTCGAGGCCGAGGCCGAGGGAGGACAGCCGCAGCGACAGGTCGGCGCCCTTGGCGACGCCGCGGCGGGCCAGGGCGTCGAGCAGGGTCAGCCAGTCTTTCACCGCGCGGTCGGCCCCGCCCGCGTCGCGCGCCGGCCCGTTCAGATGGTCCAGCGTCACCAGCAGGCCGTCGGCGACGAGCCCCGACGCCGCCGAGGCGGCGTCCTCTGCGGCGTCCCCGGCCACGTAGCGGCCCGCCAGCGCCCGGACGGCCCCGGCGTTCCTGACAACGCTCTCCACGCGGTCGCTGCTGGAGGCGGCGAGCAGAATCTGACGCAACACCATCGGCATCCTTCCCGGCACGACTGCTGGACGGCTGGTGGGGAGAGACCTCCCCACCTTACGGAAGTTCAGGCGCCGATCACCGGAGGCGGCCGCATGTTGCGGTTTGACAACCAACTGAAAACAGCCGTCGTCTTATAACCCTTTTATACGCATGATCTACCAGAAGATGCCATAAGTCGGATCCAACGACGGACCGCCGGCGTCGAAGGGGTAGATCGTTGAAGAAGATCCTGATAGCACTGGCCACCGCCGGTCTGGGTCTGAGCGGAGCGCTGGTCGCGTCACCCGCGACGGCCGGGACCCGGCAGGCGCCCGATCACACGCCTCCCGCCCACGCCCCGCAGTGGGCCCAGTGCGAGGACCTGCCGGAAGGGATCGAGTGCGCGTCGGTCGCGGTGCCGCTCGACCACTCCCGCCCGCGGGGCAAGACCATCAAGATCGCTATAACGCGCAAGAAGGCGACCGACACCGCCCACTACCAGGGGGCGATCCTTTTCAACCCCGGTGGCCCCGGCGGCAGCGGCCGGGCGTACCCGGTGGTCATGCAGACCCGGCTCGGCGCGGCTCTGGCCGCGCAGTACGACCTCATCGGCTTCGACCCGCGCGGCGTCGGCGCCAGCGAGCCGGCGCTGAGCTGCGACCCGCACTTCTTCGACCCGGTCCGCCCGGACTACATCCCGTCCAGCGCGGCGGAGGAGGCCGCCTGGGTCAAGCGGATGCAGGGCTACTCCAAGGCCTGTGACGCCGCCCACGGCGAGCTGCTGAGGCACATGACCACGGTGGACGCCGCCAAGGACATGGACGAGATCCGCAAGGCCCTCGGCCAGAAGCAGATCAGCTACGTCGGCTACTCCTACGGCACCTACCTGGGCGCCACCTACGCCACCCTGTTCCCGTCCAAGATCCGCCGCCTGGTCCTGGACAGCATCGTGAACCCCGAGCGGGTCTGGTACGACGCCAACATCGACCAGAACCACGCCTTCGAGGTCCGCGCCAAGGACTTCTTCGCCTGGATCGCCAAGTACGACGCCACCTACCACCTCGGCACGACCGGCGCCGACGTGGAGAAGGCGTTCTACGCGACGCGCGCGAAGCTGAAGGCCTCCCCCGCCGAGGGCAGGGTCGGCCCGGACGAGCTGGACGACACCTTCCTGTCGGGCGGCTACCTCAAGAGCCGCTGGCCGCTCCTGGCCGACGCCCTGTCCAAGTACGTGGCCGGCGACGCCGCCCCGCTCGTGGCGGCGTACGGCACCTACGGCGACAGCAGCGGCGACGACAGGCTTCGCCGTCTACTCCGCCGTGGAGTGCAGCGACGCGCGCTGGCCGCGCGACTGGGGCACCTGGCACCGCGACTGGTGGGAGTCCTACCGCACCGCTCCGTTCCTGAGCTGGGGCAACGCCTGGTACAACGCGCAGTGCCAGTCCTGGCCCGTGCGCGGCGGCCACCCGGCGCGCATCGACGGCCACGCGATCAAGAATGCCCTGTTCTTCCAGGACACCAAGGACGCCGCCACCCCGTACCAGGGCGGCGTCGAGATGCACAACCGCTTCCCGTCCTCGCGCCTGGTCGTCATGGACGGCGGCGGCAACCACGGCCTCACCGGCCGCGGCAACGCCTGCATCGACGACATCTGGAAGGCGTACCTGACCGACGGCACGCTGCCGGCGAGCCTGCCCGGCCCGGACGTCCACTGCGCGCCGTTCGCCGACCCGGTCCCGCCGGCGGCGGCCCTGCGGTCCGCGCCGACCTCGGCCGACGATGACTGGGTGCCCGGCGAGCGCTGACCCGCCGGCCCGACAGAGCCCCCCAACGGAAGGACCCCCGGCCACCCAGGCCGGGGGTCCTTTCGCGTCCGCCGCCGTCCGGGGCGCGAACCCGGGAGAGATCGAATACGTCGAAGGGACATGCGGACGATGACGGCGACACTGGTGACCGGATCCCTGTTCCTGACCATGGCCTGCGGCGGCGCGACGGGCACCTCCACCGCCACCGCCACCGCCACGGCCACGGCCGCGGAGACGGGCACCACGAGCGCCTCCCCCGAGGAACCCGTGACCGCGCCGGCGGACTCGGCGAGCGCGACCGCCCCCGCCGCCCCGGCGGCCGGCGCCTCCCCCACCACGCCGAAGGGCCACACGGTGAACACCCGCAAGGTCCGGTGGGAGAAGGCGCGCCCCTCGCGCGACGGGCGCAGGCTCACGATCACCTGGTGGTCGGGGGTGGAGCCCTGCAACGTACTGGACCGGGTGAGCGTGCGCGAGACCGCGAAGCGGGTCACCGTGACCCTGTACGAGGGCCAGGCGCGCGACGCCGAGAACACGGCGTGCATCGAGATCGCGGTACAGAAGTCCACCACGGTCGAACTCAAGACCCCCCTGGACCACCGCGAAATCACCGACGGCGCCAAGCCCTGACCACGCCGCACGGGGGTGACGACCGTGGAGGGGGACCCCGATGCGCGTCAGCAGGTGAGGCCGAGGTAGCGGCTCAGCGCGTGTTCCACCTGGGCCAGGTCGTCGCGGGCGAGGTAGTCCACCGGTTCACCGACGACATAGGCGATGTCAATGGTGCGGATCTGGTCGACCAGCAGGCGCGTGTCCCTTCCCGCCACGGACAACTCCGGCCGGAAGATCGACGGTTGCGCGCCGGTCGATGTCGGAATGACCGTCACCAAGCTCCAGCGGTCCTGCTGGACGGACATGACCAGGCCCAGTCGCCTGCCGCGCTGCTCGTGACCACGCTTGGCGTCACCCAGGTCGATCGGGTAGACCGCCCCACGGATCACCGGCCGCCCTCCTGCCGCCGGGGAGCCACCCTGATCGCCGTTCCGGTGACGTGGATGCCGCCGTCATCGTCATAGGTCCAGGCGTCCGGCTCAGCGGAAAGGTCTTCACCTCTGAGCCGGTGCATGTCCGCGCGGGCCTTCTCCTCCCAGGCCTCGCGATCGAGCATGCGGAGTGCCCGGCGCAGCACATCGGTAGTGCTCTCGCCTTCGCGCCGATGGGCAGCGATGATCCTCTCGTCTTCGTCGCTGGCGCGGAATCCTATTGTCATACCGCCAGCGTACAACAAACGTTCAACAGTCTGGAGGTCAGGGCGCGACGCATGACGGCATCGCGCCGGCCGAAGGCGTCTCTCGGCTCAGGGAAGGTCGTGCGCGTCGAAGGAGTGCGTGTTCGCGGTGCCCCATGTGCGCGGAATACGGGACCGGCGCGTAGGGTTGAGCCCGATAGACTCAACTCGCTTGACAACGGGTCGAGCGGGGCTACGATTGAGTCACTCGGACTCAACTTTTACTACAAGGACGTACTCATGGCACGTGCGGTAGGTATCGACCTTGGGACGACCAACTCTGTCGTCTCGATCCTCGAGGGCGGTGAGCCCACCGTCATCGCCAACGCGCAGGGCTCGCGCACGACTCCGTCGGTCGTGGCCTTCGCCAAGAACGGCGAGGTCCTCGTCGGCGAGGTCGCCAAGCGGCAGGCCGTCACCAACGTCGACCGGACCATCCGCTCGGTCAAGCGTGAGATGGGCTCCGACTGGTCGGTCGAGATCGACGGCAAGAAGTTCTCACCCCAGCAGATCAGCGCCTTCGTCCTGCAGAAGCTCAAGACGGACGCCGAGGCCTACCTCGGCGAGAAGATCACCGACGCGGTGATCACCGTTCCCGCGTACTTCAACGACTCCCAGCGCCAGGCCACCAAGGAGGCCGGCCAGATCGCGGGCCTCAACGTCCTGCGCATCATCAACGAGCCGACCTCGGCCGCGCTGGCGTACGGGCTCGACAAGGAGAAGGACCAGACCATCCTGGTCTTCGACCTCGGCGGCGGCACCTTCGACGTGTCCCTGCTCGACGTCGGCCAGGAGGACGGCCACGGCTTCGTCGAGGTCAAGGCCACCAGCGGTGACAACCACCTGGGCGGCGACGACTGGGACCAGCGCGTCGTCGACGAGCTGGTGACCCGCTTCAAGAACGCCCACGGCGTCGACCTGTCCAAGGACAAGATGGCCCTCCAGCGCCTCCGCGAGGCCGCCGAGAAGGCCAAGATCGAGCTGTCGTCGCAGACCGAGACCTCGATCAACCTGCCCTACATCACCGCCTCGGCCGAGGGTCCCCTCCACCTTGAGGACAAGCTCACCCGGTCGGAGTTCCAGCGCATCACCGCCGACCTGCTCGAGCGCTGCAAGGGCCCGTTCCACCAGGTCATCAAGGACGCCGGCATCAAGGTCGCCGACATCGCCCACGTGGTGCTCGTCGGCGGTTCCACCCGCATGCCCGCCGTCAGCGAGCTGGTCAAGGAGCTCACCGGCGGCAAGGAGCCCAACAAGGGCGTCAACCCCGACGAGGTCGTCGCCATCGGCGCCGCGCTCCAGGCGGGCGTGCTCAAGGGCGAGGTCAAGGACGTCCTGCTGCTGGACGTCACCCCGCTGAGCCTGGGCATCGAGACCAAGGGCGGCATCTTCACCAAGATCATCGAGCGCAACACCACGATCCCGACCAAGCGGTCGGAGGTCTTCACCACGGCCGAGGACAACCAGCCGTCGGTGCAGATCCAGGTCTTCCAGGGTGAGCGCGAGATCGCGGCCTACAACAAGAAGCTTGCCACCTTCGAGCTGACCGGCATCGCCCCGGCGCCGCGCGGCATCCCGCAGATCGAGGTCACCTTCGACATCGACGCCAACGGCATCGTCAACGTCTCCGCCAAGGACCTCGGCACCGGCAAGGAGCAGTCGATGACCATCACCGGCGGCTCGGCGCTGCCGAAGGACGACATCGAGCGCATGATGCGCGAGGCCGAGTCCTACGCCGAGGAGGACAAGAAGCGCCGCGAGGACGCCGAGACGCGCAACAACGCCGACGGCCTGGCCTACCAGACCGAGAAGTTCCTCCGTGAGAACGAGGAGAAGGTCCCGGCCGACGTCAAGACCGAGGTCGAAGAGTCGCTGAGCGAGCTGAAGAAGACCCTGGAGGGCAGCGACTCCGCCGCCATCCGGGCCGCCGCCGAGAAGCTCGCCACCGTCAGCCAGAAGATGGGTTCGGCGATCTACGCCCAGTCGCAGCCGGGCGCCGAGGGCGGGGCCCCCGGGGCCGGCGCCACCGGTGCCGCCGACGGCGGCAGCGCCAAGGCCGACGACGACGTCGTCGAGGCCGAGATCGTCGACGACGAGCCCAAGCGGGAGGGCGGTGCCGCGTGACGTCCCCGAACTCTGGGAGCGAGCACGAAGGCCTGGTGATCCGTGACAACCGGCGCATCGACCCCGAGACAGGGCAGGTGCGCCAGGGGGCGGGGAAGGCGGACGACACGTCTTCCCCCGCCGCCTCGCCCGAGGCGGCCCCGCCGGACGACGGCGTCGCCGCGCAGCTCGCCGAGCGCACGGCCGACCTCCAGCGCCTTCAGGCCGAATACTCCAACTACCGCAAGCGCGTCGAGCGCGACCGGGTGACGGTCCGCGAGCAGGCGGTCGCCAACGTGCTCACCGAGCTGCTGCCCGTGCTCGACGACATCGGCAGGGCCCGCGACCACGGCGAGCTCACCGGCGGGTTCGCCAAGGTGAGCGAGGCGCTCGAGAGCGCGGTCGGCAAGCTGGGCCTTTCGGCCTACGGCGCCAAGGGCGACCCGTTCGACCCGACCGTGCACGAGGCCCTGCTGCACAGCTACTCGGCCGACGTCACCGAGCCCACCTGTGTGGAGATCCTCCAGCCGGGCTACCAGATCGGCGACCGCATCCTGCGTCCGGCGCGGGTGGCCGTCGCCGAGCCGCAGGAACCGGAGGCCTCCTCCGAGCGTTCCGCCGCCGAAGCGGACGAAACGGGCGCGGCGGCGGCCGAGCCCGAGGACAATTGAGCGATCACCCCTTTGGGCCACGAAGGAAGCGATAGATGAGCACCAAGGACTACCTGGAGAAGGACTATTACGCGGTCCTTGGTGTGTCGAAGACCGCCACCGCCGAAGAGATCAAGAAGGCGTACCGGAGGCTGGCCAGGAAGTACCACCCGGACGCCAACCAGGGCAACACGGAGACCGAGGCCAAGTTCAAGCAGGTCTCGGAGGCCTACGACGTCCTGTCCGACAGCAAGCGCCGCAAAGAGTACGACGAGGCGCGCACGCTGTTCGGGTCCGGTGTGGGCGGATACGCGGGGGGCGGCGCCCCCCGCGGTGGCGGCGGCTTCCCGTTCGAGTTCGGCGACCTCTTCGGAGGCACGGCGCAGGGCGGCGGCGGCACGGGAGAGCGCATCGGCGACCTGTTCGGCGGCCTGTTCAACCGTGGCGGACGCACCTCGACCACGACGACCAGCCGGCCCCGCCGAGGGCAGGACATCGAGTCCGAGGTCACCCTGTCGTTCATGGAGGCCGTGGACGGCACCACGGTGGCGCTCAGGCTCACCAGCTCCTCGGCGTGCTCGGCCTGCAACGGCACCGGCGCCAAGGCCGGCACGACCCCGCGGGTCTGCCCGACCTGCGAGGGCACCGGCGCGGCCAGCCGCAACCTCGGCAACTTCGCCTTCTCCGAGCCGTGCCGCGACTGCAAGGGCCGCGGTCTGCTCGTCGACGATCCCTGCCCGGTGTGCGAGGGCAGCGGCCGCGGCAAGAGCACCCGCACCCTCCAGGCGCGCATCCCCGCCGGCGTGGCCGACGGCCAGCGCATCCGGCTCAAGGGCAAGGGCGCGCCCGGCGAGAACGGCGGCCCGGCCGGTGATCTTTATGTCCAGATTCACGTGAAACCGCATGCCATCTTCGGCCGGTCGGGCGACAACCTGACCATCACCGTCCCTGTGACGTTCGCCGAGGCCGCGCTCGGCGCCGAGATCAAGGTGCCGGTGCTCCAGGGCATGCCGGTGACCCTGCGGATCCCCGAGGGCACCCCGAACGGCCGCACGTTCCGCGTGCGCGGCCGGGGTGTCACCCGCAAGGACGGCACCAAGGGTGATCTGCTGGTCACCGTCGAGGTGGTGGTGCCCCAGCACCTCGACGACAAGGAGAAGGCCGCGCTGGAGGAGTACCGCTCGGTCTCCGACGGCGTGGACCCCCGCGCCGACCTGCTCAGGCAGGCGAGAACCGAGTAGCCCCGAAAGGAGGCGACGCCGATGGACGCCAACTACTTCGACCTGTCCGACGACACCCCGGTGTACGTCATCTCGGTGGCCGCTCAGCTTTCCGGGCTCCACCCGCAGACCCTCCGGCAGTACGACCGTCTCGGCCTGGTCAGCCCAGGCCGGACGGCCGGCCGGGGCCGCCTGTACTCCACGCGCGACATCGTGATGCTCCGCGAGGTGCAACGGCTCTCCCAGGAGGAGGGCATCAACCTGGCCGGCATCAAGCGCATCCTGGCCCTTGAGACCGAGAACCTCCGTATGCGCGAGGAGCTCGGCCGGCTCAGGAGCGAGATGGCGATGATCCGTGCCCTGATCCAGTACCAGCTGCCTCCCGCATGAGCGGAGGCGCGCACACCCGCCACGGCGCGGCGGCACCGTCCCGGGCCGCGCGGCGACACCACCACCGCGCCCGGGTGCGGCCCGCGCCCCGGGCCGCGGCGCACATATAGCGGAACGACGCAGCACCGCCACCTGGCGAGCGCCGGGCGATCCGCCATGCGAGAAAGGCAAGGTAGGCATGGACTACAAGCTCACGCGTAAGAGCCAGGACGCCCTGTCGGCCGCCGTCCGGCGGGCCGCCGCCGAGGGCCACCCCGAGGTCGCGCCGGCTCACCTGTTCACCGCGCTGCTCTCCCAGAACGAGGGCACGGCCGTGCATCTGCTGGAGGCCGTCGGCGCCGACTGGAAGCGGCTGCGCACCGAGGCCGAGCAGGAGCTCGAACGGCTCCCGAAGGCCCAGGGCGCGACGGTGAGCGCTCCGTCGTCCTCCCGGCAGCTGCTCGTCGTGCTGAACACCGCCGCGGCCCGCGCCAAGCAGCTGGAGGACGAGTACGTCTCGACCGAGCACCTGCTGGTCGGGCTGGCCGCCGACGGCGGGCGCGTCGCCGAGCTGCTCAAGGCGCAGGGCGCCACCGCGAACACGCTGCTGGAGGCGTTCGAGAAGGTCCGCGGCCACGCCCGGGTCACCAGCGAGAGCCCGGAGGACACCTACCGCGCGCTGGAGAAGTACGGCGTCGACCTCACCGAGCTGGCCCGGGCGGGCAAGCTCGACCCGGTGATCGGCCGGGACAACGAGATCCGCCGCGTGGTGCAGGTGCTCAGCCGCCGCACCAAGAACAACCCGGTGCTGATCGGCGAGCCCGGCGTCGGCAAGACCGCCGTCGTGGACGGCCTGGCCCAGCGCATCGTGGCCGGCGACGTGCCCGAGAGCCTGCGCGGCAAGCGCCTGGTCTCCCTCGACCTCGGCGCGATGGTCGCGGGCGCGAAGTTCCGCGGCGAGTTCGAAGAGCGGCTCAAGGCCGTGCTCACCGAGATCAAAGAGAGCGACGGGCAGGTCGTCACGTTCATCGACGAGCTGCACACGATGGTCGGCGCGGGCGCGGCCGAGGGCGCGATGGACGCCGGCAACATGCTCAAGCCCATGCTGGCCAGGGGCGAGCTGCGCATGATCGGCGCGACCACCCTGGACGAGTACCGCGAGCGCATCGAGAAGGACCCCGCGCTGGAGCGGCGCTTCCAGCAGATCTTCGTCGGCGAGCCGTCGGTCGAGGACACCATCGCGATCCTGCGCGGGCTCAAGGGCCGCTACGAGGCGCACCACAAGGTGCAGATCTCCGACGGGGCCCTGGTGGCCGCGGCCACCCTGTCCGACCGCTACATCACCGCCCGCTTCCTGCCCGACAAGGCGATCGACCTGGTCGACGAGGCCGCCAGCCGCCTGCGCATGGAGATCGACTCGCGTCCGGTGGAGATCGACGAGCTGCAGCGGGCCGTCGACCGGCTCAAGATGGAGGAGCTGGCGCTCGCCAAGGAGACCGACGAGGCGAGCGTCCAGCGCCTTGAGAAGCTGCGCAAGGAGCTCGCCGACCGCCAGGAGGAGCTCGACGCCCTGGTCGTGCGCTGGCAGAAGGAGAAGGCCGGCCTCAACAGGGTCGGCGAGCTGAAGAAGCAGCTCGACGAGGCCCGGTCGGCGGCCGAGCGCGCCCAGCGCGACGGCGCCTTCGAGGCGGCCTCCCGGCTGATGTACGGCGACGTGCCGCGCCTTGAGAAGGAGCTCTCCGAGGCGAGCGCGCAGGCCCAGCCCGAGGACCCGATGGTCAAGGAGGAGGTCGGCGCCGACGACATCGCCCAGGTCATCTCCTCCTGGACCGGCATCCCCGCCGGGCGGCTGCTGGAGGGCGAGACCGCCAAGCTGCTGCGCATGGAGGACGAGCTCGGGCGCAGGCTCGTCGGGCAGCGCGAGGCCGTCCAGGCGGTGTCGGACGCCGTGCGCCGCGCGCGCGCCGGGGTCGCCGACCCCGACCGGCCGACCGGCTCGTTCCTGTTCCTCGGCCCGACGGGCGTCGGCAAGACCGAGCTCGCCAAGGCCCTCGCGGAGTTCCTGTTCGACGACGAGCGCGCCATGACCCGCATCGACATGAGCGAGTACGGCGAGAAGCACAGCGTGGCCCGCCTGGTCGGCGCCCCGCCCGGATACGTCGGCTACGAGGAGGGCGGGCAGCTCACCGAGGCGGTGCGGCGCCGGCCGTACACCGTGGTGCTGCTGGACGAGATCGAGAAGGCCCACCCCGAGGTCTTCGACATCCTGCTGCAGGTGCTCGACGACGGCCGCCTCACCGACGGGCAGGGCCGCACGGTCGACTTCCGCAACACGATCCTGATCCTGACCTCCAACATCGGCTCGCAGTTCCTGGTCGACCCGGCGCTCGACGGGGTCGCCAAGCGCGACAAGGTCATGGCGGCCGTGCGCGGCTCGTTCAAGCCGGAGTTCCTCAACCGGCTGGACGACGTGATCCTGTTCGACGCGCTCGGCTCGGAGGAGCTGTCGCAGATCGTCGACCTGCAGGTCGCCCGGCTGGCGCGCCGCCTGGCCGACCGCCGGCTGACGCTGACCGTCACGCCTGCCGCGCGCGACTGGCTGGCGCTCACCGGGTACGACCCGCTGTACGGCGCCCGGCCGCTGCGCCGGCTGGTCCAGTCGGCGATCGGCGACAAGCTGGCCAAGAGCCTGCTCGCCGGCGAGATCCACGACGGCGACGAGGTCACCGTCGATCTCGACGCCGCCGGTGACACTCTGACCGTCGGGGCGTCTCGGTAAGGAATCCGCCAGCATCAGGTCAACGACCCGCCGACGGAGAGGCTCCCTGGCTACCTTGAGTGCTCATCCAAGCACCAGAGGTAGTCAGGGAGTTCTCATGCGTAGTTCACACAAGATCCGGGGGATCCTCGCGGTGGCCGCGGTCGCGGCGGGCACGGGCCTGCTCGGCGCCGGCGTCGCCTCCGCCGCCACGCCGGGCGAGGAAGGCCCGCTGACGGCCCCTGGGGCGCGGGCCGTCGCCTCGCCCGCCCGCGGAGGGCTGGACGCCGTCCCGGCGCCGCACGCGGCCACCTCGGGAGCCGTCCGGGACGGCCGGGGCGATCTGCTCATCGGGTTCGAGCATGTCGGGCGCTCGGCGGGGCTGCCCTCCCGCACCGCCGCGGTGATCGGCCTGAACGACCTGCCCGCCATCATGCGCGGCGCGGGCCTACCGCACCCGGCCGGGGGCACGCTCCTCTACCGGGCCATCCACGGGCGGACCGTGCGGGTCACCGTGCCCGACGTCCTGCGCTTCGATGACCGGTCGGCGCGGCGCGGCGCCTACGCCTCCGACGGGCCCGGCACCGCTCCCGGGCTCGTCCTGCCGGTCGACCCGGAGCCCCTTCCCGCGCTGGTGCCCGGGCACGACTCGAACGGCGTGAGCGCCGAGATCGGCAGAGCGATCGCCGTGGACACCGGGCTCGCCGGCGTGCGCGTCCGCTGACGCGGGCGCACGGTCGCGCCGCCGCCCGAAGGCGCCCGCCCGGCGAGCGGCCCGCCCGCCGGCGAGCCGCCCGAGAGGGGTGGCCAGGCCACCCGCACCGCGCGGGCCGTGACGCTTGGGGGTCACGGCCCGTGCGGCCTTTCACGCTTGCGCCGCCGCACGTCGCGCGTTCCGCCTCGGCCGCGCGCCGGGTGCCGACCGCTCCGGCCCGCCGCGGCGGTCAGCGGGAGACGTCGAGCAGGGCGTCGAGGTCGTCCTCGGGCAGGCCGAGGTCGACGCGGATGCGGTAGCGGGTGCGCAGGAGCGCGTCCCGGATGCCGGCGGGCCCCTCGCCGGCGAGGATGCCGTCGGTGGCCCACTCGTGGGCCGCGCGCGGATCGCCGTAGGCCAGCAGGGTCTCGGCGACGTTCAGGGCGGTGCTCGGGTCGACGTTCCCGCCGGCCTTGATGGAGTCGACCAGCTCGCGGGCCTCGTCGGGGCGGTCGAGCTCGAAGAGGGTGTCGGCGATGCCGGCCCGGGGATCGACGCTCACCTCGCCGCCGTCGTCCAGCGCCCGCTGGAAGCACTCGAGGGCCCGTGCCGGCTGGCCGGCCTGCCGCCACTCCTCAGCGGCGAGCACGAGGATCGCGGCACGGGACACCTCACCGGACGCGTATCCGCGCGCCAGGTCGTCGAGTCTCCCCGCCAGAGCCCCGTGATCGTCGTCGAGGAGGGCGTGCTCGAGAAGTCGATCAAGCTGCTCACGTGTCACATGTGCCACAAGACGAGATTACCGAGCGCCGCTCGACTGTGAGGGGACAACGGCAGGCATTACTTACGTCCTGATTTGCACATGTTTGACTACCGTACGTGTGCACCCGGGACGACCGGGCATATTCGCCACGCCTGGAACGTCACCCGCTCTTCGAAGGAGCTGCGATGGACATGTCCTGGCAGACCACCTTCGCTCTCGCCTGCGCGGCCCTGTGCGCCGCGATCATTCCAGGGACGCTCGGGTACGCCACCGCCCGGCTCGACACCGCCGACCAGCAACGCCAGGAGCTGGTCCGGTTGCGCGCGGAGGTGCAGGCCGCGCGCAAACCGGTGCGCGGGGTGTCCTCCAGTTGCGACGCCAGGACCGGCGACGCGGGCGCCTCCTCGTCCCCGCCGTCCGGCTCGCCCGCCGTCCCGGACCTCACGGGCTCCGGCTCCGGGCGCGCCGGGAACTCCGCCGGCGCGGCGGACGCCTCCGGCCGCCCGGGGTCGCCGTCCCGGGCCTGGTAGTCCACCGCCCCACGCCCGGTCAGCGCCGCAGGTCCGATCAACGCCCACGCCCGGTCAGCTGCGCTCCACGCCCGGTCAGCGCCTCGCGTCCCGGTCAGGTGACCGGGCCGGCCTCGCGGCCGGGGCGCGGGTCGCCGTGCGTGCGCAGCTGGCTGGACAGGTAGCCGCGGATCAGCCGCCTGGCCTCCTCCACCAGCGGCGGCCAGCCCGCCGGATCGCGGCGGAAGGCCAGCGCGAGGACCGCGCCCCCGGCCTCCACCGCGACGGTGAGGCACAGGTCGAGCTCCTCGCTGTCGGCCATGCCGAACTCGGCCAGCAGGAGGCCGCGCAGCCGGCCCGCGATCACGGTGTTGTTCTCCGACACCGAGTCGAGCAGGTTGAGGTCCACCGCGTCACCGAAGCGCAAAGAGCGGAACCCCGGAACGGTTCTGTTCATGTCGACGTACTCGTCGATGATGGCGTCCACCGCGTGCCACCAGCCGGCGTAGTCCTCGGTCATGAAACGCCTGCCGACCCGGGCGATGAAAAGCTCCACATTGCGCTGGGTCAGCGCCTGGGTGATCGCCCGTTTGTCGGGGAAGAACTGGTAGACCGAGCCGATGGCGACGTCGGCCCGATCGGCGATGCGGGTCGTCGAGAGCGCCTCGTAGCCGACCTCGTCCAGCAGTTCGGCACACGCGTCGAGCATGCGCTCGACGCGGCGGGCGCTGCGGCGCTGGGCGGGTTTGCGGCGCAGCGGCATCTGATCGTCTTGGCAATCATCAATGGGCGTGCCTGACACAGGTTCATCTTGCACTTTTCCGCTGCGACGGTCAGTGCTTCCCGGCCAGACGTCCCATTTCGGAATTCATAATGCGGGCAATTCCCCGCAATAGCCCCGGAGAAAGACGCGACAAGGTATATCCGATCTTGCCTTCGGCGTTCACCGGGACGACGGCCGTGTTGCGGTGGACGGCCCGCAGGATGTGCGCCGCGACGCGCTCGGGCGGATAACCGCGCCGCCGCAGCGCCTTCTCGCTCAGCTCGCGGTCTCCCCCGCGGTAGATCGCGTTGCTCGCGATCGGCGTGGAGGTGAAACCCGGGCAGATGACGCTCACGCCGATGCCCCTGCCCGCCAGTTCGGCGCGCAGGCAGTCGCTCAGCATCTTCACCGCCGCCTTGGACGTCGAGTAGGCCGGCAGCAGCCGCGACGGGGCGAAGGCGGCGAGCGAGGCGACGTTCACGATGTGCCCGCCCTCGCCCCGCTCGACCATCTGCCGTCCGAACAGCCGGCACCCGTGGATCACGCCCCACAGGTTGACGTCGATGGTGCGCCGCCAGTCGGCCACCTCGTGGTCGAGGAACGGCCCTGCGACGGCGATGCCCGCGTTGTTCACCACGATGTCCGGCGTGCCGTGCTCGTCCCGCACGACCGCGGCGAACCGCTCCATGTCGTCGCCTCGCGAGACGTCCACCTGACGGGCATGGGCGCGCGCGCCGCGCCGCGTGATCTCCAGCGCCGTGCGCCGGGCGGCTTCGAGGTCGATGTCGGCGCAGACCACCTCGGCCCCGTGGGCGGCGAAGGCGCGGGCGGTGGCGCGGCCGATGCCGCTACCCGCGCCGGTCACCACCACCAGCCGGTCCTGGTACGCCGTGCGGGACGCGGCGGCACCGGCCCGCCGCGACCCGCGCGAGGCCGTGCCCTTTCCGATGGCGAACCGCATGCGCCCACCCCCTGCGCTGTCATTCCGAATATAGGCCGGGCGGAGGCGGCGAGGGCCGTCACGGCGTGGCGCGCAGCCCCGCGCAGCCCCGCAGGGACTGCCACCCGGCCAGAGCCTGGGTGCGCGCGGCGCCGGTCAGCGGAACCGGGATGCCCCCGTTGATCCGCGCCGGCGTCCATCGGTCCTTGAGCACCTTCCGCCCGTTGATGGTCAGGGTCAGCACCCCGGTCGCGCCCGTCTGCGGGCCGGAGTTGTAGAACACGAAATTGCCCATGCCGTAGTTGACATAACGTCCCCGCAGGTAACCGCTGCCGAGGAGAATGTGCGCGTGCCCGCCCACGATCACGTCGGCGCCCGCGGCGATCAGCTTGGGCGCCAGCGAGAGCTGGGCCTGGTTCGGGCACTTCTGCAGCTCGGTGCCCCAGTGCAGATGGACGATGACGGTGTCGGAGGTGCGGCGCGCCTGCCGGACGGCCTGGATGAGCCGCGCCTCGTTCTTGGCCGAGGCGAGGCCGCCCTTGGCGGCGGTCGCGGTCCAGGCCTGGATGAACTCGCTGTCGAGCACCTGGGTCGCGCCGATGATGGCCACCCGGTTGCCGTTCACGACCTTGCGGAACGGCCGGTACGCCTCGGCGGCGTTCTTGCCGATGCCGACGACGGGGAACCTGGCGCGGCGGATGGCGGCCAGGGAGTCGCGCAGCCCGCCCTCCATGTAGTCCATGCCGTGATTGTTGGCCATGGACGCCACGTCGACGCCCGCGGCCTTGAGCGCGGTGAGCGCCGTGGGCGGGGCGCGGAAGGTGTACTGCTTGCCGGGCGCCGGGGTGCCGCCCTGGGTGATGGCGGTCTCCAGGTTGACCATCGCCAGGTCGGCGCGGCGCAGCACCGACGAGATCGGGCCGAGCGCGGTGCGCGGGTTGGCCAGGCGGTTCCTCAGCGCGCCCTCGAAGTGGACGTCGCCGCCGAAGGAGATGGTGAACGGCCGCCGCTTCGCGGCGTCCGGCCGCCCGGAGGCCGTCTCGGCCGGCTTCCCCTCGGCGCCGCCGGCGCTCTTGGACGGGGGCGAGGAGGACTCCGCGGCCGAGCACGCCATGACCGGAACCGCCGCCACCGCCACCGCGAGGGCCAGCGCGGCGGCACGGCGGGCACGCGCAATTCTTTGGGAGATCACTGGCAAATCGGGCAGGACATCAGGTACGGGCTCGGTTCTCATCGCTCCAAGAGCATGCCACCTCCGCCTAGATCTGGACACCGCCCCCCGGGCGGCCGATCGAAAATCGCCTAAGCAGGAAGGTTCCTTTACTTGAATGATTCAGGTTTACCGCCTAAGGTGCAGGTCGTGGGGGATGTCGAACGGCTGCACGATGCCGGGCTGCGCGTGACGGCGGCCCGCATCGCGATCCTGCACACCGTCAGAGACGGCGACCACCTCGATGTGGACGCCATCTATCGCGGTGTGCGCGATCGCGTCGGCCACGTGTCCCTCCAGGCGATCTACGACGGACTGCACGCGATGCACGGCGCCGGGCTCCTCCACAAGATCGAGCCCATGGGCAGCCCCGCGCGTTACGAGGCCCGGGTGGGTGACAACCACCACCACCTCGTCTGCCGCAAGTGCGGCAAGGTGACCGACGTGGACTGCGCGACAGGGGAAGCGCCCTGCCTCGACCCTGTGGACGCCGCGGGGTTCCACGTCGAGGAGGCCGACGTCATCTATTGGGGCACCTGCTCCGAATGCCTGGCCCTGAGCGCCTGACCCTCGCCGAACTCACCACGGAGTCAAGGCGCAAGCCGTACTCCATTTCGACGACGATCCGGAGGACCGCGCGATGACCGACCGGCCTACCACCACGAACGACGCGGGGATTCCCGCGCCGAGCGACGAGTTCTCGCTCTCCGTTGGCCCCAACGGCCCCCTGCTGCTGCAGGACCACTACGTCATCCAGAAGATGGCCCAGTTCAACCGCGAGCGGGTTCCCGAGCGAGTGGTGCACGCCAAGGGCGGCGGCGCCTACGGCATCCTCCAGATCACCGAGGACGTCAGCCAGTACACCAAGGCCGGCCTCTTCCAGAAGGGCAGGCAGACCGACCTGTTCCTGCGCTTCTCCACGGTCGCGGGCGAGCTCGGCAGCGCCGACACCCAGCGCGACCCGCGCGGCTTCGCGATCAAGTTCTACACCGACGAGGGCAACTACGACATCGTCGGCAACAACACGCCGATCTTCTTCATCCGCGACCCGTCGAAGTTCTCCGACTTCATCCACAGCCAGAAGCGCCGGGCCGACAACCACCTGCGCGACCACAACATGCAGTGGGACTTCTGGACGCTGTCCCCCGAGTCGGCCCACCAGGTCACCTTCCTGATGACCGACCGCGGCACGCCGGCCAGCTGGCGGCACATGCACGGCTTCGGCTCGCACACCTTCCTGTGGTACAACGCGGCCGGCGAGAAGTTCTGGGTCAAGTACCACTTCAAGACCGACCAGGGCATCAAAAACTTCACCGACGCCGAGGCCGGCGCCGCGATCGCCCAGGACGCCGACTTCCACATCCGCGACCTGTACACCGCCATCGCCGGCGGCGACCACCCGTCCTGGACGGTGAACGTGCAGATCATGCCGTTCGAGGAGGCCGCGGACTACCGGTTCAACCCGTTCGACCTGACCAAGGTGTGGCCGCACGCCGACTACCCCGAGATCACGATCGGCAGGTTCACCCTCAACCGCAACCCGGAGAACTACTTCGCCGAGGTCGAGCAGGCCGCGTTCGAGCCGGCGAACCTCGTGCCGGGCATCGGCGCGTCCCCGGACAAGATGCTCCAGGGCCGGCTGTTCTCCTATCCCGACACCCACCGCCACCGCATCGGCGCCAACTACCTGCAGCTGCCGGTTAACCGGCCGAAGTCGCCCGTCCACAGCTACAACAAGGACGGCGCGATGCGCTACAGCAACCCGGGCGACCCGTTGTACGCGCCCAACAGCGCCGGCGGCCCGGTGGCCGACCCGTCGCTGTTCGACGGCGAGGGCTACCACATCGCCGGTGAGATCATCCGCAGCGCCTACCTCAAGCACGCCGAGGACGACGACTTCGTCCAGCCGCGCGCCCTGTGGGAGAACGTCCTGTCCGAGACCGACCGCCGGCACCTGGTGAGCAACGTCGTCGGCCACGCCTCCGCCCCGGAGGTCACCACCGACATGAAGAAGCGCGTCGTCGAATACTGGACCAACATCCACAAGGACCTCGGCCAAAGCGTCGCCCAAGGCCTCGGCATCGCCTGACCCACGCCGCACACCCGATCGGCTCGCGCCTTCTCCCAAGACGCGAGCCGTCTCATTCCGGCGATGCACGACCTTCCCGGCTCACCCGGCGCCGTGCCCGTTCACCGGCCGGTGATGTACCAGATGGCCAACCCGGCCACCAGCGGCACGCTCACCAGGACGATCCACCTGGCGGGGTAGAGCAGCATGATCCACCATCGGCCGCCCGTCCAGGCGACCGCGCTGCCGACGAAGTCGTGGTGCCATCTCAGAATCGAGTTCTCCAGGTCCTCGGCGCCGGGGCCGTGGGTCTCACAGTGCACCTGAGCCCGGAACAGGCCCTCCTCCAGCGACATCGCGACACTGTCGTGCCGCACCGCGTCCTTGGCCCGCAGGCCGTCGTGGTCGACGTCGACCGAGGTGAAGCCCGCCTCCAGCAGGTTGTTCTTCATCCACTGCAGATGCCTGCGCGCCATCTTCCTGCGCGGCAAGGGGAGCGCGAACGCGCGGTTCACCGGCGCTCCCGGGGGTTGAGCGTTAGCCACCATGAACGTATCCGCTCTCATCAGAACCGTTCTCGAAGAAGCCGGCGCCGGAGGTCACCACTCCCGTCGTCGGCAGGGGTTCATCACCACCGCTCGGCGATGTCACGGACCATCCGCCGGGACGCCGCCTCGTCCAGGGCGATGGAGTGCAGATGCTCGAAGGCCCGCTCGTAGCCGAGCACCTGGCCGGCGTCCTCCACGAACCGGGCGCCCATGATCTCCTCCAGATACACGACGCCGGGGAAGTCGGGGAACTCCAGATGGACGAACGGGCCGGCGACCAGCGGATGCGGGGTGTCCCTGGTCAGGACCCGCACGCTCACGTGGTCGAGTTCGCCGACCTCAAGAAGGTGGCCGAGCTGCTCGCGCATCACCAGGCCGTCGCCGAACGGGCGGAGCAACGCCGACACGTGGATGACGGCCGCGAAGGCGAACGACCGCGAACCGTCCAGCAGGTGCTTCTGCCGCGCCATCAGCGCTTCGAGCCGCCGGGCGACGGCGGTCGCCGGGATCCGCTCGACGGGCTGGATGGCCGCCATCACCGCCCGCGCGTAGTCATGGGTCTGCAACAGTCCCGGCACGATGTGCGGCTCCCAGACCCGCGCCCGGCGGGCCTCCGCCTCCCGGTCCGTCAGCTCCAGCACCGGCGCCGGGACCGCGCCCCGGTACTCCTCCCACCACCGCCTCCGCCCGGCGTCCCGGTGCAGTTCGACGACCTGCTCCCGTACGGTCTCATCGGCCCCGTACAGCTCCACGAGTCGCGCGACATCGCTCACCGACGGAAAGGTCTTGGCCGTCTCGATGCGGCTCACCTTCGCGGCCGACCACTCCAGCCGGACCGCCACCGCGTCCCCGACCATCCCGGCCTCCTCCCGCAGCCGCCGAAGCTCCCGCCCCAACCGCACCCTCCGCAGAGAAGCCCCGCCTGACTCCGACACTCCACCCTCCCGATGACCTCGCGACCGCTCACCCCGTCTCGCCCATGGACAGAAGGGGAATCCGTCTGCAACTTGCACTAGACATTGCAGTGCAGTTATCGGTACATATACCCATGCACATAGCATTACAACTTACGACCGCGAAATCACGAAGGTTTACGATCACTAGCCGTCGGCGCGGGATTGAGCACAGGTACCGCCATCAGGCAGAACAGCACTCCGAGACGGCAGGTGATTCCGCGTCGCACGTCGCGACCCGATCACCGCGACCGTCGCCCTCCCGGCCGCGCGCCGAAACGATCTCTGAGCGATGAGAGGCGGAGCGATCACTGCATCTCGCCGTCATAGGGTCGCGGCGATCACACCGGGTCGCGCCGCCCCTGCAGGAATGACCATGAAGACCGAATCGCAATGGACGTGCACACCCGGAACGTCTCGCAGCGGGGATGTAATCGTCGCGCGAATTAGCCGTCACGCATTGTCACAGGACCATTTCGCGGCCGCATGAAACAAATTCAATCTCAGGAGGACTCATGCGCGGCGTCTCTGATCGAGTGGCATGCCCTGAAGCGACAAGGGCTCCATCCGCGGCACGGATGGAGCCCTGGGCGTTGAGATCAGGCCTTGACGACGTTCAGGAAGGCATCCCAGGCCCGCCTGTCCACAACCAGGGCGGGAACCGCGCCGTTTTTGCTGTCGCGCACGAGAACGCGTGGGCCGGCGCCGGACTCGACTTCCACACAATTACCGTTGGCACTGTAGGAGCTTCTCCGCCATACCCCGCACCCACCGCCCGTATCGGACATTAGCGACCTCCACCCCAGACAACAGCATAAGAGCACTTTTCATCATGAAGGCCGATTGCCCGAGGCGCAAGGTCATGCAGGTCTCACCGATCGGCATCTCCCGTCAAGAACCCGCGGAGAGCCGCGAATTCCTGTGCCGGCACACTGATCATCGGGCCGAGATTCTTGCTGTCACGCAGGTGGACTCGCCCAGCGCGGTCGAACGCCGTCTCGACGCAGTTGCCGGTGGAGCTGTATGAGCTCCTGCGCCACTCCCCGTTACGGCTGTCGATAATTTGCATAATGTTCCCTTTCACGGCATGAAGCCGGCATCCCGCCGCCCCCCGATGAAGCGTTCGCGCTACTGCCAGCGTTCCGAAATGGAGCGAATCAGCTGCTGCGACTTCGCCTCGTCGAGCGAGATTGCTTGAAGGTACCGGAAGGCGCGTTCACCGGCGAACACCTGCTCGGCGTCGCCGACGAGCCGCGCTCCGAAGAGCTCTTCTCAGGTACACCGCGTCTGTGAAGTCTGGGAACTTCAGATGGAGAAACGGACCCGTGGGCGTCGGAGGCGAGGTCTCCTGGGTCAGAATCCTCATCTCGGCATGTTCAAGATCTGCGATCTCGACGAGATGATCAGGCTGCTCCCGCATCACCTCGGCGTCACCGAACCGGCCGCGTAGCACCGACTCGTCGATGACCGCCACGAAGAAGAGAGCGGGCGCGAGCCGTGCAGCAGGTACTGTCGGCGCGCCATGCGGGCCTCGACCCGTTGATCGATGTACATGTGCGGAACCCGCACGATCGGCTGCATGGCCGCCATGAGCGCACGCGCGTGGTTCGCCGTCTGCAACGGCCCAGGGGTCACCTGTGGTTCCCGGTTGCGGGCCGGCGTGGCCTCCGCCTCCCGGCGCATGAGAGCCATGGCCGTCGGCGGCGACGCGTCGTGATCTTCCTCTCACCACCCCTGCTGGGCGGCGCCCCGGCGAAGGTTCGGCAGCTGCTGCCGTACAGAGCGGTCGGCCTTGTACAGCTTTAGAAAAGCCTCGACGTCCTTCGTGGTGGGGAACGTCTTGGCCGTCTCGACCCGGCTCACCTTGGCCGTTCACCATCTCAGCCGTACCGCCACGTCGTCACCGATCATGTCGGCGCGGTCTCGTAAGCGCCAGAGTTTCCGGCCGAGCCGTTGGCGACGCAGAGATGGACCACCGCGGTCAGGCAACCCGGCCTCCTCGTCGAGACATCAGGTGGCGGACACGGACGTCACGGCCCACCAGGCTACCGGCCCATGCTATTGCAAGTTGCATACTGCTTTGCACAGCATCGCAGAAAGACACTTGCAGATTTTGTTTCATCCAGCCTTGCACGGCGATTTCCGGCGAGAGAGCACGCACGGAGAAGATCTTCCGAATGACGATCGAGAAGGGGACGTCGAGTGACGCGAGGGAGATCAGCCCGTCGGCGATGGTGTTCATGCGGTCAACGGAGTCCGCGAGCAGGCGTCACCCGCCGTGGGGTCATGTCCAGTGTTCGGAGATGGTTTTCTTGATCAGTGACTGGGATGACGCCTCGTCCAGCGCCAACTCCAGGAGATGACCAAAGGCCCGCGCGTACGCGAATACCTGCTCGGTGTCGTCGACCATGCGCGCCCCGAAGAACTCCTCGAGGTACACGACGTCCGGGAAGTCAGGAAACTGAAGATAGAGGAACGGGCCCGTCGGCATCGGCGGAGGAGTGCTCCGCGCCAGGATCCTCATCTCGACATGGGGGTGTTCAGAGATCTCCACCAGGTGCTGCAACTGATCACGCATCACCTCGGCATCGCCGAACTGGCGCGTCAGGACCGACTCCTCGAACACGGCATAGAAGCTGACCGGCTTCTGGTCGAGCAGAAGGGTCCTCTTGCGCTCCATCCGCACCGCGGCCCGATCGCGTTGGAACTTGGGCGGTATCTGGACGATCGGCTGGAACGCTTTGAACAGCGCCATCGCGTACGCCTCCGTCTGCAGGAGACCTGGCACGACCTGGGGCTCCCAGTTGCGCAGCTCCACCGCCTCCGATTCGAGGTCGACGAGTTCGACGACCGTCTCCGCCATGGAGCCTCGATATTCCTCCCACCACCCCTTCCGGGCGGCGCCTCGGCGGAGTTCCACCAATTCCTGCCGTATGGCGGGGTCGGCCCCGTACAGCTCCAGAAGAGCTTCGACGTCCTTCGTGGTGGGAAACGTCTTGGCGGTCTCGACCCGGCTCACCTTGGCGGCCGACCATCCCAGCCTTGCCGCCACGTCATCACCGATCATGTCGGCACGTTCCCGCAGCCGCCGGAGTTCCCGGCCGAGCCGCTGCCGGCGCAGAGATGGACTACCGCGGTCAGGCAACCCGGCCTCCTCGTCGAGACATCAGGTGATGGGCGCAGGCCGTATGGCCCACGCATTGTCCACCCAGTGCAACTTGCACGCTACCTTGCACGACGTCGATAGTTCAAACCTCAGCCCGCCCCTCGCCCTGAAGGTCAAGCGGCGGGCGCGGTGGCCGCCTCCATTGCATGCCGTACGTGGTGATGCAATTTGCATGCTGGCTTGCGGAGCATCATGGAGAGACAGTTTCAGATTTTGTTTCATCTAGGCTTGCACGGCAATATCTGATGAGAGAGCATTTAGGGAGAAGTTGCCGAATCTTGATCGAAAAGGTCGGTGAATGATCGCGAAGCGGGGTGGATCGGCGGGGTCGGTGATCAGACCGGCGTTCACCGAGGGGCTTCGGTGCGATCTGGCGGCGGTCCGGCGGTCGTGGGGAGGAGGCAGGTAGTCGGGAAACCGGGGAACGTCGTCGTCTGAGCTACGGGGGAAGACGCCCTGCCGGGCGCATCAAAGCCGGGCCGTAGGCTGCCACCTGCGACCCGGCTGAACGAGAGCTCCGTCTCAAGCCATGGATCGGGAGTCTCAATGACTTTCCACGTTATCAAGCCACTGTCGCAAATCAAGGACGTCTTGGCCGGTCTCTTCGACCGCGCCGACGAGTCCATCTGCGCGAAGCCGGACGCACGGGCGCGCGCACGGGGGTGGACGGTCACCCGTACCGGGTTCGGCGCCCGGCGTTACCGCGACGCCAGGTTCGACCGCCTGCGCGCCGAGCGGCCCGCCGCCGAGACCAAGCTCGAAGGCCGTGACAAGCCCGCCCGTCCGGTGAAGGACCTGCGGGTCTGGCCCACGGACGATCTGCTGTACGCCCGGCCCGAGCCGGTCGGGCCCGCGCGCACGGCGCCGGGCGGGTGATCGCGTGAACCCGCGGAACATACGGCACAACCCGCACGCCGGCGGGCCGTACCCCCCGGCCGTCCGCCCCGGCGGCCTCACGGTCCTGTGGCGGCGGCGCAGCGAGATCCTCCTGGCGGCCGGCGTCCTGGCGCTGGGCGTCCTGGCGTACGCCGCGCAGGGCTGGTGGGTGTTCGGGCTGGTCACCGGCCTGGTCGCGTTGCCGGTGACGGTCAGGGCCGGGCGGGGCCGGATCATGGCGCACTTCTGGTGTGTCTACTCCCGGCACCGCATGCAACGGCTGTTCTCGGACGCGCCGCTGCACACCGCGCGCGGCCGCCTGCCGCTGATCTTGTGGATCACTCCGACGCCGGCCGGCGAGAAGGCGCTCATCCTGTGCCGGGTGGGGATCTGCGCCGAGACGTTCGAGGCGTTCGGCGGGGAGCTGGCCTCGGCCTGCGGGGCGATGACCGCGCGGGTGGCCCGGCACCGCCGGTGGTCCAACCTCGTCACGGTGGAGATCGTCCGCCGTGACCCGCGGCCGGACCGGGCCCCGGTCGGCATCGACCGTCTGCTGTCCGACCCGTACGTGTGGCCGCCGCTGGGCGAACCGTCCGCCGAGCCGTTCCTGGACGACCCCGGCGAGCGGCGCCGGAAGGGCCCCTGGAACGACCTGCCGGAATGGCGGCGGCAGGAGGCGTTCGCCTGGCACAGATCCGCGAGGCCATGAGGTCTCGGACCGGGAGCTCGCGGACCCGAGATGTGACCCGGGCGGCGGAGGGGGCCGCCCGGGCACTTCCTTGATCGCGTCCCGAGCGGTAAAGATGGGTTCAGCCCTCACGCTCAGGAGGCCCGCATGCCGCACCGAACCTGCCCGCTGTGCGAGGCCGTGTGCGGCCTGTCGATCGCCCTGGACGGCGACGGCAGGGTCGTCTCGGTACGCGGAGACGACGCCGATCCGTTCAGCAAGGGGTTCATCTGCCCCAAGGGGGCCAGTCTCGGCGGGCTGGACGAGGATCCCGATCGGCTGAGCCGGCCGCTGGTCCGCGAGGGCGGGCAGTGGCGGGAGGCCGGGTGGGACGAGGCGTTCTCCGTGGTCGAGCGGGGCCTCGCGGCCGTGCCCGGGCCGGCGCGGGCCGTCTATCTCGGCAACCCGAACGCGCACACGATGGCCGGGGCGCTGTACGGAGCGCCGTTGATCCGCGCGATCGGCACCCGTCAGGTGTACTCGGCGAGCACCGCCGACCAGATGCCCAAGCACGTGGCGGCGGGGCTGATGTTCGGCGACCCGATGCGGGTGCCGGTGCCCGACCTCGACCGCACCGGCTACCTGCTCATGCTGGGCGCCAACCCGCTGGAGTCCAACGGGTCGCTGTGCACAGCGCCCGACTTCCCCGGCAGGCTGAAGGCGCTGCGGCGGCGCGGCGGCCGGCTCGTGGTCGTCGACCCGCGCCGCACCCGCACCGCCGCGCTGGCGGACGAGCACGTCTTCGTCCGGCCGGGCGCCGACGCGTTCCTGCTGGCCGGCATCGCGCACACGCTCTTCTCCGAGGGCCTGACGAAGGTCGGTGTCGCCGTCAGCGGGCTCGCCGAGGTGGAGGCGGCGTTGCGGGCGTTCACGCCGGAGGCGTGCGCGGCCGCGTGCGGCGTGCCGGCGGACGTGATCGTCCGGCTGGCGCGCGAGCTGGCCGCCGCGCCGGCCGCCGCCGTGTACGGGCGCATCGGCACGTGCACCGTGGAGTTCGGCACGCTCGCCCAGTGGCTGGTGGACGTGGTGAACGTGCTGACCGGGGGCCTCGACCGGCCCGGCGGCGCCATGTTCCCCCGCTCCGCGACCGAGGGTCCCCGGCGGCGCAGGCCGTACGCCACCGGCCGCTGGCACAGCCGCGTGCGCGGCCTGCCCGAGGCCAACGGCGAACTGCCCGTGGCGACGCTGGCCGACGAGATCGAGACGCCCGGCGAGGGCCGCGTCCGCGCGCTGGTCACGGTCGCCGGCAATCCGGTGCTGTCGGCGCCGAACGGCGCGCGGCTCGACCGGGCGCTGGCCGGCCTGGACTTCATGGTCAGCGTCGACCCCTACCTGAACGAGACCACGCGGCACGCGCACGTCATCCTGCCGCCGCCTCGCGTCATGCAGTCGGGTCACTTCGACTTCCTGCTGCTGAACTTCGCCGTGCGCGGCTACGTGCGCTATTCGCCGCCGGTGCTGCCGCTGGAGCCCGGACGCCCGTCCGAGGCCGACATCTTCGCCCGGCTCGCCATGATCGCCTCCGGGCAGGGCGCGGACGCCGATCCCGGGCTGCTGGACGAGCTGATCCTGGAGCAGATGCTGCGTAAGGCGGGGGAGACGCCCGGGTCGCCCGTCGAAGGACGCGACCCGGCGGAACTGCGGGCGATGCTCGTCGGCGCCACCGGCGCCGAGCTGCGCCTGGACGCGATGCTGCGCCTCGGCCCGTACGGCGATTGGGGCGGCCGCGAGCCGTACGGAGACGGAGACGGAGACGGCGCGCGGCGCGCGTCCGGGGCGGGTGAGGACGCGGGCACGCGGGGACTGTCGCTGGAGGTGCTGCTGGAGCATCCGCACGGCATCGACCTCGGGCCGCTGCGGCCGCGCCTGCCCGGCGCGCTCGCCACGGCCTCCGGCGCCGTCGAGCTGGCCCCCGAGGCGATCCTCGCGGACCTCCCGCGGCTGCGCGAGGCGCTCGGCAGGCCCGACCCGGGCTTCGTCCTCATCGGGCGGCGGCACCTGCGCTCCAACAACAGCTGGATGCACAACGTGGAGCCGCTGGTCGGCGGCAGCAACCGCTGCACGCTGCAGGTCAACCCGCAGGACGCCGCCGAGCTGGGGCTCGATGGGCGGGCGGTGATCCGGTCGGCGGCGGGCGAGCTCACCGTGACCGTCGAACCGACCGACACGATCATGCGCGGGGTGGTGAGCCTCCCGCACGGCTGGGGCCACGCGGGCGGCTCCCAGCCGGTCGCCGCCAAGCACGCGGGGGTGAACGCCAACGCGCTGACCGACGAGTCGGTCATCGACCCGCTGTCGGGGAACGCGGTGTTCAACGGCGTGCCGGTCACTCTGGCACCGGCGTGAGCCACGGGAGGCGCGGGTGGTGAGGCGCGGGTCTGGGGCAATCGGGGCGCCGCCGGTAATAGGCTGTGGCGCGTGACCACCGTGCCCGATAAGGAACGTCTGCTGGCCCAGGTCGGTTTCGCCGTGGAAATCGACAAATTGAAGCGCGTTCTGCGCCGCAACACCTTGATGGACGGCTCTCGCCGGGAGAACGACGCCGAGCATTCGTGGTACCTCGGCATGCTGGCCATGGTCTTCGCCGAGTACGCGCCGCCCGGCACCGACCTCGACCGGGTGACCGCCATGCTGCTCGTGCACGACATCGTCGAGATCGACGCGGGCGACACCTTCGTGTACGACCTGACGGCGGTCGAGGTGCAGGAGAAGGCCGAGCGGGCCGCCGCCGACCGCATCTTCGGGCTGCTGCCGGCGGACCAGACGGCCACCCTGCGCGCCCTGTGGGACGAGTTCGAGGCGCGCGTCACTCCCGAGGCCCGTTTCGCCAAGGCGCTCGACCGGCTGGCCCCGATGATGGCCAACCACCACAACGAGGGCGGCAGCTGGGTGCGCCACGGCGTCACGGTGGATCAGGTGATGGAGAAGGTCGAGATCATTCGCGAGGGGTCACCGGCCCTCGGCGACTACGCCACAGAGATCATCGAACTGTCGGCCGTCCGCGGCCACCTGGCACGCGGCCGGGCGTAGCCGCCTCCGCGGTGTTCTCCGTGGCTCAAGGGGGGTAGGTCCCCCTAGGGCGAGAGGGGGCGAAAGTGGAGGAAACTTCGAAGTCCATCAACTCGCGACGTCGCACGCTCCGGGAATCTTTGGGTCTGGCACGCATGTCGCTCCCGGTCGGGGTCACCGACCGCATCGAGCACATGAGGTCTCTGGACCGCGTCGTCGTCCCGCTGGCCAAGCTGATCCGGCGCAGGCTGCCGCTCGGCAGCTCGGTCAGGGACGTCCTGCACGGGGTGCCCACCGGTCACCCTCTCCACCCTCCGCTGGCGACGGTCAGCCTCGGCTGCTTCACGGCCACGGCCGTGCTCGACGTCATCGACGTGGACCCCCGCGCCTCGCAGGCCGTCCTCGCCACCGGCATCGCCACGGCGGTCCCGGCCGCCGCCGCCGGGATGACCGACTGGTCGGTGCTGCACCTGGAACAGCAGCGGGTCGGGCTCATCCACGTGCTGTTCAACGTGGCCGGGCTCGGGCTGTACTCCGGTTCCCTGATGCTGCGGCTGGCCGGTCGGCACCGTGCCGCGCGGGCGCTGGCCTTCGCCGGGCTGGGCGCGGTGGGCATCGGCGGCAACCTCGGCGGGCACCTGGCCTACCGCATGGCGGCCGGGCCCAGCCACGCCGAGCAGATCACCCACCTGGTGCCGCTCGGCTGGCACGACCTGTGCCGGCTGTGGGACCTGCCCGACGGGCGGCCGGTGGCGCGCCGTCTCGGCTACATCCACCTGTTCGTGCTGCGCCACGGCACCGACGTCAAGGTCCTCGCCGACCGCTGCTCGCACCTCGCCGGCCCGCTGCACCAGGGACGGCTCGTCCTGGACGACGACGAGGCCTGCGTCGTGTGCCCCTGGCACGGCAGCACCTTCCGCCTGGAGGACGGAGCGGTGGTACACGGCCCGGCGACCGCGCCGCAGCCCTCGTTCGAGGTCAACGTCCGGGGCGACGGCATCGTCCAGGTGCGCCCGCGCCAGGTGGCCTGAGCCGCGCGCCCGCGGTCCTCAGTCCTTCTCCTGGTCGGCGACCGGGTGCTCGACCAGGGCCAGGATGCGGCTGGCCATGAAGCGGGCGGTGCGCACGGGGGTGCCGCTCCTGGTCACCTCGCTGACCTCGACGAGCCCTCTGCGAGTGGCGACGTCGACGCGGCGGCCGGCCTTCGTCGCCACGATCTCGTAGGTGCGCGGAGTGTCGCCCGCGTCTATGACGATCTCGACCCGGTCACCCTTCATGTCCAGGTAAATACCCACTTATGGGAACGGCTACCCGTACACCAGTTTGACAATCGCGACGATCCCGACGACGACGATCACCGCGCGCAGCACCCGGGCCGGCAGCCGGCGGCCCACCCGCGCCCCGAGGAAACCGCCGACCGTGGAGCCCAGCGACACCAGCAGCACCGCCCACCAGTCGACCGGCGCGATGAGCGCGAACACGACGGCCGCCGTGGAGTTGACCAGCAGCGACAGCATGTTCTTGGCCGCGTTCACCCGTTGCAGGTGTTCGGTGAGGAAGGTGCCGAGCAACCCGATCAGCACCACGCCCTGCGCGGCGCCGAAGTACCCGCCGTAGACGCCGGCGCCGAAGACGCCCAGCCACAGCCACGGCCCGCCGTCCGAGCGCGGCTCGCCCTGCCGCCTGGACAGCCGGGCGTTCAGCCTGGGCTGGACCACGACCAGCACGCAGGCCAGCGCGATGAGCACGGGGACGATCACCTGGAAGGCCTCGGCGGGGAGCTGGAGCAGCAGCAGGGCGCCCGTCAGCGCGCCGAGCACCGACGCCGCGCCGAGCCGCACCAGCCGCTGACGCTGGCCCTTGAGCTCGTCGCGGTAGCCGAGCACCCCGGCCACCCCGCCGGCCACGAGGCCGACGTTGTTCGACACGTTGGCGACGATCGGGGGGTAGCCCAGCGCCAGCAGCGTCGGAAAGGTGATCAGCGAACCCGACCCGACGACGGCGTTGATGCCTCCTGCCGCGACCCCGGCCAGCAGGACCGCGACGACCTCCCACGGTGCCAAGAGTTCACCTTTCGCACGGCTCCGCCCGATGTTAGGCGGCAACCGTACCTGCCCCGCGCACGAGGGCTCACCACGCGGCTCCCACCAGGCCGCGGACGGCCGGTGGGACCGAGCGGTCAGTGCGCCTCGGTGGCCGAACTGTGGTTGGCCGAAGAGTCCTTCGGCGCCGCGAACAGCCCGCCCAGGTTCTCCAGCGCCCTTCCCATCTCGGACGGCACGATCCACACCTTGTTGGCGTCGCCCTTGGCGATCTCGGGGAGCGTCTGGAGGTACTGGTAGGCGAGCAGCCGCTGGTCGGGGTTGCCCTCGTGGATGGCGCGGAACACCATCGCGATGGCGTCCGCCTGGCCCTTGGCCCGCATGGCCTGCGCCTCGGCGTCGGCCTGGGCGCGCAGCACGGCGGCCTCCGCCTCGCCGCGGGCCTTGAGGACCGCGGCCTGGCGCTCGCCCTCGGCGGTCAGGATCGCCGACTGCTTCTGACCCTCGGCGGACAGGATGGAGGCGCGCTTGTCGCGGTCGGCCCGCATCTGCTTCTCCATCGAGTCCTGGATGGACGCCGGCGGGTCGATGGCCTTCAGCTCGACGCGGTTGACCCGGATGCCCCACTTGCCGGTGGCCTCGTCCAGGACGCCGCGCAGCTCGGAGTTGATCTCTTCGCGGGAGGTCAGCGTGCGCTCGAGGTCCATGCCGCCGACCACGTTGCGCAGGGTGGTGACGGTGAGCTGCTCGACGCCGGTGAGGAAGTTGGCGATCTCGTAGGTCGCGGCCTTGGGGTCGGTCACCTGGAAGTAGATGACGGTGTCGATCGACACCACCAGGTTGTCGGAGGTGATCACCGGCTGCGGGGGGAAGGACACCACCTGTTCCCGCAGGTCGACCATGGTCTTCACGCCGTCGATGAACGGCACGACGATGTTCAGGCCCGGGGTCAGGGTGCGGTGGTAGCGCCCCAGCCGCTCGATGATGTACGCCTGCGCCTGGGGGACGATGCGGATGGTGCGGTACAACGCGAAACCAGCGACGGCTACCACGACCATGGCGACGACGAGCTGTGTCATGAGCCAACTCCGACCCGAAGAAACCGATGAGCCCCGGCCGGAATGATATTTGGTTTTCCCTTTACGCGTTCGTCAACCACCCGAGCCGGTCAATACCGATCGCGAATCGCCCGTCTCGTTCGTCGATTTCCCCCGGCTATCCCCGGCCTCCCCGGCCGCCGGTCAGCCCGGCAGCGCGCGGGCGTACCAGCGGCCGTCCATGCTGCGCTCAAGGCTCAGCGGCACGCCGAACGTGCGCGACAGGTTGTCGGCGGTCATCACGTACTCGATCGGGCCCTGGGCGACCACGGAGCCGTGCCGCAGCAGCAGCACGTGGGTGAACCCGGCCGGCACCTCCTCGACATGGTGGGTGACCAGCACCATCGTCGGCGCGGCGGCGTCGTAGGCCAGCGCGGACAGCCGGCGCACGAGGTCTTCGCGGCCGCCGAGGTCGAGGCCGGCGGCGGGCTCGTCGAGCAGCAGCAGCTCAGGATCGGGCATGAGGGCGCGGGCGATCTGCACGCGCTTGCGCTCGCCCTCCGACAGGGTGCCGAACTTCCTCCTGATCAGGTGGGCGCAGCCGAGCTGGTCGATGAGCTCGACGGCGCGCGTGACGTCACCGGAGTCGTACTCCTCGTTCCACCGGCCGAGGATGGCGTAGGACGCGGTGAGCACCAGGTCGATGACCTTCTCCTCCGGGGGCACCCGCTCGGCGAGCGCCGCGCTGGCGAGGCCGATGCGCGGGCGCAGGTCGAAGACGTCGGTCTGGCCGAGCCGCTCGCCGAGGATCTCGACCGAGCCCTCGCTCGGATACAGAAGCGCCGCCGCGACCTGGAGCAGCGTCGTCTTCCCCGCGCCGTTCGGGCCGATGACGACCCAGCGCTCGTCCTCCTCGACGGTCCAGTCGATGCCCCGCAGCAGGGCCGCGCCATCTCTGCGGACGGCGACGTCCTGGAGCCGAAGCACCTGACCACCCATCCCGGATACCTCCTGACATGATCGTCCGGAGCACCCCGTTGGTCGGGAGCGCCCCGGCTTCACCGGGCAAGTCACCCCGCCCAGTGTCCCTCCGGACCAAACCTATTGCAGCATCAGCGCATATCGTGGATCGGTGCACCCCGATTCACCGATCTCCGCCACCCTGGTCGCATGGGGCAACGCTTGGCTTGCCGGACATGTCGGCCTTGATGAGGCTGTCGACCGGCTTGAGCGCGCCGCGGGACCACAGGTGGTCCTGAGCGAGGTGACCGAGATCTCCCTCCGCGGGTTCCTCGCCGACCTGCGCGTGGACGGCGTCGGCGCCCTGCGCCTGTCGCTGCCCGCCGCCGGCGACCCCCTCGGGCTCACCGGGCCGCCCTCCTTCACCATGGCCGCCGTCGAGGCCGGGCAGGCCGCCACCGCCGTGCTCCCCGGCCGATGCCTCGGCCTGGTCCCCGGGCCCGACCGCCGCGGGTCCTCCTACTCCGGCATCCGCTGGACCGTCATGGCGGCCGAGGCCACCCCGCCGGACGTCCCCGGCCTCACCGAGGCCGAGCACGCGCTGACCTTGGCCATGCGCGCGGCCACCGACGTGCTCACGCGGGTCGACGTCCCCGGCGGGGGCCAGCCGTCGATCAGGACGACCGACGACGGCCTCGCCCCCGGCTACCCCGCCCGCGCCCATCGCGTGGCCGCCCTGACGGCGCGGCTGGCCTCGGTGCTGCGGCTGGCCGACGAGCGTGGGCTCACCGCCGGCCAGGTCGCCATGCGCGGCCAGGCCCTGCGCGACCTCGACCGTGCCGTCCGCCGCGCCCGCGTGGCCGCCCACAACGCCATCATCGAGGCGAAACACTCCAGGGACGACGCTCAAGCCAGGCCGTGACGAACGGCGTACAGCGCCGCCTGCGTGCGGTCCTGTACGCCGAGCTTCATCAGGATGTTCGAGACGTGGGTCTTGACGGTCTTCTCCGCCACGACGAGCTGCCTGGCGATCTCTTTGTTGGACCGGCCGGAGGCGATGAGCACGAGCACCTCCCGCTCGCGTTCGGTGAGCACGGCGATCGGCTCGGGGCCCGCGTCGGGCTCGTGGCCGCCGCCCGGCGGCGCCGACAGCACCGCCCCGGCCGCCTCGGGCGCCAGCACCACCTGGCCGCCGTGCACCGAGCGGATGGCCTGCACGAGGGCGGCGGGCTCGACGTCCTTGTACAGGAACCCCGACGCCCCTGACCGCATCGCGGGCGCGACGTCCTGTTCGTCGCTCACGGAGGTCAGCACGATGGTGCGCGCCTTCGTCTCCAGGGCGGACAGCTCGCGCAGGGCGCCGAGGCCGTCCAGCACGGGCATCTTCAGGTCGAGCAGCAGCACGTCGGGGGCGAGCGCCCCTGCCATGGCCACCGCTTCCGCGCCGTCCGCCGCCTCCCCCACGACCTCCAGGTCGTCCTGCAGGTCGAGGAACGTGCGCAGGCCCTGGCGCACGACGGGGTGGTCGTCCGCGATGAGCACCCTGATCATCGCCGTCCCCCCGCCCCGGCTGGGCCCACTCCGGTGCCGGCCGTACGGCTCACGCCGGTGCGATGAGCCCGGCTCACGCCGGCGCCTCCAGTACGGCTCACGTCGGCACCTCCAGCCGGACGGCGGTACCCGCGCCGGGTTCGGAGGTCACCGTCAGCGTCCCGCCGACCGCGTCGGCCCGGTCTCTCATCGACACCAGCCCCAGGCCGCGGTAGGCAGGAGCGCCGTCGGCGAAACCGCGCCCGTCGTCCCTGACGTCCAGCCTGACGCGCGTTCCCTCCGCTTCCAGGCTCACCTGGATGGCGGAGGCGTCCGCGTGCCTGAGGGCGTTGTGCAGTGCCTCCTGGGCGACGCGCAGCACGGTGACCTCGGCCTCCGGCCGCAGGTCGCCGAGCGGGTCAGGGCCGGACGCGAAGCTGATCGCCACGGGGTGCAGGCGGTCGAGCACGGCCACGTGCTTGCGCAGCGTCTCGGCCAGCCCGTGGCGGTCGAGCTCGGCCGGGCGCAGCTCGACGATCACGGCCCGCAGCTCGGCGAGCGCCTCCCCCGCCAGCCGCTCCACCCTGCCCAGCTCGGCCACCGCCCGCTCGGGGTCGGCTCGGACCAGGGAGGACGCGGCCTGGGTCGTCAGCCGCAGTGAGAACAGCTTCTGCGTCACGGCGTCGTGCAGCTCGTGGGCCATGCGGGTGCGCTCTTCGATCACCGTGAGCTCGCGGCCGCGCTCGTACAGGCGGGCGTTGGTGAGCGCGATCGCCGCGTGCCCGGCGAACAGCGTGAGCAGGTCCTCGTCCTGCCGGGTGAACCCGCCCGGCGTGCGCTTGTTGGACAGGAAGATGATGCCGAGCACCTGGTCGCCGTCGCGGATCGGCACCCCGATGAAGTCCTTGAGCACCGGATGGACGCTCGGCCACCACCCGAACCTCGGGTCCTCGCGGATGTCGGGCAGCCGCACCGGCGAGGCGTCGTTGAGCATCGCGGCCAGCATGCCGTGCTGGCGCGGGAGCGGGCCGATGGCCTCCCACTGCTTGTCGCTCACGCCCTCGGCGACGAACTCCGCGAACGTGCCGTCGTCGTCGGGCACGCCGAGCGCGGCGTACCGGGCGTCGAGCAGGTCCTTGGCGGACCGCACGATCACCTGGAGCACCTCACGCACCGACAGGTGCCGGGTGACGGCGAGCACGGCCGAGCTGACGGCGTGCAGGACCGCGTCGCGCCGCCCGCCACCTGCGGCGTCCCCCGCGCCGGCCGATCGCGTCGTCACGCCCACACTGTAAGCGCACGGGCGGCCCGCGCGGCTCGGCCGATGGTCCTAGGCCATGAGCCCGTGCCGAGACGGGTCCCCGGCCCGATGCCGGGACGGGCGCCCCGTTCCTAGCGTCGGCTCCATGGCACACGACACCGGCCCCGCGGCAGACGACACCGGCCCTGGGGCAGACGACATCCGGACAACGACGCGTACGCACTCCACCGCCGCCGTACCGCCGGCCCCGGCCGCCGGCGCGCCCACCGCCCTGGTGACCGGGGCGTCGCGGGGTCTCGGCCTCGCCCTGGCCCGCGCGCTGGCCGCCGACGGCTGGCGCCTGATCATCACCGCGAGGGGGACGGCCGACCTCGCCGAGGCCGCGCGGCTCACCGGCGCCACGGCGCTGGCCGGCGACGTCGCCGACCCGGCGCACCGCGCCCGCCTGGCCGAGGCCGCGCACGAGCTGGGCGGCCTCGACCTGCTGGTCAACAATGCCGGCACGCTCGGGGCCGTCCCGCTGCCCCCGCTCGCGGCCTACCCACTGGACGCGCTCACCGGCGCCCTCGCGGCCAACGTCGTCGCGCCTCTCGCGCTGATCCAGGCCACCTTGCGCGGGCTTCGCGAGCGCAGGGGCGCGGTGATCAACATCTCGTCGGACGCGGCGGTCGGGGCCTACGAGGGCTGGGGCGGGTACGGCCTGACCAAGGCGGCGCTCGACCACCTGTCCAACGTGCTCGCCGTCGAGGAGCCCGGCATCGCCGTCTGGTGGGTGGACCCGGGCGAGATGCGCACCCGCATGCTGGCCGAGGCCCTCGGCGAGGAAGAGGCCTCGCACGCGGCCGACCCGGAGACCGTGGCGCCGTTCCTGGTGGACCTGGTCAAGCGGCGGCCCGGCAGCGGACGGGTGATCCGGTGATCGCCTTCGACCTTCCCCCGGTGCGCGAGGCGCACGAACCACCGGAGGCGCGCGGGCTGGCGCGCGACGCCGTACGTCTCATGGTCAGCGGGAAGGACACCGGGGCGATCACCCACCACGCGTTCACCGACCTGCCGGACCTGCTCCGCGCCGGTGACGTGCTGGTCGTGAACGACTCGGCGACGCTGCCCGCGGCCGTGCCGCTGGACCGGCTCGCCGTCCACTTCTCCACCGAGCGCGAGGACGGCTCGTGGCTGGTGGAGCTGCGGCGCCGCGCGCGCGGCACGACGAGCCCGTACACGGGCGGGCGTCCGGGCGAGTGGCTGCCCCTTCCCGGAGGCGCCACGCTTCGCCTGCTGGAGCGCGAGACGCCCCGGCTGTGGCGGGCGAGGCTCGACCGCGACGTGCCCGCCTACCTCCGGGCGCACGGGAGGCCGATCCGCTACTCCTACGTCGAGCACGACTGGCCGCTGTCGGACTACCAGACCGTCTTCGGGGTGCGTCCCGGGAGCGCCGAGATGCCGAGCGCCGGGCGGCCGTTCAGCCACGAGCTGGTGACCGCCCTGGTCAGCAGGGGCGTCGTCATCGCGCCGATCACCCTGCACACCGGAGTGGCCTCACCGGAGAAGGACGAGCCGCCCTATCCCGAGCGCTTCGCCGTCTCCGCCCCGACGGCCCGCCTGGTGAACCAGGCGGAGGGGCGGGTCATCGCGGTCGGCACCACGGTCGTGCGGGCACTTGAGACGGCCGCCGACCAGGAGGGCGAGGTGCGCGCCGCCGAAGGCTGGACCTCGCACATCGTCACGCCGGCGTCGGGGGTGCGCGCGGTGGACGGGCTCATCACCGGGCTGCACGAGCCGCGTTCGAGTCATCTGCTCATGCTGTCGGCCATCGCGGGCGACGATCTGCTGTCGCGGTCGTACGAGGAGGCGTTGCGCGAAGAGTATCTGTGGCATGAATTCGGCGATCTACACATGATCACACCAGATCAAATCTGGATAAAGTGATGCGCTAGGACGTTCCAAGACGATAGCTCGATGTTGAATCACGTCATTCGAGCCACTTCTACGGGAGATCACCCATGCGCCGGCACCTCTCCGCACTTGCCGCCCTCACCCTCGCAGGGTCCCTGGCGGGCGCCTCGCTCGCCCTTCCCGCCACGGCGGACACCGCGGCCGTGACCGCGGCTCCGGCGAGCGCCCAGCACGTCGCGGCCGCTCCGCAGTCCCCGCTGTCCACGCGCGTCGTGTGGAACCGGACCGTGCGCCGCGGCGGCGCGATCACCTACTCGCTCAAGAGCACCAACAAGGGCGAGTTCCCGACCGACCTCGCGGGCATCTTCGGCATCCTGCCCAAGGGCGCCGGCAAGATCCGCGTGGTGAGCAAGGCGTCGACGACGTACTGCGAGCGAAGCGGGCGCGAGCTGTTCTGCATCTTCGGCACGTTGAAGCCCGGCCGCTCCACCACCCTCAAGGTGCGGGTGTGGCTGAAGAACAGCACCAAGGGCACCGCCGTCGCGCGGTTCGGCAGCTACTCGATCGACGTCCCGCCGGGCGTCGACATCACCGACGAGAACGAGCTCGAGAGGCTCGACCTCCAGAACGACCTGCGTTACGAGAGCTTCAGGACCAGGATCGTCCGCTGACGCGGCATCCACGAAGACCGATCACCCCGCACCGGGCGGCCGCCCCGCCGCCCGGTGCGCGAGTGTCCGGGTGAATTTCTAGCGCTTCATATGCAACAGATCTGCATAAGCGGTTCCCCCCTCCCCCGACTCCATCGGAGACGCGCAATGCGCCACCCCCATGGCAAGATCGCGGCCACGCTCGCGACCGCCCCGCTCGCGGGCGTCCTGCTGTTCGCCGCGACCCCGGCCTCCGCCGCCCCGGCCCCCGCCTCCGCCTCCGCCTCCGCCACGAAGGTCTCGGGCGCGACAGCGTCGAGCGCGACGGCGAAGAGCACGGCGCGGACCACCGCCGACGAGCCCTACTCGGCCTTCTCCGTCACGGTGAAGGCCCCCAAGACGGTCAAGCGCGGCGGGACGCTCGTCTACCGCATCAAGGGCATCAACAAGGGCCCCTGGGTGGCCGACTCGTACTACCTCGGCGGCACCCTTCCCAAGGGCCGCACCGGCACGGTCTACTACGACGGCCCGAAGGGCGTCGAGTGCGACTTCTACTACGACGGGTTCTGGTGCTGGTCGCCCTACGAGCTGGAGAAGGGCGAGAGCGACTGGCTGACCATCGAGGTCAAGCTGAAGAAGAGCGTCAAGGGCAGCGTGACCGCGAGGCTCGGCGTGAACTCGTGGAACTGGCCGACCGGCGCGGAGGACCTGCGGCGCGACGAGCTCGACAACGTGGGCGTCAAGAGCTTCTACTACACCAAGAAGGTCACGACCAAGGTCCGCTGACCTCTCCCGGACACCGCCGACGCCGGGGGACCCCTTCCGCCCCGCCACCCGGCCTGAGCCGCCGGTGCTCTCCGTGCACCGGCGGCGTCCGCGCTAGGCGGCGAGCGGGACGTGGTCGTTCCGGCGCACGGGGTCTCTCAGCACCGTGTCGTGGGCGAGAGCCGCGAGCGCGCGCCCGGTGACGCCGCCCCGCTGCGCGATGACGGGGAAGGCCGTCACCTCGACGACGAGCCCCCTGGCCGAGACCACCCTGGCCAGGGAGGCGAGCAGGATGTCGTCGCCCACGAACGACGGGCCGGTCGCCGGTCGGCCGGCCCGATCGCGAAACCGCAGCGCCATCGGCCTGACCGGGGCGCCCGCCGCTGGGCCGCCCGCACGTCGGCGGCGTCCTTGGCCGGCTAGACGGTGTACCGGCACCGCGCGTCCGTCAGCACGCCCCGCCGAATGCCCGGCCGGGAGGGCTCGGCGAGTCGCCGGCGACCACCTCGGTCATGGGCTGCCTCCTCCTGTGAACGCCCCATGAAAACATGAGGAGATGGCCATCGGCCGTCCGTATGGTGAACCGCTTGCACGCGCACCCTGAGCGGTCGGTAGCGTTGTCCGCGATGAAGCAGCGCACGCTTTTGATCACGCTGACCGGCCCTGACCGACCCGGAGTGACCTCCCGGTTGTTCACCGTGCTGGCCTCCTTCCCCGTGACCGTGGCCGACGTCGAGCAGGTCGTCATCCGCGGCCGGCTCGTGCTCGGCGTCCTCGTCGCCTACGCGGGCGGTCCGCCGACCGGCACCGGCGGCACCCTCGGCGCCATGTGGGCCGCCGTCGAGCGCGTCGCGGAGGACCTCGGCATGGAGGTCGAGCTCACCACCGGCTCCGACCTGAAGGAGAAGCGCCGCCGCGGCCGCCTCCACGTCACCGTCCTGGGCAACCCGCTGCAGCCGGCCGCCCTGGCGGGCATCGCGGGCCGCATCGCCGCCGCCGGGGCCAACATCGACCGCATCGAACGGCTCGCGCATCTGCCGATCACCTGCATCGAGCTGGCGATCTCCGGCGCCGACCCCGGCGAGCTGCGCACCGCGCTGACCGCCGAGGCCGTGCTCCAGCAGGTGGACGTCGCCGTGCAGCGCTCCGGCCTGCATCGCAGGGCCAAGCGGCTGATCGTCATGGACGTCGACTCCACGCTCATCCAGGCCGAGGTCATCGAGCTGCTCGCCGCGCACGCCGGGTGCATGGACGAGGTCGAGAAGATCACCACGGCGGCCATGCGCGGCGAGCTCGACTTCGCCGCCTCCCTGCGCGAGCGCGTCGCCCTGCTCGAAGGGCTGCCCGAGGAGGTCTTCGAGCGGGTGCGCAAGGAGGTCGTGCTCACGCCCGGCGCCCGCACGCTGGTGCGCACGCTCAAGCGGCTCGACTACCGCTTCGCCATCGTCAGCGGCGGCTTCACCCAGATCACCGACTCGCTCGTCACCGAACTGGGCATCGACTACTCCGCCGCCAACACCCTGGAGGTCGTCGACGGCAAGCTCACCGGGCGGGTGGTCGGCGAGATCGTCGACCGTCCCGGCAAGGCGCGGGCGCTCGAACGGTTCGCCCAGCAGGCGGGCATCCCGATCAGCCAGACGGTGGCCATCGGCGACGGCGCCAACGACCTCGACATGATCGCGGCCGCCGGCCTGGGCATCGCGTTCAACGCCAAGCCGGTGCTGCGGCAGGCGGCCGACGCGGCGGTGAACGTCCCGTATCTGGACGCCATCTTGTACCTGCTCGGCATCTCCCGCGAAGAGGTGGAGGCCGCCGACGCCGAGGACGGCCTCACGGCCCGCCCCACCAGCTGACCCGGCGACCGCCGGTCTCCCGCGGAGCCCGCGGTCGTCCTGGGTCAGGCGTCCTTGGGACTCCAGCGGGTGACCATGCGGCCGTCTCCGGGGCCCAGCTCGGCCCAGGGGCCGGTTTCCAGCACCGCGAAGGCTCCGGGCGGGAAGCCGTCGTCGTCGTGCGAGAGCGTGAGGTTCAGGACCAGCTCGTGCACCCCGGGGTTGTGCCCCACCAGCAGCAGGGTGGACACCTCGCCGTCGGTCCGGCCGACGAGCTCCAGCAGCTCGTCCGGATACGCCTCGTAGATCTCGCTCTCGACGTGGACGGGCGCCTCCGAGGCGAGGCCGGCCAGCGCGAGCTCGGCCGTGCGCCTGGTGCGGGCGGACGGGGAGCACAGCACGAGCTCCGGGGCCAGCCCGAGCCGTCTGATCGTCTCGCCGGCCCGCTCGGCGTCGCGCTCGCCGCGATCGGTGAGAGGGCGTTCCCGGTCGGCCAGTCCGGGCACGTGCGCGGCCTTGGCATGTCTCAGGACGATGAGCGTGTTCACTCCCCCAACTATCCCATTACACGCGTACGGCTACCGCCCCAGCTCGGGCGGTAGCCGTACTTCCGTCACACCTTTGTCATCGCGCCTTGGCCGTCATGCCGTGGCATCGACCGTCGATACCTCGACCGCCGCCGCCTCAGCGGACGGTCAGGCCTCGCCCGACCTTCAGCTCGGCACCTTCTCGGTCTCGACCTTCTCGGCCGGCGCGCCGCCCGAGGGGGCGATGCTGGTCGAACGCCGCTTGGAGACCAGGATGGCGCCGACGACGATCGCGACCGTGACCACCGTGACACCGATGCGCAGCGGGGCGTTGTCGGCGTAGGTCACGACGGCCGGGGCGATGAGCAGGGCCACGAGGTTCATGACCTTGATCAACGGGTTGATCGCCGGACCGGCGGTGTCCTTGAACGGGTCGCCGACGGTGTCGCCGATGACCGTGGCCTCGTGGGCCGCCGAACCCTTGCCGCCGTGGTGGCCGTCCTCGACGAGCTTCTTGGCGTTGTCCCAGGCGCCGCCCGAGTTGGCCAGGAAGACCGCCATCAGCGTGCCCGCGGCGATCGCGCCCGCGAGGTAGGCGCCGAGAGGCGCGTACCCGAGGGCGAAGCCGACCGCGATCGGCGTCATGACGGCGAGCAGGCCGGGTGTGGCCAGCTCGCGCAGCGAGTCGCGGGTGCAGATGTCCACGACGCGGCCGTAGTCGGGCAGTTCGTCGCCGGTCATGATGCCCGGCTTGGTACGGAACTGCTCGCGGACCTCGAACACGACCCGGCCGGCCGCCCGGCCGACCGCGCTGATCGCGAGCCCGGAGAACAGGAACACGACCGCGGCGCCGATGATCAGGCCGACGAGCACGTTCGGCGAGTCGACGCTGAGGCTGAAGCTGCTGAACGAGCCCAGCGCGTCCTTGACGCCGGCTCCCGCGGCGGCGAGCTGGCCTTCGACCGCGGTCCGGAAGGAGCCGAACAGCGCGGTCGCCGCGAGCACGGCGGTCGCGATCGCGATGCCCTTGGTGATCGCCTTGGTGGTGTTGCCGACCGCGTCGAGGGAGGTGAGGATGCGGGCGCCCTCGCCCTCGACGTCGCCGGACATCTCGGCGATGCCCTGCGCGTTGTCGGAGACCGGGCCGAAGGTGTCCATGGACACGATCACGCCGACGGTGGTGAGCAGGCCGGTGCCGGCCAGGGCCACCGCGAACAGCGCCACGGTCACGTTGCCGAAGCCCAGCAGGAACGCCCCGTACACCGCGCCGCCGATGAGCAGCGCCGAGTAGACCGCCGACTCCAGGCCGACGGAGATGCCGGACAGGATGACGGTGGCCGGACCGGTGAGCGAGCTTTCGCCGATCTCCCTGACCGGGCGGCGGTTGGTCTCGGTGAAGTAGCCGGTGAGCACCTGGATCGCGCTGGCCAGCACCAGACCGATGAGCACGGCGCCGATGGCGATCAGCCGCGGGTCGGACCCGAGGCCGGCGATCGCCGGGCTGACGCCGCTCAGCTGCGAGAACGAACCGGGCAGGTAGACGTACGCCGCCACGGCCACCAGGATCGCGGAGATCGCCGCCGAGATGAAGAAGCCGCGGTTGATCGCCGCCATGCCGTTGCGGTCGCCGCCGCGCGGCGCGGTGGTGAAGATGCCGATGATCGCGGTGAGCACACCGATCATGGGCACGATCAGCGGGAAGACCAGGCCCTCGGTGCCGAAGGCGGCCTTGCCCAGGATGAGGCTCGCGACCAGCATGACCGCGTACGACTCGAACAGGTCGGCCGCCATGCCGGCGCAGTCGCCGACGTTGTCGCCCACGTTGTCGGCGATGGTGGCGGCGTTGCGCGGGTCGTCCTCGGGAATGCCCTGCTCGACCTTGCCGACCAGGTCGGCGCCCACGTCGGCCGCCTTGGTGAAGATGCCGCCGCCGACTCGCATGAACATCGCGAGGAGCGCGGCGCCGAAGCCGAAGCCCTCAAGGACGCTCGGCGCGTCGCCCTTGTAGATGAACACCACGATCGCGGCGCCCAGCAGGCCGAGCCCGACGGTGAACATGCCCGCCACGCCACCGGTACGGAAGGCGATGCGCATCGCGGGCTTCTCACCCGCCTCGCGGGCCGCGGCGGCCACGCGGACATTGCCCCGCACGGCCAGCCACATGCCCATGAATCCGGTCAGCGCGGAGAATGCCGCACCGACCACGAAGAAGACCGAGCGACCGATGGCGACGCCGGTCGACTCGGAGGGGAGAAGCAACAGCAGGAACGGGATGAGCACCACAAATAGCGCAAGCGTTCTGAACTGTCGCGTCAGATACGCGGCGGCGCCTTCCTGGACCGCTCGCGCGATGTTCTGCATTCGTTCGGTGCCTTGACCTGCGGCGAGCACCTCGCGTACGAGGCCGCCCGCTACGGCGAGCGCCAGCAACGCCACCGCGGCCACCACGACCACGATGGTGAGATGGGAGCCACTAAGGGATACCGCTGCGGCGTCGTCAGCGGCGAGATTGAGCCTAGACATCCGTCCTCCTCGGCCAGACGGGTAGGTCCATGCCCAGACCGCGCTGCGAGTCAGTCGGGGGGCGGCGCGAATCCGAGCTGGATTGGCAGTGCCGCTTCCGGTAGCGTCCGCAGACCTTCCCGCAGGGCGACGTTGATCTGCGGGGACAAAACCTTGGCCGGTGCCGGGAGTCTACGCAGGCACAGGCCAGATATGAAGCCTCTTCCACCAGCCAATTAGGGACCAGTCCAGTAAGCTGCGCGGCTTTGCCCAGCAACATCGCGGTTTTCCCGGTGTCAGAGCGAACGACGGCCGGGTTACGGTCGGCCAATCATTGCCGAATTATTATGTCCCTAAACCGCCGTTGACATGCGGGAACGCCTCAGCCGCCCCGCGCGGCACCCTCGTGAAGTTCTTGATATGTCATCCCGAAGCACCTCACGAGTCCCGGCCGGCGGCTCCTCCTGCGAGCGCGGGCCTCACGGGCCCGCGAGACGCCCGGCGGCGACCGCAGGCAGGGGAACGCGCACGAAACGCTCGGGCGCGATCGTGGAGGTGGGCCGACGCGCGAGTAAGCCCTCGAAAGGACGGCGGTCGGCCAGAGACGCTCGAAAGGTGAGGAGCGGCGGGGAAGAGCTCGGCCGGCCGCCTGAGGGGAGCCTCAGGTGGCCGCTACGAGCGAGAAGCTACCCCGGTGTCCGCCCACCGCTCAGGTGGTGGCGAACCCGGTGGCCGCGGCGGGCCAGCTCATCCTGATCCGCAGTCCTTTGGCACTCGGATACACCTCGACGTCATCGGCCAGCGCGGCGATGACGGCGATGCCGAACCCGGACATCAGCGTGTCGGCGGGGAGCAGGCTGGCCAACGCGGTGCCGTTGACGGCCGTCGGCAGCTCGTCCTCGTCCTTGTATGCCTGTTCGAGATCGTCGCTCGGTGCCGAGTCGGTGACAGTGACCTCGAAGCGCCCTGAATCGTCGCACAACTCGATGCGGATCGGCTCGCCCGGGCAGTGGACGCGATGTGCCTCCACTGCCCGCGAGCAGGCCTCGCCCACAGCGAGCCGCACCTCGTCCAGCAGGGCCTCCGCGACTCCGGTGCGTCGCGCGATGGCCGTCGCGACCAGCCGCGCGGTGCGCACATGAGCCGGAAGTGCACTGAACGTCAGCTCGACGGTGGCCATGACTACTTGTCTCGGCCGTGAGCTTCCTTGGCCTCTTCGACCGAGGCGTAAATCCCGAAGACCTTCGTCAGACCGGTGATCCGGAAGATCTTCAGGATGCGCTCCTGCGTACAGACGAGCTCCAGGGAGCCGTCGTGCGCCCGAACGCGCTTGAGCCCGCCGACCAGGACACCGAGCCCGGTGGAGTCCAGGAAGTCCACCTTCTCCATGTTGACGAGAAGGTGGAAGTTGCCCTTGTTGACCAGGTCGATCAGCAGCTCACGCAGCCTCGGCGCGGTATAGACATCGATCTCACCCTCGACTTCCACGATGGTGAGTCGGTCTTCAGTGTGGTGGTCCAACTTCAGATCCACAGATCCTCCAGCGCCTTGCCTGCTGAGTCCACGACGAGGGGTCTGACATGCTGGGACCCCAAGTCCCAGCGCGCAATACCCTGACGCGCGGCATTCAACCACGCCCCGCCTTCGTGTCTATACGAAATCACGACTCCGGGCGACTCTCCCCCAAGATGCCAAACTGGAAACCAGTGACTCCGACTACATCATCCTCACGGCGAGCGGACCCGATCCTCGCTCGTCTGCTCGGCGTACCCTCGCGCCGTGAGCGCATCACACATGTAGAGTACGTTCCCGCACGTCAGGGTGGTAGAGCCCACTGGCCCCCCTGGGTTGACGAGTTGCTTGTCAGCCGACTGCGAAATGCGGGCGTCGAAGGCCTGTGGGAGCACCAGGCAACCGCTGCTGAGCTGGTACATCGTGGCCAAAACGTGATCATCTCCACGGGTACCGCCTCGGGGAAATCTTTGGCCTACCTCGTGCCGGCCGTGTCCGAGATACTGTCCGGGGGCTCGGTTCTTTACCTGACGCCGACGAAGGCCCTGGCCGCCGACCAACTGCGGTCGGTGCGAGATCTCAAGCTCGCCCAGGTGCGCGCCGCCACCTACGATGGCGACACCCCGCCCGACGAGCGCCAGTGGGTGCGCCGGCACGCGAACTACGTGCTGACCAACCCCGACATGCTGCACCGGTCGATGCTGCCGCGGCACGCGGCGTGGTCGTCGTTCTGGCGGCGGCTGAAGATGGTCGTCGTGGACGAGTGCCACGGGTACCGCGGCGTCTTCGGGTCGCACGTGGCGCAGATCTTGCGGCGTCTTCGCCGGATATGCGGCAAATACGGCTCTCGTCCGGTGTTCATGCTGGTCTCCGCCACCGTCAGCGACCCCGCCGCCGCGGCGATGCGCCTGACAGGCCTTGAGATGGCCGAGGTGACCACGGACGCCTCTCCCAGGGGTTCCACGACGTTCGCGCTGTGGGAGCCGCCTCTGACCGACCTGCGGGGCGAAGGGGACGCCCCGGTCAGGCGCACGGTGACGGCCGAGGCCGCCGACCTGCTCACCGATCTGGTCATCGAGGACGTCCGCACCCTGGCGTTCGTCCGGTCGCGCCGCGCCGCGGAGACGATCTCGCTGATCGCCCGGGGAAACCTGGAGGAGGTCTCGCCCGAGCTCCCGGCCAAGGTGGCGGCCTACCGGGCCGGATACCTCGCCGAGGACAGACGCGTCCTGGAGCGGGCGCTGCGATCGGGCGAGATCACCGGCCTGGCCACGACCAACGCCCTGGAGCTCGGCATCGACGTCTCCGGACTGGACGCCGTGCTCATCGCGGGATGGCCCGGCACACGCGCGTCCCTGTGGCAGCAGGCGGGACGCGCCGGGCGCGACGGTCAGGACGCCCTCGCCGTGCTGATCGCCCGTGACGACCCGCTGGACACCTACCTCGTCCACCACCCGCAGGCCCTGTTCGGCCGGCCGGTGGAGGCCATCGTGCTCGACCCCGACAACCCGTACGTCCTAGGCCCCCACCTGTGCGCGGCGGCGGCCGAGATCCCGCTGACCGAGGCCGACCTGCCGGTGTTCGGCCCGTCGTCGGAGGAGGTGCTCGACGACCTCGTCCAGCGCGGCATGCTGCGGCGCCGCCCTCAAGGCTGGTTCTGGACGCGCCGCGAACGCGCCGCGGACCTGGCCGACATCAGAGGCTCCGGCGGGCCTCCGATCGAGGTCGTGGAACTCTCCACGGGGCGGCTGCTCGGCACCGTCGACGAGCCCTCGGCCCACACCGCCGTCCACACCGGCGCCGTCCACATCCACCAGGGCGACACCTACCTGGTCGACGAGCTGGACCTGGACGCGGGCGTCGCCCTGGTGTCGGCGGCCGAGCCCGACTATTCCACCTTCGCCAGGGACGTCACCGACATCTCCGTGCTGGAGTCCCTGCGCTCCCACGCCTTCGGACCGGGCGAACTGCACTTCGGGACGGTGGAGGTCACCCGGCAGGTCGTCTCCTTCCTCAAGCGCCGCGTCAAGACCGGCGAGGTGCTCGGCGAGGAACCCCTGGACCTGCCGCCGCGCACCCTGCGCACCCGCGCAGTGTGGTGGACCCTCCCCGAGAGCGTCGTGGCGCCCCTGCGGGCCGAGGGCCTGGACCTCGGCGGCGCGGCGCACGCGGCCGAACACGCCTCCATCGGCCTGCTCCCGCTGTTCGCCACCTGCGACCGCTGGGACATCGGCGGCGTCTCCACCGAGTTGCACCCTGACACCGGTCTCATGACGGTCTTCGTCTACGACGGCCACGAGGGCGGAGCGGGCTTCGCCGAACGCGGCTACGCCCGCGCCTTCGACTGGCTCACGGCCACCCGCGAGGCCATCGCCTCCTGTGAGTGCGAACGCGGATGCCCTTCCTGCATCCAGTCCCCCAAGTGCGGCAACGGCAACGACCCCCTCGACAAACAAGGAGCCATCCACCTCCTCGCCACCCTCCTCCCCCCTCCCACCCCCGAGCCATCCTGAACCCCGAGGGCAGGGACATCAGGAGTGGCGCTACCGCGTCGGATCGGGGACCAGCCGAACCGAGCTGGTCGGCGGACCAAGCCGAACGCGCACGGCGGACCGGGCCGAAGCGGGCTGGATGGCTGGATTGGGGCTATCTGGGGCCTGCGCGGGCTTCCGCGGAGGCGTAACGGTCAGCGAACCATGGGAGCCGCAGGGGGACTTGCACTCGCACGACCACCACCGTCCCATGAACGAGGCATCGCGTGATCGAGGCGTGGTTGGCGGACGCAAGGTCACGGGCGTGCCTGCACGCGGTGTCCGGAGCGGCGAGGGCCCGGCTCGCCCCCGCCAGAGCGCTGAGATCGGCCGCCGCCTGGGCTCGATGACGCGCGATGCGCGCGGCCCCCACCAGGACCAACGTGGCGGCCGTGAACCAGATCAACGTCATGAACGCGACGACCCAGATGGTGCCCGCCCCGCGATCGCCTGCCACCGTTCGCCGGTACACGTCCGTTTCCTCCCTACGACGGTCATGGTTGTACGCCCAGGCGATCAGCCGATGCCCGGCTCTCCTCCGTGACGGCATCATCGACTCCCCACTCGGTGGCGGAGGTGGCCGAAGCACCCACATGAACCGGCGGCATGCCAATGGCCCAGCTCGGGCGGATGAAGGCCGTGATCGTCACACGGCTCAGCCCCGCGTCGCGGGTGACCGAGACGACTGCGCCCGGTGGGGCGGCACGACCGGCGACCTGCCGGACAGCCTCCAGCGCCTCACCACGGGCGGCCGCCCTGGCCGCCGCCCGAGCAGCGTCCACACACTCGAGATGAGCACCCACCGCCGTGACAGCCCACAGGGCAGCTCCCAGCACCAGCGCCAGCGAGGGGAGCGCGACCGCCGTCTCGGCCGTCACCGACCCGGACTCGCATCGCCCGCGAGACGGACGCCTTCTCCAGCACATCGGCACCCGCCCTGACCACCCGGCCGCCGCCTTAGGCCCTCTCTGGCACATCGACACCCGCTCCAACCACCCGGCCCGCCGCCTTACGCCTTCTCCGGCACAGCGACACCCGCTCTGACCGCACGGCCGCCGCCTTACGCCTTCTCCGGCACAGCGACATCGCTCCGACCACACGACCGCCGCCTTCCACATCGACATCCGGCCGCGACCGCACGGCCGTCACGTTCGGCCCATCGACGTCCGCTTGGACTACATGGCGTTCGCCCACGGGAGGCGGAGGAGCAGCCCGCTCGGAGGCCGGCGTGGCCGGCGTGGCCGCCGTGTCGCCTTCACGCCGTCTCTGTGGGCCGCCATGGCGGCCGGCGGTTCACCCGGCGAGTCTCAAGGCACGACCGATGAGGTCGGACAGCATCTTGCGAACCTCGGGGCTACTCACGATCTTGAAGAGCAGGCCGGCGAAGGCACAGGCGGCGATCGTGCCCACCGCGTACTCCGCTGTCGACATTCCGGCCTGTGCTCGCATGCGGGCCGCCTTGGCCAGCGTGCACGCGGCTGCCTGGACGCGACTCTGCAGGCGCCGCAGCCGAAGATGCACCACCGCCCCCTTCCCACCCCGGATCGATTGGAGTGCACGCCGCCCCCATCGACGAATCCACCTGCGCATCGGACCTCCCCTTGAGTCGTCACCGTGGCCGTGCGGGTGAACCCGTACAGCCCCTGACCGGCGAGAACAGCTTGTCCGAGCAAGGTGGCGCTCTTCCTGGCCGAACGGCGTTCTGTGGACAGTCCACCGTCCATGGCCATGCCTGTGGACAACCTGCGGATTCCCGGTTGCGCCCGTGGACAGTTCGCCGATCCCGGTGCGCATGTGGACGGCGGCCCCATCTGGGCCAAGCCTGTAGATGTCAGCCCAAGCCTGTGGACAAGTTCTGAATGTCGGCCCGAGCCTGTGGACAGGCCACGGCTTCACGCGGGAAGAACGGGCCCACAAGTGTGGAGACCGCCTGTGAGCTGCCAGGACGGCGCGTACCAGGATGAGCGATGAGCAGCGCACCCAGACGCCTGTGTGGAAAGCGTTGGAGGGCATTCGTACAAGGATGGGCTGCGAAGAGCGTGGAGGGCATGCATCGGCGCGCCGTGCGGCGTCGCGCCGGCTACGTCATCTCTCTGTCAGTCAGTGAAGACCTGGCCGGCCAGACCCGCCACCACCGGGACTATCCCCAGGAGCACGAACGCCGGCAGGAAGCAGAGCCCGAGAGGCGCCACCGCCTGAACGCCCACCCGCCGTGCCGCGGCGGCAGATGCGGCACGAGCGTCCTGGCGAGCGTCATCGGCGAGCCTGGACAGCACATCCGCGACGGGTGCCCCGCTAAGAGCGGCGCGGAGCATGCCACGCGCCATGGCGGCGAGCGGCCGGTCGTCTTCGAGCGCCGACCAGGCGTCCTCGGGGCGGGCGCCGAGCCGCAGCTGGCCGGTCACCCATGTCAGACGCTCGCCGAGCGGACCGCCGATCGCCGTAGCGGCCGCCTGTACCGCAGCGCTCACAGGCTGACCCGCCCGTAGACAGGCCACCATGAGATCGGCCGCGAAGGGAAGATCGACTGTGATGCGCGCCTGCCTCCGGCGTACCTCGCCAGGTTGTCTGCGGCGACCGATGATCAGTAGCAGTACGCCCGCGCCTGCCCCGCCGACCACTCCCGGCACACCACCGACGAGCGCCATGCCTCCCGCCGCCGCGACGACCGGGAGGATCGCCTCCCGGAACGTGAGCGAGCCAAGGCCCCTTCTCGCCTGCCGTCCCGGTAGCCCGGAAGCACTTTCGGGAAATGGGAAAACCGGCACACCACGGGCTTCGCCGGGGCGCTCACCGACCCTCCGGGAAGACATGCCCGGCACCACAGCGCGAAGGGGGTTGTCCATGCCCCTCGGCCCGCTTTGATCTATCGGCAGACGGCGGGTGGGCGGCGTGATCGTCGGCGTGCTGGGCCAGGGTTGCCGGCCGTGGATCTGACGCTGAGGCAGCCTCGGAGCCGCGACGTGAAGTCGGTCCGAGGGCACGGCGTCACGTGGGCCCGGAGTGGAAGAGTCTGCCGGGCCCTCAAGCGGGTGTCCGGGACGGAGAATCGCCCGCGAGACGGGCAAGTCGCCCCCCGCTCGAGGGCCCGGAGGGGAAAAGTCTGCCGGGCCCTCAAGCGGGTGTCCGGGACGGGGAATCAACCGCGAGCCGGGCAAGTCGCCCCCTGCTCGCTGGCGGAGGGACGGCCTGTGCGGGAAGCGGGCCTGGCCCGGCCGATCACGCCCTTGGGCGCCGACCTGGGCCGCCGCCGGTAGGCGTGGACCATGCTGTCCATGATGCTCATCCGGATCTGGTCGCAGCCGGAACATGGCGATCTTGACGAGCCGTTCCCCCGCGTCCCACGGCGTGAGCCAGAGCCATGTGGACAGCGCGGAAAGCACGGTGAACGCCACAGCGAGCAAGAAGCTCATAAGACACCCGATCGTTCGTATCGGTCTAGGACCGGCCGACCGTGGCCGGCCCAGAGGTGAGACTGCTTCCCTTCTTCGGCGTACGTCCCTGCCTCTGCCTTGCCTTGCGTCTGCTCCGCTTTACGTTCCTGCCTCTTGGGCGTGTGATACGAGCCGGTTCATCCACCAGAGACCGGTCGCGTCCAGCAGCACACCGGCGACGAGACAGGCAGACCCGGCCGGACTTCCGAGCAGGAAGTCCAGCGGACGCAGTCCGAGGCCGGCCGCGAGCAAGACGCCGAGCACGGGAAGCCCCGCGAGCAGGCGAGCCGTCGAACGTGGCCCGGCCAACTGCGCCGCCACCTCTGAGCGGTGTGCCTCGGCCTCGCGCAACGAGCGACCCACGCGTTCCACCAAGTCGGTCAATGACGCACCCGTGGCCAGGCTGACACGCCAACAGGCGGCGAGTCTCAGCAGCCCCTCGCCTCCCTGCTGCGGAGCGGCACGTCGCAGGGCCGTCGCCACGTCCCCGCCATCCCTGGCGATGGCCACGACGGGACGAAGGGCGGCAGGATCGGGAAGGTCGAGGCAGGACACGGCCCGCGCCAGGGCATCCCCTGGCGTCCGCCCGGTCGCGAGTTCGGCGACGACGGCCTGGCACAGCTCGATCGAAGCCTTTCGCCAGGCGACGACCTGTCGTGCCTTGCTCTGCCGACGGGCGACGCGCGACAAGTGGCCGATGAACGGCAATCGTGCGTGATCGCGGGGGCGCGTCAGCGAGAGCAGCCGGACGGTCGCCGCATCGGGGCTCGTCCACACCCCCACTGCGACAGCCACCAGGATCACACCTATGGCGAGCACCTGACCCTCCTTGGGATCACGACTCCGGCAGGTACCGTCGGCCGCCTACCGTGCGCCGTCGACAGGCATCCGGCCGTCAGGGCACCGCGCGGGCATCGGCGGAGCCACACCGACCTGCGCCGGCGTGGCGCTCAGAGACCGCCAGGACACCACTGGGAACGAGCAGCCGTTCGCTGCTGGACCGAACCTGTAGCGGGCGTCCGCAAGGTCGTCGCTGCGCGCTGTGGGACTTGGCATCGAAGGTCTCTCGTGGTGGGCGATCGTGGTCATCGAAGGGCGTTGGGCGCCCTGGTGAGCAGGGCGGGCAGGGCTGGGCCGGGTTGGGGAGCACCGGTCGCCGGGAACGTGAGCGCGGGGACCACGCGGACGAAACCGGATGGCTCGCGTTCCATCAGGCATATCTCGGCGACCCTGCGCCGGCCGCCGCCAGGATCGCGGATCACGTGGATCACCGCGTCGAGCGCCGCGGCGATCTGGCTGTGGACGGCTTCCCGCGACAGGCCCGCAGCACAGGCGAGTGCCTCCAGTCGCGCGGGCACGTCGGCGGGGTTGTTCGCATGCAGGGTGCCGCATCCGCCATCGTGGCCGGTGTTGAGCGCGGCAAGGAGATCGACGACTTCGGCTCCGCGCACCTCGCCGACGACCAGCCGGTCGGGCCGCATCCGGAGCGCCTGCCGGACGAGGTCGCGCAACCCCACCCCGCCGGCCCCTTCCAGGTTGGGCGGCCTGGTCTCCAGGCGGACGACATGCGGATGGATCGGGCGCAGCTCCGAGGAGTCCTCCACGAGGATCAACCGTTCACTTGGGTGAGCCAGTGACAGCAGTCCCGAAAGGAGTGTGGTTTTCCCAGTTCCCGTGCCCCCGGTGACGAGAAACGCCAGACGTGAGACGACCATGGCGCGCACCGCCGCGGCACCTGGACCGGGAACGAGTTCCTCCAACGTGAACGATCTTCGCGGTGGGAGCCGCAGGGACAGACATGTGCCCTCGGACGCGACCGGCGGCAGGATCGCGTGCAGGCGTACGCCGCCCGGCAGTCGCGCGTCGACGTAGGGACAGGCGTCGTCAAGGCGTCTGCCGGCGGCCGCGGCCAACCTCTGGGCCAGCCGCCGCACCTCGTCGTCGCCTGAGAACACGACCGAGGTACGCCTCAGGCCGTCACCGGAATCGATCCAGACGTCACGGGGACCGTTGACGAGCACATCGGTGACGTCAGGCTCGGCCAGCAAGGGTTCGAGCGGCCCGGCGCCGATGAGGTCGGCGCGCAGGGCACGGGCGACGGCGAGAACCTCGGCGTCGCCCAGCACGGCACGCTCGGCACGGAGCGCGGCGGCCACCTGGGCGGCTGACGGCTCGGCGCCTGTGCGGGCCAGACGGACTCTGACGGCCTCCACCAGGTCGGGGGACACCACTGTGCGGTTCATCGGCGAACTCGCATGCCACGAGGAGGACGGGAGCGCCCGTTCAGCGATGGTGGGGCGAATCCCCGGCGTGCGCCGGGGCCCTTCGGCGAGGCCGGGACCGGGGATGGCGCCGCCGGAGTCGCCCGCTTGGAAGGCCGCACGACCCCCGCGATCAGGGTCTGGTCGTGTTGGGACGGAGGCGTCATCGGGACTCCAAGGTGGTGAGAAAGTCCATGCAGAACCGGCCGAGGGGGGTGCGGTCGCCCAATGGCGGCGCGTCGCCGCGGTTCAGGACGTCGGCGAGCCCGCGCTGGTCTTCGAGCACGCCGACACAAGGAACTCCGAGGGAGTGAGCGATCACCTCGGGGAGCAGCACGCCGGCGCGGACCAAGACACCGAGGGCGGAGGTGTGCCGGCTGATGTCGATCAATATCTGCGACGCGGACAGCACGCCGCGTACGTCCGCGGGCACGAGCAGCAGAGTGGAGACCGCCCGCGAGAGAGCCTCGCCCGACGCGGGGCCGACGTGCCGCGGGAGATCCACGACGATGAGATCGCACCCTCTGTGCGCCGCCTCGAGAACGGTGCGCATCGCCTCAGGAGGGATGGGCGGCGACTCGCCTCGATGCCATGACAGCACCGTGAGCTCGCCCATCGTCGGCAGGGCGGCCTGGAGGGCCGTGAAGCTCACCCGGCCCTCTCGCTCGACGATGTCGGGCCACCGTGCCCCGATGGCGTGCTCCTGGCCGAGGATGACGTCGATGCCGCCGCCGAGGGGGTCGGCGTCCACGAGAAGCGTGCGCAGACCTCGCCGTGCCCCGGTGAGGGCCAGGGATGCCGCGAGCACGCTCGCCCCGGCGCCGCCGCTGCCTCCGATGACGCAGACCGTGTCACCGGCCCGGATCACCGGCTCGGAGGCCTCGGCGAACTCGTCGACCAGCCGCCTTTCTGCCTCCGGCAACTCCAGGACCGCTTTGGCGCCCACGGCCACGCATCTTCGCCAGACGGCGGGATCATCGGACTCCCTGGTGACCAGCAGGACGCCCTGCCGTGGTGGCGGCGCGGCCGCGGCGAGAGCGTCGGCCGCGTCGGCGCCCACGACGACGAGCGGCGCCCGCTGCCAGTAGGGCCGGGCGTGCGTCGCGGCATGCGCCACGTCGATCTCGACCCCGGCGGCGGCCGCGACCCTCAGAAGATCGTCAAGCAGATCCTGATCTTCAGTGATCACCAGTGGGCGGTGCATGTGTGGCCTCCCTGTCGTTGGGAGCCCTCACCTTCTCCGATCTCCGCCCCCGCCAAGAGCACCGAACGTCGTTCTGTGGACAACCGCCTGCTGTGGACAAGTCCGCCTGAAGGATGAATACGCCGCTGCTCTCCGCGCTGATCATGTCCACGTTCGCGTGGTCCAGTTCGAAGGTCGAACGGACGGGGGCGGCAGGTGGCGCCGCACGGCCACTGCGGGCACGGCGCGACCCGGCGTGGCGCAGCGCGAGTGGCGTAGCGGTGGCACGGCCCGGCACCGGCGCAGCGCGAACGGGGCTGCGCCAGTGTGGGGGAGGCGCGGCGTGTGACCTGTGCGCCGAGGGGCGCGGGAGGGGCGGGTATCGCGGATCGCCCCGTATCGGGCTCCGTGGGGGACTGAGCCTGATGTTTCAAGAAAAAGGGCGACCCCCGCCGGGGGGGGAGAGCGGGGGTCGCCAACCGGTCCGGCTCCGGGGGGGTAGAGCCGGTCCCGTTTCAGAAGAAAGCTTTCATCGCCGACTGCGGCGCGGCAAGGGACTGCAAAAATCCTACCCGCGAACCAACGCCACAGTCATGTGGACACCAACGTATGGTGCCCGATGAACTTGAGTTCCGTCGAGGAGCAATCTCTGATTTCCGCGAGTTTTTTTCCGCCGTAGCGGATCGGCTACTACAAGTATGCGAAAAACGCCCCGACAGAGCCCGATCACGGTCGGTGATCGAAAGTGCTTCACCTGTCGTGTCAGGATCATCGAGATGGCTCGCCGGGGCCTCACGCGCGACCTCGCCGGCCGCCCCACGTCCGGCGCCCAGGACGCGCAGAAGTCGGTAAAGGTCTTGCTCTGAGGGGTTCCCATCAGGCGAGATCCGACGTAGAAAGGTTGCACGGACTGAGTGTTCGAGTGCGACCACCGGGTACCCACGCGCGACCAGCCGCGGGAGGCGCGTCGAGACGGGCTTGACCCGCTCCGACGATATGAGGTGCACGCTTGGTAACCCGGTGTGGCGCACTGGCGGCGGCGTCCCAGACCAGGGGCGCCGTTCGCTGCCGTTCAGAGCCGTATCACTTCCACCGGCCGGGCCGTAAAAGCTTCATCATCGCACACGGTTCCGTGTAGGATCTTCGCCTGTTCGGCCACTATTGAAAGTTTCTCCCGGCCTGGCCGTGCCGGACGCCGAGCGCCAAGTGCACGCCGAGCGCCGAGTCCGCCGGAGGCCGAGCGCCAGGGTCAGCCTCGTTGCAGGGCCTCGCAGATGGCCGTCGCCTCGCGGACGCCGAGTTCGACGGCGGCGGCGCAGTGCCGCACCCAGCCCGCGACGCCCTCGCCGGTGCCCTTGAGGTACCCCCGCAGGCTCTCCGCGTACGCGTCGCCAAGGTCATGGTGGCCGACCTCGACCGCCACCAGCGACTTGGGGTCCAGCCCGAACTCCACGAGCGTGAGCCGCTCGGCGGCGCGCGCCACCAGGCCGTCCACGGTGCCGAAAGGCCGGACGGCGACCAGCTCGGCGTGCACGATGGCGGCGAGCACCAGCGCCGGGGCCTTCGTCGGCGTCGTGATCAGGGTCACCAGCGACGCGACGCGCGCCGCCGCGGCGGCGGCGTCCGGAACGGGGCCGAGATCGAGGACGCCGGCCCCCAGGCGCTCAGGAGCCGGGCCGCGGGAGGAGTCACCCGCCTCCGTCGCGGGCGGCCGCTCGTCGGCGGGGGTCTCCGTGCGCGGGCGGCCCAAGAGCGGGTCGGGGACGAGACCCGCGGCGGCCAGGGCGTGGAGGCGGGCGAGCACCTGCCTCGGGGCCGTGCGCCAGGTGGCGCCGAGCCGTCCGATCTCGGCGGACGCGCGCAGCGCCCCGGCGGCGACCGGCGACCCGGCCTCCCCCGACCGCAGCGTCTCCAGCGCGACGTCGGCGCCTTCGAGCGCGGCCGACGCGCGCGCGCCCCGCAGGGCGGACTCCGCGGACACCTCTGGGCCGCGACGGCGCAGCACGCGATGTCCGTACAGCCGGTCGACCGCCGCCCGGGCATTCTGGACGGCCTCCGGGACGCCGGGTAGCCCGGCGAGGACAGACAGTGGGTCGCTCACGCCTCCCGACCCTACCGGCGAGTACGATGCGGACGTACGGCGGCGAAGGTCAACGGCGGGTCAAGGGAAGATCAGGGAAGTACCGGCGGAACGGACCGGGGTTCACAGGGACGCCATAGGCGTCCCCGGAGGACGCCGGCCGGCGAATGGGATGCCGTTCGGCGCGCGGTTCACACCGTTCAACGAGCATGCCCCGAATGGGCCTTCTGTGCCCACGGCTTTTATTGTTGGATATCATTTCCGCAACGAATCCGCTGCTTTTGTGACCGCCGGTAAAGCCCGTTGTGAACGTCCGCGGATGTCACCTCCGATGGGCTTCAGCGGTCCGTCCCCCTTGTCCCGCCACCGCGAGACTGGTGAAGTGGGACGCAGCCCAATCGAGCCAGGCCATGTGAAGGAGTACGTTGTGGCCCCGGAAACCCCTGGTCGTGAGACCCAGGAGACTCTGTCGAACCTGCTGCGCGAGAACCGGCGCTTCGCACCACCGGCGGATCTCGCCGCGGCCGCGAACGTCACGGCCGACGCCTACGACGATGCGGCGAACGACCGGCTCGCCTTCTGGGAGCGGGCGGCCGAGCGGCTGAGTTGGGGGCGGCGCTGGGAGACGACTCTCGAGTGGAACCCGCCCTTCGCCAAGTGGTTCCTGGGCGGCACGCTGAACGTCGCGTACAACTGCGTCGACCGGCACGTCGAAGCGGGCGACGGCGACAAGGTGGCGTACTACTGGGAGGGCGAGCCCGAGGGCGACTCCCGCACGCTGACCTACGCCGACCTGCGGCGCGAGGTGAGCAAGGCGTCCAACGCCCTCACCGAACTGGGCGTGGGCAAGGGCGACCGGGTCGCGATCTACATGCCCATGATCCCCGAACTGCCGATCGCCATGCTCGCGTGCGCGCGCATCGGCGCGATCCACTCGGTCGTCTTCGGCGGGTTCTCCGCCACCGCCCTGAGCGGGCGCATCCGGGACGCCGACGCCAAGCTCGTCATCACCGCGGACGGCGGCTACCGGCGCGGGGCGCCCAGCGCGCTCAAGCCGACCGTGGACGAGGCCGTCGCCGAGTGCCCCGGCATCGAGCACGTGCTGGTCGTGCGCCGCACCGGCCAGGACGTCCAGGTGACCGGCAAGGACATCTGGTGGCACGACCTCGTCGACCGCCAGAGCGAGGAGCACGAGCCGGCGCAGCACGACGCCGAGGACCCGCTGTACATCCTTTACACCAGCGGCACGACCGGCAATCCGAAGGGCATCCTGCACACCACGGGCGGCTACCTGACCCAGACCGCCTGGACCCACCACGCGGTGTTCGACCTCAAGCCCGAGTCGGACGTCTACTGGTGCACGGCCGACATCGGCTGGGTGACCGGGCACTCCTACATCGTGTACGGCCCGCTGGCCAACGGCGCGACGAGCGTCATCTACGAGGGCACGCCGGACACCCCGCACAAGGGGCGCTTCTGGGAGATCGTGCAGAAGTACGGCGTGACGATCCTGTACACCGCGCCGACCGCGATCCGTACGTTCATGAAGTGGGGGGACGATCTCCCCGCCAAGTACGACATGTCGTCCCTGCGGGTCCTGGGGTCGGTCGGCGAGCCGATCAACCCCGAGGCCTACGTCTGGTACCGCGAGCACATCGGCGGTGACCGCTGCCCGGTCGTGGACACCTGGTGGCAGACCGAGACCGGCGCCATCATGATCAGCCCGCTGCCGGGCGTGACGTCGGGCAAGCCGGGCGCCGCCATGCGTCCGCTGCCGGGCGTCGTGGCAGACGTCGTCGACGACCAGGCCGAGTCGGTGCCCGACGGCGGCGGCGGTTTCCTGGTGATCCGCGAGCCGTGGCCGTCCATGCTCCGCGGCATCTGGGGCGACGACAAGCGCTACGCCGACACCTACTGGTCGCGCTTCGAGGGCATGTACTTCCCCGGCGACGGCGCCAAGCGCGACGAGGACGGCGACCTTTGGCTGCTCGGCCGGGTCGACGACGTCATGCTGGTGTCCGGTCACAACATCTCCACCACCGAGGTGGAGTCGGCACTGGTGTCGCATCCCAAGGTGGCCGAGGCCGCGGTCGTGGGCGCCACCGACCCGATCACCGGCCAGGCCATCGTGGCGTTCGTGATCCTGCGCGGCAGCGCCGAGGAGGGCGCGGACATCGCCAAGGAACTGCGCGACCACGTGGCCAAGGCGCTCGGCCCGATCGCCAAGCCGCGCCAGATCCTGGTGGTGCCGGAACTGCCGAAGACCCGGTCCGGCAAGATCATGCGCCGCCTGCTCCGCGACGTGGCGGAGAACCGCAGCATCGGCGACGTCACCACTCTGGCCGACAGTTCCGTGATGAAGCTGATCTCCGAGAAGCTCCCCTCCGCGTCGAGCGAGGACTGATCCGGGTTCTGCGGGCTTCCATGACGGGAGTCGCCCGCGGGTGATCGTCAGGGTGCGGATCCGGCCGAAGAGGCACGGATCCGCACCCGCGGCGTTCCTGCCGCCCTTGCCGGGGCAGCACCTCGCATGCCGGCGGCCCATGATCGCCGGTACGAATGCGCGAGTCCGATGCGGCGAACGGGATGGCGAGGCGGGACGATGAACACCACGCAGGATGAATGTGACCGCAACATCCGATAGGAGAGCACACATGGCCGCTCCGCCCGAGGAGGAATCTCTCGGCGCCCTCGTCGCCCAGGCGAGCCACCACATCTCGACCCTGGTCCGCTCAGAGATCGAACTGGCCAAGGCCGAGCTGAAGTTCGACGCCAAACGCGTCGGCACGGCCGTCGGGTTGTTCGGCGTGGCCGCCTTCATGCTGCACCTGTGCCTGATCCTCGCCTCGTTCGCGATCGCCTACGGCCTGGTGCAGCTCGGCATGATGCAGTGGCTGGCGTTCACGATCGTCACGGTGTTCTACCTCGTCATGGCGGCGCTGCTGGCGTTCGTCGGCTACCGGCGGCTCAAAGGGCTCGCCGGGATGAAGCGCACCGCCCGGAGCCTGAAGAACCTCAAGGACGCCGCCAGGCCGGAGGCGGAGGAGTCCGCCGCCCTCCCGGCTCCCGCGCCCCGCCCGACGCCCGAGCCGTACCGCGGCCCGACGGCGGGAGAGGTGGGTCACCACCGCGTGCCGCTGTCCGGTTCGCCTGACGGCGCGGCCGCCGGTGACGGCGACGCCGGGCGTCCGCGCCCGGACCTGTGAGCCCCGCCATGATCGCGCGCCCTGACGAGTCGCTGACCCGGATCCCCGGGCCGTGGACCCATCGGTCCGTCCACGCGGGGAACGGGATGTTCCACGTCGTGGAGGCCGGCGACGGGCCGCTGGTGCTGCTGCTGCACGGCTTCCCGCAGTTCTGGTGGACGTGGCGGCACCAGCTCGAGTCCCTGGCGGGCGCCGGCTACCGCGCCGTCGCGGTGGACCTCCGGGGGTACGGCGCCAGCGACAAGCCGCCCCGGGGGTACGACCTGCCGTCGCTCGCGGGGAGCATGGCCGGGCTGATCCGCGCGCTCGGCGAGACCTGCGCCGTGGTCGTCGGCCACGACTGGGGCGGCCTGGTGGCATGGACCATGGGCGCGACCGACCCCAAGGTCGTGCAGCGCCTGGTCATCGTGTCCGCCCCGCACCCCCTGCGGCTGCGGCAGGCGATCCTCGGCGACCCGTTCGGGCAGTTCAAGGCCATCAGGCACCTGCTGGGGCACCAGCTTCCCCTGCTTCCGGAGTGGCGGCTGACCAGGCACGGCGCCGCGCGGGTGGGGCGGCTGCTCGACTCGTGGTCGGGGCCGGGCGGGCTGGAGGAGGACGCCGCCGCGACGTACCGCGGCGCCTTCAGCATCCCCACCGTCGCCCACTGCGCGCTTGAGTACGACCGCTGGTTCGTCCGCTCGCAGCTCCGGCCGGACGGCATGCGCTATCGCAGGCTCATGCGCACCGAGCTCGAGATGCCGACGTTGCAGCTGCACGGCGCGCTCGACACCTGCATGCTGCCGCGCACGGCGCAGGGATCCGGCAGGTACGTCGCCGCGCCGTACCACTGGCGGCTCATCGAGGGAGTGGGGCATTTCCCGCACGAGGAGCAGCCGGAGCGGTTCGACGCCGAGTTGCTGGGCTGGCTGGGCGATCCCGAGCCCGACAGGTGAGGACGTCTCCCACCGCCGGCTCTCGACGCATCGCGCACCGAGGAGGATGGGGAGTACCCAGGAAGGACGGACGATGAGCGGCCACCAGACGAGCCAAGACGGGCAGGACGCGCAGAACCGGCCGGACCGGCAGGCGGGACGGGATCGCGCCCCGGCCGAACAGGATCTCGACTCGGCCGGACGGGACCTCGACCTGGCGGGAAGGGGCCTCGACTTGGCGGGAAGGGACCTCGACTTGGCGCGACGGGATCGCGACCCGGCGGGACGGCCGCGCAACGCCCGTCCGCGTGACGCCCTGGGCCGTCCCCTCCCCAAGGGCGCGCAGGGCGTGGAACGCGTCCCGGACGACTACGCCCCCGACGCCGGGCAGGCCGTCGCCGACGCGTTCGCCTACCTCGCCGAGGAACGCCCCTTCCACGCCCACGAGGTGCTGGAGGCGCGCTGGAAGACCGGCCCTGCGGGCGAGCGCGAGCTGTGGCAGGGGCTGGCCCAGATCTGCGTCGGCCTCACCCATCTCCAGCGGGGCAACGTCCGGGGCGCGGGCACGCTGCTCGTCCGGGGCGCGGACCGGGTCGCCCGGTACGATGCCGGGAGCGGCGGCGCGGCGCGTCCCGTCGACGTGGCGGCGGCGGTGCGGGCCGCCCGCGAGACCGCCGAGCAGCCGGAGACCTCACCCGCCGTGGCCATCGCCCGCGTCGCGGACGCCTTCAGGACCGCACACCGAAACTGACCCCGCCGCGGACCGCCTTCAGCAGCGCACACCGAAGCCGGCCGCCGGGGAGCATGCGGGTCAGTCGCAGTCCTGGGTGTCCACGCGCGCGACGGCGGCGCTGCCGTCGTCGGCGTCGGGACGCACCTCGGCGGCGGTGAGCGCGTACCCGACGTCCGGCTGGTCGGTCGCCGCCGCGAAGATCACGCCGTAGACCTGGCCGGTCGGGGTGAGCAGCGGGCCGCCGGAGTTGCCCGGCTGCACCAGCCCCCGGATGGCGTACACCTCACGGGTGACCGTCTTGCGCGAGTAGATGTCCGACGCCTTGGCGTTCTGCTTGACGCGGATCCTGGCCGGCCTGGCAGTGAAGCCCTTGCCCTTCGGGAAACCGGCGATGATCGCGTCGTCCTGGCTCTCGGCGGTGAGGTCGAACTTCAGCGGCGTCACGTTCAGGTCGGGGACGTACAGGATGGCGATGTCACGGTCGGGGTTGTAGTGGACGACCTGGGCGTCATGCCCGACGCGGTTCTCGTCGGTGACCCGCAGGTCCTGGGTGACCCCGGCGACCACGTGCGCGTTGGTCATGATGCGGTGCGGCGCGAAGACGAAGCCGGTGCCCTCGATGAGCTTGCGGCAGGCGGGCGCCGTCCCCCGCACCTTGACGATCGCCCGGCGGGCCCGCTTGAGCTGTGGCTCTTTCAGCACGCTGGCGTCCGGCGGCGGCACATCGACGAACGTCCCGCCGCCGATGGCGCTGAACACCTGCGGGAACTCGGAGTTGTCGACGAACTCCTTGAAGGAGAGCTGCCATTCCTTGGCCTTCTCGGGCATCGCCCGGTCGACGGTGCGCAGCAGCAACGAGCCGTTGGTCTGCGTGTTCAGCCATGGGAAGGGTGCGACGGAGAGCAGCGAGCCGATCAGCCAGGCGATGATCAGCACGGACAGCGCGCTGGTGAAGGTGCCGCCGAGCGCGTCGACGGTGCGGGCGGGCTCCCAGGTGATGTGGCTGCGGACGACCGCGCCGATCGTGGAGGAGGCGAACTGGCCGATCACCGCGGCCAGGAAGACGATCACTATGGCCAGCAGGGCCTGCTCGGTGGGGCCGCTGACGACGGCGTGCGCGATCGAGGGGGCGATCAGCACCCCGAGAACGCCTCCGCCGACGAAGCCGAGGAAGCTGAAAGCCCCGATGATGAACCCTTGCCGATAGCCGGACACGGCAAAGGCGATCACGAGAACAATCAGGATGAAATCGAGGAGATCGCCGCTCACTCCTCAACGGTATCCAGCGCGGCCACGAGCCGTGCACTCGTTGGCTCGATATCGTTGCGGCATGGTATCGATCGGGGGGTCGAACGACGGGCGAGCGGACGGGAACGCCGCAACGGGCGCCACCGTGTCAGGCGGAAGGCCGCAGTCCTGGGTACGCAACCTCCGCTGGGTCCGCGCCGACGCCGGTGTGTCCCCCGAGCTGGCGAGGCTGAGCGTCGGCGAGCTGATCGCCATCGCCCTGGAGGACGACGATCCCGACGGCCCGAGCAGGTGGAAGGCCGTGGACGCGCTGCACGCGCGGGGCGATCTCGAGACGTTCACCGAAGCCAGGAGGCTGTGCGCGAGCGATTCGCGCGCCGAACGCGTCCTGGGCGTGGACATTCTGGGCGAGCTCGGCAGCCCGCAGCGGCCCTTCGTCGACAAGACGCTCTCGGTGCTGCGTTACCTCGCCGCCTCGGACGACGACGTCCGCGTGCTGCACGCGGTGCTGATCGCGTTCGGGCACCTGCGCGATCGGCGGGCCCTGCCGTCGGTGATCGAGCTGTCCACGCATCCGGACGCGACCGTCCGTTACGGCGCGGCGTACGCGCTGTCGCACGTGGTCGGCCGCCCCCCGGACCCGGCCGGCCTCGCGGCGTTGCGCCGGCTGGCCACCGACCCGGACGAGGACGTGGCCGACTGGGCGGCGCTCGGCCTCATCCTGCCGTGATCGCGCTCCGTGCGCGTCGATCGTCCTAGCGGCGGGCCAGGCGGAGCATCTCGGGGGGCAGCTCCTCGACGCGGTCGTCGTCCCAGGGCCGTTCGAACCCGGTGACCGCCAGCACATCGTTCAGGATGCCCGCCGTGAAGCCCCAGACCAGCATGCCGCGCACCTTGAACGCCGGCCCCGCGAAGCCGCCGGGCAGGCGCAGCCGCAGGCGGTTGTGCGGGTCGACCAGCTCGGCGATCGGCACCCGGGCCACCGCGTCCACCTCGTCCGGCGACGCCGCGTGGACGACAGAGGGCGTGTGCCACCAGCCGAGCACCGGGGTGACCCGGTTGTCGCTCCGCCAGACGTACAGCTCGGGGAGGGCGCCCACGACCTGGACGCCGCCGGGGTCCAGGCCGGTCTCCTCCTGCGCCTCGCGCAGCGCCGCGCCGATGGGGCCGCCGTCGCCGGGGTCCACGCCGCCGCCGGGGAACGCGGGCTGCCCGGCGTGGTTGCGTCCCTTGGCGCTGCGCTGGATCAGCAGGACGTCGGGGCCCGTCTCGGACTCGCCGAACAGCAGCAGGACGGCCGCCGCGCGCCCTCCGTCGGCCGGGGGGCGCAACGCCGCGGGAACGGGACGGTGGACGGCGTTCGCCGCGAGATCGTTCAGCCAGCCGGGCACGGGAGCAGTCATGCCATACCTCCTGCGGGGAGCAACATCGGCCGTATCCGGCAGCTTCCCGGGAGATGCCATGTGCGGCGGCTTCCCGCGCGGCGAACCAGGATCGATCGGGGTCCTGCGGGCTCCGCGTGTGAGATCGGCGGGGGCGGGAAAGCCTGGGACGGGCACAGGCGGGGATGCCAGGAGACTAGGAGAAGGGGCCGGTGCGGACGAGCTTGGCCGCCTGCTCCGGATCGGTCGGCCCCTCACCGAAGGACGGGCACAGGCTCGCCAGCGGGCACACGCCGCACGCGGGCTTGCGGGCGTGGCAGATGCGCCGCCCATGCCAGATCAGATAGTGCGACATGTCGGTCCACTGGCTCTTGGGGATGAGCTCGCCCACCGCGTGCTCGATCTTCACCGGGTCGGTCTCGGCGGTCCACCTGAAGCGGCGGGTCAGGCGCTGGAAGTGGGTGTCGACCGTGATGCCCGGGACGTCGAAGGCGTTGCCGAGGACCACGTTGGCGGTCTTCCTGCCCACGCCCGGGAGCGTGACGAGGTCTTTCAGCTTGCCGGGCACCTCGCCGCCGTAGCGCTCGCAGACGGCCTGGGCCATGCCGATGATGCTGTTGGCCTTGGCGCGGAAGAACCCGGTCGACCGGATGATCTCCTCCAGTTCGGCCCGGTCGGCGCCCGCGTAGTCAGCCGCGGTCCTGTACTTGGCAAAAAGTACGGGAGTAACCATATTGACCCGTTTGTCCGTACACTGCGCTGAGAGGATCGTCGCGACCAGCAGCTCAAGCGGGTTGCCGAAGTCGAGTTCGCAGTGGGCGTCGGGATACGTTTCCGCCAGGATTCGGGTCATTCGTCGGGCTCGGCGCACCAGAGCAAGCCGGGACTCCCCGGCGGAGGTCACTTTGCGGGGCACCCCGACAGCCTACGCGGACGGGCTCCATGCGACCCCCTTGATGCAGTACGTCACAATGTCTAGCAGCGAGCGCGATCCGGAAATGTGGCGCGCAGCCGTGGTGGCGCGGCCACTGGACGAGGAGGGCACCGTGAATACCGACGACGTGCTGGGTAAGGCCCCTTTGTTCTCCGCGCTCGACCGCGAGAGCGCCGCCGCACTCCGCACGGGCATCTCCGAGGTAGAGCTCCTGAAGGGGCAGACGCTGTTCAGCGAGGGCGAGACGGGCGACCGGCTCTACGTCGTGCTGGACGGCAAGATCAAGCTGATCCGCACCGCGCCGGACGGGCGGGAGAACCTGCTGAGCGTGCTCGGCCCGAGCGAGATGTTCGGCGAGCTCTCGTTGTTCGACCCCAGGCCTCGCACGGCCAGCGCCATCGCGCTGACCGACGTGCGGCTGGCCGGGTTGGGACACGACGACCTGCGCCCCTGGCTGACCGGACGCCCGGAGGTCGCCCTGCACCTGCTGCGCGCCCTCGCCCAGCGGCTCCGCCGCACCAACGACGTCATGGCCGACCTGGTGTTCACCGACGTGCCCGGCCGTGTCGGCAAGGCGCTCCTGGACCTGGCCGAGCGGTTCGGCCAGCGCACCGAAGAGGGGCTGCGGGTACATCACGACCTCACCCAGGAGGAGCTGGCCCAGTACGTCGGCGCTTCGCGCGAGACCGTCAACAAGGCACTCGCCGACTTCGCGCAGCGCGGCTGGCTTCGCATCGAGGCCAAGGCCGTCGTCATCATGGACGCCGACCGCCTCCACGCCCGCTCGCGATGAGCACAGGGCCCGTACCGGCCCCGCCCCCGGCTCTGGCTCCGACTCCGGCTCCGCTGAGGGACCGCGCGGACCAAGACCGCGAGAGCACTCCGCGAAACTGAGCGATCACCGCACCCGGCGAGCCGCCGGCCCCGGCCCCCTGCGACAGCCCGCAGGCGTCGCGGATCAGAGGCCCTGGGTCTCCAGGTAGGAGAGTTGCGCTCGTACGGACATCTCGGCCGCCGGCCACAGATCTTCGGGGACCTCCGCGTAGACGACCCGCACGATCTCCGCCGGTGTCCTCGCGCCCTCGCCGCGGGCCCGCCTGATCTGGTCCAGCCGCTCGCGCCTGTGGGCGATGTAGCCGTCCAGCGCGGTGATCGGCTCTGGGAGCAGCGGCCCGTGGCCGGGCAGCAGCACCCGCGCGGCCGTGATCTCGGCGCGGGCCCGCAGCAGGTCGAGGCTGCGCAGGTAGTCGCCCAGATCGCCGTCGGGCGCGATCACGGTGGTGCCCCGGCCGAGGACGGTGTCGCCGGTCAGCATGGCCTGGTCGGCGGGCAGCCAGAAGCACAGCGAGTCGAACGAGTGGCCGGGCGTGCCGATCACCCGCAGGTCGAGATCGCCGGCCGTGACGACGTCGCCGTCCGCGAGCCCCTCGTCCCCCAGGACGTGACGGGGGTCGAGGGCACGAACGCGCGCGCCCACCATCTCGGCGAAGCGACGGGCGCCGCCGCTGTGGTCGGAGTGACCGTGCGTGAGCAGGATCGCCTCGACCCGCCGCCCGGCGAGATGGCCGGCCACCCGCCGCAGGTGCCCCTCGTCGTCCGGGCCCGGATCGACCACCAGGACGGGCCCCTCACCCGGCTCGCCGATGACCCAGGTGTTGGTGCCGTCGAGGGTCATGGGCGAGGCGTTCGGCGCCAGCAGATTGGTGGCCCGGACCGTGCCGGCTCCGTCCAGACCGTCCACGGGGATTCGGAGGCCGCTCATGGCAGACGATAATCCTCATCGGGAATGACCAGCCACATCTCGCCGTCCACCTCGGCGGCGCGCGGCTGGAAGGTCACGATCTCTCGCTCACACGCCAGGACGGCGTCCACATCTGCATACTGCGACATCTCGGTCAGCGTGCGGAACGTGGGAGGCATCAGCAGGATCTCGCCGTTCCTGGCCCGCTCGATGGCCCGTGCCGGGCGCAGCCACGCGACCTCGTCGGCCTCGCCTCCGACGTCGCGGGTGCGCTGGCCGGGCGGCATCGCCGCCACGAAGAAGCGCGTGTCGAACCGCTTGTGCTCGACATCCGGCGTGATCCAGTGGGCCCACGGCCGCAGGAGATCGGCGCGCAGCACCAGGCCGCGCTTGTTCAGGAACTCCGCCAGCGACAGGCGCCGCTCGACCAGCGCCTCGCGGTCGGCCTCCCAGTCGTCCCCCGTGGTGTCGGCGACCACCGTGCCGGGGCTCGGGCCGGCCAGCAGGACCCCGGACTCCTCGAAGGTCTCGCGCACGGCCGCGCAGACCAGCCCGCGCGCGGTGGTGGCGTCGGCGCCGAACACCCGGGCCCAGGTCTCGGGGGCCGGCCCGGCCCAGGCGACGGCCTGGTCGGCGTCCCGTGGATCCACCGACCCGCCCGGGAACACGTACGCGCCGGCCGCGAAGGCCATGCTGGCCGCCCGCCGGAGCATATAAACCTCGACCCCTGCGCCCTCCCCCACATCCAGCGAGACCGGCCCCCCAGACCCGGCCACCCCAGAACCCGAGCCGCCGAAGCCCAGGGCATCGGACGCGGAAGCACCGGAGCCAGAGCCACCAGAACTCAGGACGCCGGAACCCAGAACGCCCGAACCCGAGCCACCGGGACCCGGGACGCCGGAACCCGACCCGTCAGAACCCAAGCCACCGGAACCCGGGGCACCGGAACCCGGTGCGCTTGGGCGGAGGAGCACGACGGTGGCGGCGTCTCTGGTGGGCACGGGGGCGATCTGCCCGGCGAGGATCGCGCGGGCGCGCTCACCCAGCGCTCCCGGCAGCGGGATGCCGTTCATGCGACCTCCGTGGCGCTCGGCCGGCTCCATGGTCCAACCGAACGGAACTCGGCCGGACCATGGTGTCACGGGCTATCGGACTTCGGCGATGAGCTCCACCTCGACCGGGACGTCCAGCGGGAGGGCGGCCACGCCGACGGCGCTGCGCGCATGCACCCCCGCGTCGCCGAAGACCTCGCCGAACAGCTCGCTCGCCCCGTTGACGACCTTGGGCTGATCGGTGAAACCAGGAGCGCTGGCCACGAAGCCGACGACCTTGACGATGCGCACGATGTTGCCCAGACCGCCCGCGGCCTGCGCGGCGGCGGCGAGGCCGTTGAGCGCGCACACCCTGGCCTGCCGCTTGGCCTCCTCGAGTGTCACCTCCGCGCCGACCTTGCCCGTGGCCCCCAGCTTGCCGTCTTCGAGCGGGATCTGGCCCGAGACGTACACATGATCACCCGTGCGGACGGCGGGCACGTACGCGGCCAGCGGCTTGACGACCTCGGGAAGGGTGAGCCCGAGCTCTTTCAGACGCTCCTCGGGCGTGCTCATGCCTTCTCTCGCTTCATGTAGGCGACGAGCTGCTCGGGGTTGGGGCCCGGGATGACCGTGACGAGCTCCCAGCCGTCCTGCCCCCAGTTGTCGAGGATCTGCTTGGTGGCGTGGGTCAGCAGAGGGACCGTCGCATATTCGTAGCGCTTCATGGTGGCACTGTAGACGGGGCGGACGGCTCGGCGCGGCCCGGCCGCCACGGTTGTGGACAACCTTCGCCCAGGCGGTCGTCACTGTGGACAACAGTGCCGCTCGGCGGTGTGACCTGCGTCCCACGTACCCCCTGGAGAGGTCGGACGGCGAATCGAAAAGTGACCGTTGGGTAGCCTTCGGAGGGTGAGCGCTCGTGACACCGATTGGGACGGCGTACGACTCCATGTCGTGACCGGCAAGGGCGGCACGGGCAAGACGACCGTGGCCGCCGCGCTGGCCCTCGCCCTGGCGGCGGGCGGCGGGAAGGTGCTGCTGGTCGAGGTGGAGGGACGCCAGGGCATCGCCCAGGTCTTCGACACCCCGCCCCTGCCGTACGAAGAACGCAAGATAGCCGTGGCGCCGGGCGGCGGCGACGTGTACGCCCTCGCCGTCGACCCCGAAGAGGCCATGCTCGAATACGTCGAGATGTTCTACGGGATGCGCCGGGCCGGCAGGGCACTCAACAAGATCGGCCTGGTGGACTTCGCGACGACCATCGCCCCTGGCCTGCGCGACGTGCTCGTCACCGGCAAGACCAGCGAAGCCGTCCGCCGCCGGGACTCCGCCGGCAGACGCGTGTACGACGCCGTCGTCATGGACGCGCCGCCCACCGGGCGCATCACCCGCTTTCTCAACGTGACCTCCGAGGTGGCGGGGCTCGCCCGCATCGGCCCGGTGAAGAACCACGCCGACCTGGTGCGCGGCGTCGTCGCCTCACCCGAGACCGCCGTGCACTTCGTCACGCTGCTCGAAGAGATGCCGGTGCAAGAGACGCTGGACGGCATCGAGAGCCTCCACGAGGCGAAACTGCCCGTCGGCGGCGTCTTCATCAACATGGTGCGGCCCGAGCTGCTGCCGGAGGCCGTCCTCGACGCCGCGGTCGACGGCGGCTTCGACCCGGGCGAGTTGGCCCTCGGGCTCAAGGCCGCCGGCCTGGCCGAAGGCGAGGCCGGCGCGTCCGAGATCGCCGAGGCGCTGGCCGAGGAGGTCTCCGAGCACGCGCGGCGCACCGTCCTGGAACGCCGCGAGCGGCAGTCGCTCGCCCGGGCGAGGACGCCGCAGTACGAACTGCCGCTGCTGCCCGAGGGCGCCGATCTCGCGGGCCTGTACGAGCTGGCCGAGGCGATGTGCGCCCAGGGAGCGGCGTGAACCCCGGCCCCGCGAACCGCCCGCGCCGCCTTACATCCCGCCCCGGGAACGGCCTGGGCCACCTGACATCGCACTTCGGGAACGGCTCGCGCCACGTGAACTCTCGCTCAGAGGGGACCCTCGCATGACCGCCTCCGCCACGGCCGCCGCCGGTCACCTCGGGGACGGCCCGCGCCGCACCTCACCGGTTCTCCACATGGACGCCGTCCTGGACGACCCGCACACGCGCATCGTGGTGTGCTGCGGCTCGGGCGGGGTGGGCAAGACCACGACCGCGGCGGCCCTCGGCCTGCGGGCGGCCGAGCGCGGCCGCCGCGTCGTCGTCCTCACCGTCGACCCGGCGCGCCGCCTCGCCCAGTCGATGGGGCTCACCGAGCTGGACAACACCCCGCGCCTGGTCTCCGGGGTGGAGGGCACAGGCGAGCTGCACGCGATGATGCTCGACATGAAGCGGACGTTCGACGAGATCATCGAGGCGCACGCCGACCCCGAGCGCGCCCGGCAGATCCTGACCAACCCCTTCTACCAGTCGCTGTCGTCCAGCTTCTCCGGCACACAGGAGTACATGGCGATGGAGAAGCTCGGCCAGCTCCGCCGGTCGGACGAATGGGACCTGATCATCGTGGACACGCCGCCGTCCCGGTCGGCGCTGGACTTCCTGGACGCGCCGGAGCGGCTCGGCCGCTTCCTTGACGGGCGGCTCATCAGGATTCTCATGGCGCCCGCGAAAGCCGGAGGCAGGAGTGCGTTCAAGCTGCTCAACGCGGGTTTCGGCCTGGTGGCCGGCGCGATGACCAAGATTTTGGGCGCGCAGTTCCTCAAGGACATCCAGACCTTCGTCGCCGCCCTGGACGCCGTCTTCGGCGGGTTCCGGCAGCGGGCCGAGCAGACCTACCGCCTGCTCCAGGCTCCCGGCACCGCGTTCCTCGTCGTGGCCGCGCCAGAGAGGGACGCGATGCGGGAGGCCTCGTACTTCGTGGAGCGACTGGCCGAAGAGAGCATGCCCCTGGCCGGTCTGGTGATCAACCGGGTGCATCGCTCCCCGGCTCCGGCCCTCTCGGCCGCCCGCAGCGCGGCGGCCGCCGAGGACCTGGAATCGCGTGGCGAGCACGAACTCACGGCCGCCGTGTTGCGGCTTCACGCCGGGCGTATGCAGCTCGCCGCGCGCGAGCAGAGGGAACAGGAGCACTTCGCATCGGCCCACCCCACAGTGCCGATCGCCGAGGTGCTCGCGATGCCGGAGGACGTGCACGATCTCGCGGGTCTGCGCGAGATCGGCGAGCTTCTCGCCTCCTGATCCGGCCCGGGTGGCGGGTTTCACGACCACCAGGACGCGTCCATCAACACCTGATCACACGACTCAGGGGGCCGTGACCAGCCCCCCGGTGCCTTGTCGGGCCCGAGGCGACCGCCCCGGCCCCCTGGACTCAGCCGGCGATCAACTCGTTGGTCCGCTCGTACTCTTCCTTCGCGACCTCCAAGAGGTCGCGCCACGAGGTGACATCCGGCCGACGCCTGAGCAGCGCACGCCGCTCTCGCTCGGTCATCCCGCCCCAGACCCCGAACTCGATGCGATTGTCCAGTGCATCCGCGAGGCATTCGGTACGGACCGGGCATCCTCGGCAGATGAGCTTCGCCCTGTTCTGGGCGGCACCCTGTACGAACAACGCGTCAGGATCCGCACCTCGACAGGCGGCACGGGAGGTCCAATCCGTGATCCACATTTCGACCCCACTCCCCTATAGGTGGTCAGTCGTCACTTGGCGGCCGACGGGCGCGGGCGTCGAGCCTCCTTATTCAGTTGCCGCAGAGGAGAACGTACGCAACCAGACGTTCGCCCCGACAGACCCCGGGCGGGTCAATTTCCCGCATGGTCATGTCAGGCCATGTGGCCGGGAATGACTAGTCATCCCCTCGCCGGGTAGTCCGCGAGTCAATGCGAAATGGACTTTGGGTACCTATTGAGTCAGCGGTTCGACATACCCTTGGACGCGTGCGAGCTGAAGGCAAGGGTCTGGGAACCGTAGTAGCGAACCTCGTGCGGCTCATCGCGGCCGCCGTCGCCGCGGGCGTGCTTGCCGCGGCCATCGCGCTGCCCTCCGTCGGAGGGGCCGGCGTCGGCATCAAGAGCGCCTCTGACGTGCTCAACCTCAAGCCCGAGGACCTCAAAGAGCCCGATCTTCCCGAGAAGACCGAGATCCGGGACGCCAAGGGCAAACTGATCGCCCAGTTCTACTACCAGAACCGCGAGTCGGTGCCACTCGACAAGGTCGCCCCGGTCATGCGGCAGGCGATCATCTCCATCGAGGACTTCCGCTTCTACGAGCACGGCGCCCTCGACCTGGAGGGCTTCGCCCGCGCGATGATGAAGAACTTCCAGTCGGGGGCCGTCTCACAGGGCGGCTCCTCGATCACCCAGCAGTACGTCAAGCAGGTCCTGCTGAACAAGGCCGAGACCAAGGAAGAACAGCTGGCGGCCATCGCGCCGACGGTCTCGCGCAAGCTCAACGAGCTGCGGTACGCCATGGGCATCGAGAACAAGTACACCAAGGACGAGATCCTCGAGCGCTATCTCAACATCGCCTATTTCGGCGCCAGCGCGTACGGCATCCAGGCCGCGAGCAGGCGCTTCTTCGACAAGCCCGCGTCCAAGCTGACCCTCGAAGAGGCGGCCACGCTGGCCGGAGCGGTGCAGAACCCCAACGCGACCGACCCGAACCTCGGCAAGCAGCACAAGGCGGCCCTGCTGGCCCGCCGCAACACCGTCCTCGACCGCATGCTCGAACTGAAGAAGATCACGCCCGAGCAGGCGACGGCGGCCAAGGCGAAGAAGCTCGTCTTCAAGGACATCGACATCCCGGGCGGCTGCGAGGAGAGCGACTACCCGTACTTCTGCATGTACGTGCAGAACGAGATCCGCAACGACCCGCAGTTCGGCAAGACCCAGAAGGCCCGTGAGGAGTTCCTCAACCGGGGCGGCCTGACCATCAAGACCACGCTCGACACCAAGATGCAGAAGGCCGCCGACAAGGCCATCAAGAAGTGGGTCCACGCCTCTGACAAGCCCGTGGCCGCCGAGGCGCTGGTCGAGCCCGGCACCGGCGCCATCAAGGCCATGGCCGCCAGCCGCAAGTACGGGCGCAGCAAGAAGAAGAACCAGTCGACCTACAACCTGGTCGCCGACGCCGCGCACGGCGGCGGCACCGGGTTCCAGGCCGGTTCGACGTTCAAGGTCTTCACCCTCGCCACGGCCCTCAAAGAGGGCATGAAGTTCGGCGACGGCCTCAACTCCGGCAGCAGCTTCCAGGCCGGCGGCTACAGCGACTTCAAGAACTGCAAGGGCCAGAACGTCGGCGACCCCACCCACGTGGCGCACAACTCCGAGGGCGGCGGCGGCTTCAAGACCCTCCAGACCGGCACCTGGGGGTCGGTCAACACCTTCTTCCTCGGTCTCGAACGCAAGGTCGGGCTCTGCGACGTCGTCAAGACCGCCAAGGACCTCGGCATCAAGCGCTCCGACGGCCGCAAGCTCCAGGAGGTCGAGACCTTCACCCTCGGCGTCAACGAGATGGACCCTGTCACGGTGGCCAGCGCCTACGCGTCGTTCGGCGCGCGCGGCAAATACTGCGAGCCGATGGCGATCACCTCGATCACCGACCGCAACGGCAAGACGACCGAGTTCAAGCCCTCCTGCAAGCAGGCCATCGAAGAGAAGGTCGCCGACGCGGTGTCGGCCATCCTCGAAGGCGTGTTCACCAAGGGCACGATGCGCGGCGTCGGGGGCATCGGGCGGGACGCCGCCGGCAAGACCGGCACCACCGACGGCTCCATGACCGCCTGGTTCGCCGGGTACACCCCCGACCTCGCCGGCGCCGTCAGCCTCGGCGACCCGCGCGGGTCCTACACCCACCCGCTGCGCGGCGTCACCATCGGCGGCGACTACTACGGCGAGGTGTTCGGCGCCACGATCTCCGGCCAGATCTGGAAGGCCACCATGCTCGACGCCCTGTCCGACATCGAGCCCTCGTCGTTCGTCGCACCGGACATGAGCCGGTTCGGCGGCTGCAGCGGCGGCTGCGCGCCCAAGCGTCCCAAGGACCCGATCGAGAACGACGGCACGGGCTTCCGGGTGCCGGACGGTCGCGAGAGGCCGGACAGGGACCTCGGTGGCCCCGACAACAACCGGAACAAGGGCAAGCCCGGCGACCGCAACCGCGGAGCCGACATCAGCCCGGTGACTCCCATCACCCCCAGCGACTGACCTTCGTCCCCCGGTGGCCACCCCGTCGACGGCGACCGACCACGCCGAAGTGCCCTCCGCGCAGCTACGCGGAGGGCACTTCACATCTCACGACCGACCGGCGGCGCCGGACCACCCGGGTCCGGCGCCCTCCGCGATGATCAGGAGGTCAGGCGAGCGCGCACCGCCTGCGCCACCCGGCCGCCCTCGGCCCGTCCGGCGACCTTCGGGTTGAGGACCTTCATGACCTGGCCCATCGCCTTCGGGCCCTCGGCGCCGCTCTCGGCGATGGCCTCCTGGACGAGCCGGTCGAGCTCCTCGTCGCTCAGCTGCGCGGGGAGGTACTCCTCCAGCACGGCGTGCTCGTCCTGCTCGGCCCGCGCCTGCTCGGCCCGCCCGGCGCCGGCGAACGCCTCCGCCGCCTCGCGGCGCTTCTTGGCCTCCCTGGTCAGCACCTTCACCACTTCGTCGTCGGTGAGCTCGCGGGCGGACTTGCCCGCAACCTCCTCGGTGCTGACGGCGGCGAGGGCCATGCGCAGCGTCCGGGTCCGCACCTCGTCACGGGCCTTCATCGACGTCGTGAGGTCGGCCTTCAGCTTGTCCTTCAAAGCACTCATGGCCACCATCTTGCCGTGTCCACGCACCCCGATCACCGCCATTTCCCCCCGGCGAGGCCGCGCCGCCGTCCGGGCGCCGGGTTCCACCCGCGGACATCGACGAGCGACGGGCTCCGCGCTCAGGCATGATTGGGGGGTGAGGAAAGCTGCCGCGATACCCCTGTCCTTGCTCGGCCTCGGCGTCGCCGGGCTCGGCTACGCCTCGGTGATCGAGCGCAACTGGTTTCGGCTGCGTCGTTTCGACGTGCCGGTGCTCGCGCCGGGCCAGCGGCCGATACGCATCCTCCAGTTCTCCGACCTGCACCTCACCCCCGGGCGCACCCGCCTGATCGAGTGGGTGCGTTCGCTGGACGCGCTCAACCCCGACCTGGTGGTGAACACCGGCGACACCATCGCCCACCCCGACGCGGTCCCCGCCTACCTGCGCGCCGTCGAGCCCCTGCTGTCCCGCCCAGGCCTTTTCGTCTACGGGTCCAACGACCTGTACGCCCCGAGGCCCAAGAACCCCGCACGCTACCTCTGGAGCTCCTCCAAGGGCCCCACGCAGCACTTCCCCAACCTGCCGTGGACCGAACTGGGCGCCGGCATGACCGCCGCGGGCTGGCTCGACATGAACAACACCACGGCGCGCATCAAGGTCGGCGACCTCGACATCCACGTGGGGGGCATCCACGACTCCCACATCAACCGCGACCGGTACGACGAGATCGCCGGCCCCGCGCCCACGGACGCCGACCTGCGCCTCGGCGTCATGCACTCTCCCGAGCCGGCGAACATGTCCCGCTTCGCCGCCGACGGCTACCAGCTCCTGCTCGCGGGCCACACCCACGGCGGCCAGCTGTGCATCCCCTTCTACGGCGCTCTGGTGACCAACTGCGGCATCGACCGCGCCCGGGTCAAGGGCCTGCACCGCCACGAGTCCGCCTGGCTGCACGTCTCGGCCGGCCTCGGCACCTCTCCCTACGCCCCGGTCCGCTTCTCGTGCCCCCCCGAGGCCACCCTGCTGACCCTCGTCCCCCGTCGCCCCACCGCCGCCTGACGCGCGATCGCCTGTCCCACAAGACTGGATGACGCGAGCACCACCAAAGTCCGCTAGACTCATGCGAGCACAAGCAAAAGCGCCTGTGCACCGGGGTGTAGCGCAGCTTGGCAGCGCGCTTCGTTCGGGACGAAGAGGCCGTGGGTTCAAATCCCGCCACCCCGACCCAGCAGTACCAGCCCAGAGGCCGGTTCCGATCATCGGACCCGGCCTTCTGCGTTGCCGGGTGACCAACATTTGAGCAGCCTGCCCCGGGGGACGCAGCGAGAAGGCCGTGACCTTCTGGTTGTCATCGACCACGACGATGGCGATGGTCGTGCCGTCGTCGGACCATACGGCCAACTCTGGAGCGTCGTAGTCCACGGAGGACCGCGTCCCATGAGGTGTCGTCTCGATCTTGAGTCTGATGCGCTTGCTCACGAGGTTGGGCACGCCACGCTCCCGGAGGTGGCGCGCCAGCTCACCGAGCTGTGCGCTGTGCTTCTCGATGCGTGTGGCACCTCGGCTGACGGCCGTGGTCGCCGGTTCCTCTCCGTGTGCGGTCGGTAACTGATGCGTGTCACATTCAGCTAACCCCTCGCGATCAGCGGACGCAGGATGAGAATTGGGGATAGCAGCAGGCACGGTCGTATCCGCGAATGTCCGGGGGTAGCCGATGAGCACCGCAGCGAGTACGCCCGAGTGGGCCGCGAACCTGCGTGCCGAGCGTAAGGCCCGCGTTGGGAGCGTGCGTGTTCGGCGGCGGTTACGACAACCAACCGCGTAGGCCGGCCAAAGGCAGTCCAGCCGGGTGACGAACTGAGTGACAACGACTCCGCACCACCACCGACGACCATGAACCCCGAGACATCATCAGGGCAGGTCAGAACCAGTTTCGCCGCACCTCACGATCTCCGACGGATTGCTTGGGGACGAAGAGGCAGAAGAAGTGGGCCAGCCCGAGCCCGCCCAGGTCCTCCTCCAATTGGAGCGTCGCGTTCGATACCAGAACCACGGGGACATGCGTCTGAGCCTGGCGCAGCTGGTCGAGGACGCTCTGATCGGCCCAGAACGGCGCCCCAGCGAACGCTTCTCCCAGCTTTCGGGCCTGCTCAGGGGGAATCTGCGTGGCGAGTTCGGCAATCACCGAGTCCACCCACTGCTCCACGGTCGCCTCCCCCAGCAGCGCGGGGCCGTCTATGTAGGAGAACCCAAACCAGCGAGTCGAGCTACAAGCCAACTCGTCGGCGCATACCGGCGCCTCCTTCGTTCCCATTCCACCACCGTTCTCGAAGCGGAGGATGCGAACCTGCGCACGCCCGCAGGAGCCGTCATCACCGCTCAGCGAGCGGTGTCGCCGATGTCGAGGATCCAGCGCAGCTGGTGGGCCTGCTGGGTGCCGATCAGCGGCTCGGCTGCGTCGATCAACCGGCTGAGTCGGAGCGCCGTCTCCTTGGTCGGCGCGCGGTAGGCGGTCGCGGCGCCGCGGCGTGACCAGTCGATCAGATCGGCGTGTGCTCGGGGGCCGAGTTCCACGTCACGGGCGGCCAGTAGGTGCAGGTCGACGTGAACGCGGGTCCAGGTGTCTTTCGTCCGCAGCTGCTCATAGGCCCCCAGCCGAACATGCGGCGGTGAATCAGCGGCCAGCAGTTCCCATAGCCGTGCGGCCGACACGACGCCGGGCTCGCTACGCAGCGCCTGCTTGACCGCACGGACGACCACTGGGGCAGGATCAGCGAGCATTCCGGCGATCCGGGTGAGGGATCCGCCCAGGCGGCGGACGGCGCGTACGGCTTCCGCCCGAACCCTGGGACTCGGGTGCTCCAGAAGAGGCAGGAGTACATCCACATCCTGATGCGTGCCACATTCGCCGAGGCCGGCGGCCAACGCACGAGCCCGGCTCACCGGCGAATCCGCGGTCAGGGCATTCCGGTAGATGGCGGCAGGACTGCGGCCCGCGCGGCGGACCGCCCACTGCGCAGTGGCGCGCATCATCGCCGATCGATCCGCCAGATGGGCCACACCGGTTTCAGGGCGGCCGAGCTTCACCAGGGCGGTGAGCGCCTCGATCCCGACCTTTGCGCTCCCCTCTCTCAGCAACCCTTCCAGCACGTCGAGGCGTCGGTCTCGGACGGCATCGGCCACGAGCCATTCCGCGCACAGCAACCGGCAGACCCCATCCTGTTCGCTCAGGGCAGCACGCGTGACCTCCTCGTGCCGGGAACGGCCGGACTCCAGCCACAACCGGTACGCCAGACGCCGCACCCCGAGGTCCTGGTGCGTACGGGCCGACGCCAGCACGCTGTCCGAGGCCGCACGCAGTGCTCCCGCAATGGCCTCCACGGCATGCCCACCACGCGTCCACGATCCGATCGCCGTGGCGACACTCGCCGCCGCCAGCAACGCCGAAGTGCCCGCCGACCTCAACGCGGCGGTCAACGACCTGCGTGCGCGCTCACGTACCTGCGGCACCCAATCGGCGCTCCGCAGCACCAGAACGGGCAGCAGTAACCCATCCGTAGCCTTAGCCAGGCCCGCGACCGCCGACTCTCTTCGGCGCCCGTCCCGGGAACAGCCCGCCACCAGTGACGACAGCCGCTCGTCCCCCGGCAGCCTGGCCTTCGTCGCATTCCAGCCGTACGTCACCGCGTGCGTGCGCAGCGCCCGGTCGAGCCCGATCCAGGTCTTTGCACCGGCGACTGACAACATCGCCAGAACCTCATCCGCCGACTCCCGTCCGGCAGCGGCTGCGGCGACCCGCATCGCCAGCCGGCCATATCCGGGAGCGTGGAACTCACGGACCACGTGGATCGTCCCCGCCAGATGAGCGTTGAACTCCTCCAGTTCCTCCGCCGGAACCCACAGCTCCACAATGGTCCGCCCGCCCGCCTGCCGCACCGGATAGCGGCGTGCGAAGTCCGCATCAAGCTCAAAACGCGTCACAAAACCGGCTCCCGACGCCGGGACGTTCCAGTCACGAGCGATCTTCATCGCATACGCCTCGTTCAACACGGGATAGAAGATCGGCTGATCGGGCAGCCGAGGCGGCCAGGCCCGCCACCCCGACGCACGCACCAACGACAACTCCGCCGGTCCCACCGGGCGCCACAGCCTTACCGTAGCCCGCCCGCCCGCACACGCTCCGCTCTGCTCGCTCACGAAACCCGAGTCTCGCGATTCCTGCCAAATTCTGACCACCGAATATCGGCACGCCTCGGGCCGGCAGACCCACAGGACGCCTCCGAAAACAGGAACCGCTCACGTGATTGGCGGCGAATGAGGACGGCACCGCTGCTATCGGTGGTGCTGACAGTGCTCCACGTGTAGCTCCGCCCACGGACGGCGGCGGTCCGGGAACCATCCGTACCCGGCCCAGGTTGATTTCAGCGCAGCAATGCGCGTCGGGACTCTTCGCGAGATGCCCCGGACGATCTTCCGTCAGGGTACGCACCGGGTGCTCCACTTGGCCGCCCCGGCGAAGTTGGAGGCTAGATCGCTTGGTTCTCGATCGCTAGGCCGGCGTCAGCGGTTGAACGATGGAACGTCTCCTCGTACTCGACCGGAGGAACGTTCTCACCGCCAATGAAAGGGTCTGTCCGGCCAACGGTTTCGCAGTCCCTTCCGATCATCGGAATCGGCCTTCTGGGTTTGGTGAGTGACTGATCGCGTGGCCATGCTTGCCCGTGTTCCGTCCGGCGGCGGCGAAGGTTCGCCGGTTGCAGGTTGCGGTCGTGGCTTCTGAAGGCGGGTTGCACGCCTCGGGTTACCGGTGGGCGATTGCATTGGCGGGATTGTCGGGGGTGAGCGTTACGGTGGCGGGATAGGAGGCGATCGTTGGTGGAACTCACTGGCCGGCAGGCGCTTGGGCTGCGGATGTCCAGTCTGTGGTTACGAGTGTCGCCTGGCGACACCGGGCGGGCTATGGGCGGGGTCGGGCCGGCTGTGGGGGTGGGGGAGGTGGTGACGTGGCTGGGGGCGATGCAGGCGCAGGACTTGGGGAGCGGTTTGTGGTCGTTCGGTGTGCGGCTGCCCGGGTACACCGCTGCCGACATCACCGCCGCGCTGGAGCGGCGGGAGGCGTTGCGCACGTGGCCGATGCGGGGCACCATCCATTTCGTCCCGCCGCGCGACGCCCGCTGGATGCTCGAACTGATGGGCGTCCGGGTGCTGAACGCCGCGGCGCGGCGGCGCGAACAACTCGGCCTTTCTGAGCGGACCACCGCCGAGGCCATGGAGGTGCTGGGCGCGGCCCTGGCCGGCGGCGGGCGGCTGAGCCGGTCGCAATGCCTGGCCGTACTCGCCGACAAGGGCATCGACGTCGGCGGTCAGCGCGGCTACCACCTGCTGTCGCACGCCGCCCAGCGGGGCCTGCTGTGCATCGCCCCCAACATCGGCAACGAGCAGAGCTTCGTGCTGCTCGACGAGTGGGTGCCCGACCCGCACCGGCCTGAGCGCGACGAGGCGCTGGGCATGATCGCCCTGCGCTACTTCCGCGGCCGCGGGCCGACCACCCGGCACGACTTCGCGGGCTGGACGGGCCTGACCGCCGCCGACGCCGTACGCGGCATCGCCGTGGCCGGTGACGCTCTGGCCCGCGTGACCGTCGCCGGGGTGGAGACGTACCTCGACGCCGCGCTCCTCGACACCGCCCCTCCCCCGGCGGGGGACGACGAGGTGCTCGTGCTGCCGGGGTTCGACGAATATCTGCTGGGCTACAAGGACCGCTCGCTCATGGTCGCCGACGAGCACAAGGGGGCCATCATCCCCGGCAACAACGGGGTCTTCCAGTCCACCGTGGTACGCGCCGGCCGGGTCGTGGCCATCTGGAAACGCACCCTTACGAAAAGCCGGGTGCGCATCGCCGTCCAGCCGCTCGTACCGCTCCGCGCGGGCGACCGGGCGGAGGTGGAGCGGGCGTTCGAACAGTACGCGCGGTTCGTGGAACGCGCCCCGGAGGTGCGCTGGCTGTGAAACGTCGCGGGTGGCATCGGTTCCGGCCGTCCGCAGGGCCTCTGTGAGTGAGATTGATGGTGTGACGGAGGCGTGGTCTCAGCCGGAAGGCCACTCGCGATCATCGCGAGTGGCCTTCCGAACTCTGTACGGCAGTGAGATTTCGGGCTCACCGCGGGACGCGGCGGGCTCGGTGGTGTGCCGAGCCCGCCGGTCCGGTTCCGTCCGGTCCTGATCGCAGGGGCCGTGGTGACGTTCACGGCGTGTGCCTCGGACGCCGTGAACGTCGGCGCCGCGCAGGCCGGGACGGGTCGGGTGGTCAGCGCTGCAGGGTGAGCACGCCGGGGCGGTAGGGCAGCAGGCCGTAGTCCACGCCGTTGGAGCTGGGGCTGCGGCCCTGGTAGAGCAGTTGCAGGTTGCAGGGGTCGACCGTCTTGGTCTGGTCGGGGTTGGTCCGGACCAGGTCACCGTGGCTGATGTCGTTGGTCCAGGTGGCGCCGCTGTTGGCCTTGCCGGCGAACGGGTTGTTCTCGCTGGTGGCGTTCGGGGTCCACGAGCCGCTGAGGCTGTCCGCCGTGAACGACCGGAAGTAGCGGCCCTGGGAGCCGATCGCCTCGACGATCATGAGGTACTTGTTCTGGCCCTGCAGCTTGTAGACCTCGACCGCCTCGAACAGGTTGTTGGTCGAGTCGCTCATGATCTGGGTGTAGTTGGAGCCGAAGCTGCTGGGGAAGTTCCCGATCGGCATGCTCTGCCGGTAGATCTTGCCGTTGTCGCCGGCGAAGAACAGGTACATGTTCTGGCCGTCACCGATGAGCGTCTGGTCGATCGGCCCGGTGCCCGAGCCGGAGATGCTCGCGGTGGACAGCGTCTGCTGCGACCCCCAGCCGTTGGCGTTGGTGGGGTCGCTGGAGGTGCGGTAGGAGAACGCCGTGCCGCCCCACTGGTAGGCCAGCACCCAGATGTTCTTGGGCGCGAAGTAGAACAGCGTGGGCGCCACCGTGCCGGAGTTCATCTTGGTCTGGGTGGCGGAACCCATGTCCGACCAGTTGGTGAAGGTGCTGAAGTTCATCGAGCCCCAGCTCGACCCGTTGTCGTGCGTGGTGGCGTACACCAGGTGCCTGCCGTTGTAGACGACGTTGGTGAAGTCCTTCAGCGACACCCAGCCCGACCTCGGCTGCGCCAGCGCGCCGGTCGACGTCCACCGGTAGCTCGACGGCAGAGGACACGTGCCGGTCGGCGTCGGTGTGGGGGTCGGCGTGGGGGTCGGCGTCGGGGTGGGAGTGGGCGTCGGGGTCGGCGTCGGGGTGGGCGTGGGAGTGCCCGGGGTGCCGGTGCAGGCCACTCCGTTCAGGGAGAACGAGGAGGGCTGCGAGTTGCCGCCGGTCAGCGAGCCGTTGAAGCCGAAGTTGACGCTGCCGCCGGAGGGGATGGCGGCGTTGTAGGAGACGTTGGTGGCGGTGACCGACGAGCCCGACTGGGTGTGGGTGGCGTTCCAGATCTGGGTGATCTGCTGGCCGGAGTCGAAGGACCACGTCAGCCGCCAGCCGTTGACGGCGTCGCCGAGGTTGTTGATGGTGACGTTGGCGTTGAAGCCGCCCGGCCAGCTCGAACTGACGGTGTAGTCGACCCGGCAGGACACGGCGGCCTGGGCGGGCGGTGTGGCCAGCAGGCCGGCGCCGGCCAGCAGGACCGGGATGGCGGCGATCGTGAGGCCACGGCGTGGGGCCCGTCGGCGCGGCGCCGCGACGGTGACGGCGGAGGGGCGCGGTGACCGCGCTCGCCAGGGCAGACGCATTTGTATTCTCCTCATCATCATGTCCGGCCGACGTCAGGGGCTGGTGCAGGTGGCGGTCGGGGTGGCCGCGGTGCCGTTCGCGGTGAACCCGAAGGTGGTGGAGCCGCCGGCGGCGACGGAGCCGTTGTAGGCGGCGTTGCGCACGGTGACGCTGGAGCCGGACACGCTCTGCTGGCCGTTCCACAGGCTGCTGATGCTCTGCCCGCCGGGCCAGGTCCAGCGCACGGTCCACCCGTTGACCGGGGAACTGCCCGCGTTGACCGTCACCGCCGACTGGAACCCGCCCGGCCAGCTGTTGGTCGTCGTGATCGTCGCCGAACACGCCCCTGTACCCGGCGTCGGAGTCGGGGTGGGCGTGGGGGTCGGCGTCGGAGTCGGGGTGGGCGTCGGCGTCGGCGTCGGAGTCGGGGTCGGCGTGGGGTTGGGGGTGGCGTTGTTCAGGGCGTCGAGGACGGCGTCGTAGGCCGGCTTCTTGTTGTTGCCGCTGAACAGCAGCGGGGTGTCGCCGGAGCGCCAGGAGTCCTGGTCGCGGACGCCCCACACGGTGATGCCGGCGCAGCGCGGGACGGCCAGGCAGTCGTTGACGATGTTGCGGTAGGTGGTGGCCGAGGCGCCCTGGACGTCCAGCTCGGTGATCTGCACGTCCACGCCGAGGGCGGCGAAGCTGGAGATCGTGGTGCGGTAGTTGCTGTTGTAGGCGCTGCCGCTGTTGAAGTGCGACTGCAGGCCGACACAGTCGATCGGGACGCCGCGCTGCTTGAAGTCGCGGACCATGTTGTAGACGCCCTGCGTCTTGGCCCAGGACCAGTTGTCGATGTTGTAGTCGTTGTAGCAGAGCTTGGCGGCCGGGTCGGCCGCCCGGGCGGTGCGGAACGCCACCTCGATCCAGTCGTTGCCGGTGGACTGGAGGTTGGAGCTGCGGCGGCCGCCGGAGTTGCCGTCGGCGAACGCCTCGTTCACCACGTCCCAGGCGTAGATCTTGCCCTTGTAGTGGCCCACCACGCCGTTGATGTGGTTGATCATCGCCTGGCGCAGCGCGCTGCCCGACATCGACTGCATCCAGCCCGGCTGCTGGCCGTGCCAGGCGAGGGTGTGCCCGCGCACCCGCTTGCCGTTCTGCACCGCCCAGTTGTAGACCCGGTCACCGGCGCTGAAGTTGAACTGGTTCTGGTTCGGCTCGGTGGCGTCGATCTTCATCTCGTTCTCGGCCGTCACCATGTTGAACTCACGGTTCGCGATGGTGGTGTACGCCGAGTCACCGAGCCGGCCTGAGGCGATGGCGGTGCCGAAGTACCGCCCGCTCTGCGCGGCGGCCGCTCCGAGCGTGCTCGCCGCCGCGCCGGCCGGCGCGACCGGCACGGTCACCGCGGTGACCACGCCGAGTACGCCTGCGGCGGCGGCGATCAGAACTCGCGGGCTCCTCAGAGACCGCAGCGAAAGTATGGCTTTGGTGCCCATGCCTGAGTGCTCCAGACTGAAATCACGGTCGGCGGACGCGCGGGGTCACCCCGCGCGATCGACGCCGCGTCCCGTGATCAGGGAACGCACACCACTAGGGCGTCGGAAACTGCGGCCCTCACTGCGCACCACCACATGGCAGGAGGAAGCCGCTTCGAGTCACAGTCTGGAAATCATGCTGAAATGTGTCAAGGTCGTGCGAAAGTTTCAGGGTGCCACTCTCGCCGTCACCGGGCGGCGCTCGGCGATAACGCCTGATGAGCCGCGCGCCCGGCCGTCGTCCCTCGGTGGTGCACGAGCCGCCGTCCTTGACGTCGCCTCTTCGTCTCGTATTGGCTCCGACCTGCCACCACAGCCCTCTGACAGAGAAGGAACCGCGACACCGAACGTTTGTTAGCGCTAACAGCCAGCCTGGCGCCTTCACCCGGCGGCCATGGTGCGGGGCGATCCGGCGGACAGACACCACGTCCCTGGGGCCGCCCTCCTGGAGAGTCACCAATGAGGAGGTCACGACGGCAAAGACGAACGTCCCGGACGGTCGCCTTCGTCGCGTCGTGCCGGCACGTGCGTGCTCCGCCCGCCAGGGCGGGCGGAGCAGCGGGCACGTCCAGCGGCGCGTTCGGGTCAGGCCTGGGGCGGCAGGTCGTCGAACTCGACGACCTCGCGCACCTCGACCTCGACCTCTTCGAACATGTCGGCATACCGCCGGGCGAACTCGACGGCCTCCGCCCTGTCGTTGAAGTTGAGCAGCGCGAAGCCGCCGATGACCTCCTTGGCCTCGGTGAACGGCCCATCGGCCACCCTGATCGCCGCGCCACGGGTTTTGCGGACCAGCGCGCCGCGCTCGGACGGGTGAACGCCCTCGGCCGTGATCAGGATGCCCTTCTCGCTCGAGTCCTGGATGAAGGCCCCCATCTTCTCGATGAACTCCGGGCTGGGGTTCCACGCCTCCGGGGCACGCTCGTCGAGCCGGTGCATCATCAGAAACCGCATTGCCGCTCCTTGTGTCGTCGGGCTGGGTCCGGCCTGTCCGGACGCGATGACCAGCCACTACATACACGTCGAACGACCGCACGCCGCTTCGACACTCCCCCGCACGACTTTTTCCGCCGCTGAAGCCGCCCTCAGCGATCTTGAGGTGGCTGTAGCGGATGTGGCCGTACAGCCCCGGCTTCGCGGGCGGTCTCTCCCCGATGTCGGGGTATCAGGTTGTTTGGATAGATCGCTACATCTCTGGGGCTTCACTAAGATGCGGTGGCATGTTGTGGAGAGTCCGGCTTCTGGTCGCCAGCGTGTGCGCGGTAGGTCTTCTGGTCGCCCCGGCGGCCGCCGACACGAAGAAGAAGGCGGACGATCCGCCCAAGCCGTACTGCGCCCTCCATAAGTGCATCGCCCTGACCTTCGACGACGGGCCGTGGCCCTACACCCCCGCGTTGCTCGACACGCTGAAGAAGCACAAGGCGAAGGCCACCTTCTTCCTGCTCGGCAGGAAGGTCGTGAACCGCACCGAGCTGACGCAGCGCATCGTGCAGGAGGGCCACGAGGTCGGCAACCACACCTGGAACCACCCGGACCTGACCAAGCTGTCCGACGATGAGATCCTGCAGGAGCTGAACTCGACCTCCGACGCCATCGAAGGCGCGATCGGCGAGCGGCCGGCGATGATGCGCCCGCCGAACGGGGCCACCGACGCCCGGGTCCGCCGGCTGACGGCCGAGCTCGCCCTGCCGCAGATCCTGTGGACCGGGTCCACCCTCGACTGGCAGGCCCGCAACGTCAAGGTCATCACCGCCCGGACGCTCAAGCTGGCCAAGCGCAACGGGGTCATCCTGCTGCACGACATCGTCCCCGAGACCGTCAAGGCCATGCCGGCCGTGCTCACGGCCCTGGAGAAGGAGGGCTACCACTTCGTGACGGTGTCGACCCTGCTGGGCGGGCGCGAACTCGAGGGCGGCGAGGTCTACCCCACGCGGTCCAAGTCCAAGTAGCCGTCGCCGGCGCGGAGCGAGCGGTCGAGGGCGGCCCTCAGCCGCCGTTGCAGGGGCACCTCCACCAGGCGGTACACGGCGTAGGCCAGGGCGAGGACGCTCAGGATGACCAGCGCCAGGGTGAGCCACCTGCCCAGCGGGGCGTGCCACCAGCCGATGAGCAGGTACCCGATGTGGTGGTGGAACAGGTAGAGCGGGTAGGTCAGCGCGCCCAGCACGGTCAGCCATCGCCAGTCGACCGCGTCAAAGGCGCCCAGCGCCACCATGATCATGATCAGGAAGATGAGGGAGATCACGCCGACCACCAGGCCGGTTCCGAGCTCCGCGCCGAACCTCTGGACGGCCGGCGGGTTCTCCCCCAGCACCTGGACCAGGGCGACCAGCCAGCCGGCGCCCACGAACAGCCAGGGGAACAGCGATCCCCCGAAGCGGTGGACGAGGTACAGGGCCATCCCCGCGATGAAGTAGGGGGCGCTGAACGGGACGAGGACCGCCTGCAGCAGGTCGGCGTCCACCCGCTCGGCGACGGCCAGGAGCAACAGCCAGCCGCCGAGAAAGGCCAGGCAGCGTCGGTAGGTGATGCCGATCGCCGCGAACACCGCGATGAGCGCGTAGAAGATCAGCTCCTGCCAGAGCGTCCAGTACACGATCTCCAGGTCGCGCACCCTCAGCCCGTGCTGGAGCATGGTGAGGTTGGCGAGCAGTTCGCTCAGGGTGGGCCGGTGGTCGGTGGTGAGACCCATGACCGCCAGCGCGCCGAGAACGATGACGCTGGCCCAGTAGGCGGGGTACAGCCGGGCGATGCGCGAGGAGATGAACGCGCCGGGGGTCCTGCCCCACGCGCTCATCAGGATCACGAAGCCGCTGATCATGAAGAACAGGCGGACGCCGTAGACGCCGAACATGGTCATCGCGCTGAGGGTGGGGAAGGCGTTCGGCGTCCCCCAGGCCCGGGTCTGCCCGTAGTGGAAGAGCACCACCGCGAACGCCGCGCAGAACCGGAGCAGATCGAGAACGCGCAGCCGTTGCCGGTCGGACTGCACAACCGGCAAATCGGAAATCTGGGGGGCTGAGGCCAGCATGGGGACGAATATAGCGACGAAGATCGTCCTTAACGCCTCTCCCTCCTGGACAACCCGCGATTCCGGCGGCGCCGGGCCCCGCGGCCGTACGCGGAACCGGTGGCGAAATACCGCGCCGTCCGGCCCTCCTCGTCGCCAGGACGCCATTCGCCACCGCCGGGATTTCGGCCCGCGGAGGGCGATGATCAGCATATTCAGCCCTACGACCGCCGATATGTGGCTGGTAGCCTGAATTTCAGCCCGGTACTCGGGTTGGCCGGGCAGCGCGGCGATCAGTGCCCGGGTGCGGCACGGAGAGACAGGGTCCGCGATCGCCAGAGATGAGGGGGTCGATGGACCCATCGGTGATCGAGCGGCTGCGTCCGGGCGACCATGTGTGCTGGACGTTCGACCATGAGGAACAGCGGCAGGCCGTCGTGGCCGGTTATGTGAAGGCCGGCGTCCGCGCCAACCAGAAGATCGTCTACCTCTCCGACACACCCGCGGACACTCTGGTGCGCGAGTTGCAGGCCGGCGGCGTGGACGCGCGGCGTCTCACCCGCACCGGGCAGCTCCACGTGAGCGACCCCCAGGACGGCGCTCTGGCCGCGGACCTCCTCGACCCCATGGCGGTGCTGGACGCCTGGCAGCGCGAGATCGCCGTGGCGCGCGGCGGCGGTTACACCGCCCTGCGGCTCATCGGGGACATGGCGTGGGCGAGCGCGCCACGGGTCGCCGCAGACCGTCTCAACTGTTACGAGGCGCAGGTGAACCGCATCTTCGCCGACGGCTACGCCATGGCGCTGTGCCTGTACGACCGGCGGCTGTTCGACCCGGGCAGGCTCGTGCGCCTCTCGGCCGCGCACCCGTCCACGGTGGACCCGGCCACCGACTGGAACTGGCGGCCCCTGCTGCGCATGGAGCGCACCTGCGAACCGCCGGGGTTGCGGCTGATCGGCGAGGCCGACGCCTCCAACCGCGACGCGCTGGCCGCGACCCTGTCAGACCTCATCGACGAGATGTCCATGTCCCGGGTGGGCTCTCCGGTGACCCTCGACGTGGCCGGGCTGCGTTTCGCCGACGCCGCGGCGGCCCGGCTGCTGATGAGCGCGGTCGGCACCGCCCCGCCGGAGGTGCGCATCACCGGCTGTTCCCTTTCCCTCGTGAAGCTGATGAAGTTGCTGGGCGGCGAGCCGCGGACCGGGGCGTTCGCATGACAGAGCAGACGCTCTCGCCGGCCGACGCCGCGGAGGACCCCTTCGAGCACATCGGCCTGTTCTACCGCGACGAAACCGAGTACGCGGCGGGCTGCACGGCGTTCCTGCGCCGGGGGCTGACCCGCGGCGAACCCGCCCTGGTCGCCGTGCCGGGCCGCAACGGCGAGCTCATCCGCGCCGAGCTGGGCGCGGACGGCGACGCCGTCGTCTTCGCCGACATGGCCGACGCGGGGCGCAACCCCGGGCGCATCATCCCGTCGGTGTTGCTGGCCTTCGCCGGCGCCCATCCCGGCCGCCGCGTGTGGATCATCGGGGAGCCGATCTGGGCGGGCCGCAGCACCATCGAGTACCCGGCCTGCGTCGCGCACGAAGCGCTGATCAACGCCGTGTTCACCGGCCGGGACGCGGCGATCCTCTGCCCGTACGACGCCTCGGCGCTCGACGCGTCGGCGCTCGCGGACGCCGAGCGCACGCATCCCATCCTTGATGACACCGGCGGCATCTGGACCAGCGCCGCCTACGGTGACCCCGTCGCGACGGCCGCCGCGTTCGACTGGCCGCTGCCCGCGCCGCCGGACTCCGCCGACCGGTACGCCTTCACGGGCGTCACCGCGCTGCCGGGCATGCGCGACTTCCTCACCGTGCGCGCGATGGCGGAGGGCCTGAGCGGCGACCGCATCATCGAGATGCTGCTGGCCATGAACGAGCTGGCCACCAACACCGCCGAATACACCTCCGGGTCCGCCACGGTCACGGTGTGGGCCGAGGACGGTGTGCTGGCGTGCCAGCTCGACGACGACGGGCACATCGGCGACCCGCTGACCGGGCGCATCCCACCGGCGGCGGGCGCCACCCGCGGGCGCGGCATCCTCATCGCCAACGAGCTGGCCGACCTGGTGCGCATCCACCGCGGGCCCGCGGGCACCTCCATCCGGCTGCACTTTCGCCTGCCGGCGCCCGCGGGTGTGGACGCGGGTCAGCGCACGGCGGCGGAGGGCAGCGAGAACGACTCGATGAGCTCCGGCTCCTCCGCCTCGTAGGGGGCGAGGGTCACCGGAACGCCGTTGAAGACCGCGTTGCCGGACGGCACGTCGATCACCGACTCGTCCGTGAGGGCGTTGGCGTTGACCCCCGCGTGCTCGGCGGCGACGCGTTGCGCGCTGCCGGCGTGCCCCCATCCGTGCGGCAGGCTGACCACGCCTGGCATGATGGCGTCGTTCGGCTCGACCGGCACGACGAGCTCTCCGTTCGCCGAGCGGATGACGGCCCGCTCGCCGAGGCCGAGCCGGGCGACGTCGTCGGGATGTACGTGCAGGGTGCACTGGTTGCTCCCGCCGACCAGCGTCGGCACGTTGTGCAGCCAGCTGTTGTTGGAGCGCAGCTGGCGCCGTCCGATCAGCAGCAGGCCCGAGGCGGGGGCGTCCAGCCGCTCGCGCAGCCGTCCCGCCTCCTCCGCCAGCCGCGGCGGGGCCAGCTCGACGCGGCCGGACTCGGTGCACAGCAGCTCCGGCAGCCTCGGCGTGAGCGGTCCGAGGTCGATGCCGTGCGGGTTCGCGATCAGGTCGGCGAGCGACAGCCCGTGCGTCCCGAGCCGCAGGAAGGCGTCCAGTAGCAGCTCGGGGCCGCTGTCGCCGATGAGCGAGGCGCGCACCTCCGCCACGTCCCTGCCCGCGAACGGCGAACCCGGCGCCTGCGTCGCCCCGCCGAGGATCTGGTCGAGCATCATCTCGGTCAGCGCCGAGGGGTCGGCGTCGGCGCCCTGCCCGGAGGCGATGAGCGTCAGCTTGGACAGGATCTCGGCCTCGGAGAGCTGACCCGGCTCCAGCGGCAGGATGGCCGGGGAGAACCGGGTGTAGTTGCGCACGGTGACCGACAGCAGCAGGAAGTCGTAGTGCGGCATCTGCAGGATGCGCGGCGGCGGCAGGATGACGTTCGCGTGCCGGGTGGTCTCGTTCAGGTACGGGTCCACGCACACCATGAAGTCGAGGTCCTGAAGGGCGCGGTCCAGGCGCGGGCCGCCGGGCGCGGACAGCACCGGATTGCCGGCCACCGCGACCAGGGCCCTGACCTGCCCCTCACCCGGCGTCTCGATCTCGTCGGCGAGGGTGGCCACCGGCAGTTCGCCGAGCGACTCGGGCAGGCCGCGCACGCGGCTGTGCCAGCGCCCGGTGGTGTACGGCTCGCCGGTGCGGCCGAGGTCCATGGTGGCGGTACGGGTGAACATGACGCCGCCGGGCCGGTCGAAGTTGCCGGTCAGGATGTTGATCACGTCGACGAGCCACTGCGTCGCCGTGCCGAACTCGACCGTGCAGCCGCCGATGCGGGAGTAGACGGCGGCCGTGGGCGCGGCGGCGAGTTCGCGCGCGAGGCGGGCGATGCTCTCGGCGGGCACGCCGCACACGCGGGAGACGACGTCGGGGGCGAAGTCGTCCGCCAGCCGCCGCAGGTCGCCGAGCCCCGCGACGTCGAGGTCGATCGTCGTGAGGTCCTCGGCGAGCAGGGTGTGGACGATGCCGAACAGCAGGTAGGCGTCGGTGCCGGGGCGGACGGGCAGGTGCTCGTCGGCGACGGCGGCGGTCCGGGTGCGGCGCGGGTCGACGACCACGAGCTTGCCGCCGCGCCGGCGCAGCGTCTTCAGCCGGCTGGGGAAGTCGGGGGCGCTGCACAGCGAGCCGTTGGACTCCACCGGGTTGGCGCCGAGCACGAGCAGGTAGTCGGTGCGGTCGACGTCGGGCACCGAGATGGCGAGCGCGTCGCCGAACATGTAGCCGCAGGCCACGTGCTTGGGCATCTGGTCGATCGTGCTGGCGGAGTACACGTTGCGCGTGCCGAGGGCCTGGCCGAGCGCTCCCCGGTACAGGATGCCGCCCATGGTGTGGAAGGTGGGGTTGCCGAGATAGAGGGCCACGGCGTCGCGGCCGTGGCGGTCGATGACGCCCCTGAGCCCCCGCTCGACGGTCTCGAACGCCTCCTGCCAGGTGACCTCGTGCCACTCGTCGTCCTGCTTGCGCACCAGGGGGACGCGGAGCCGGTCGGGGTCTTCGTCCAGATGGCCGAGGCTCGCCCCCTTCGGGCAGATGAACCCCTTGGAGAACGGGTCGTCCGGGTCGCCCTTGACGGAGGTGACGCGTCCGGTGTCGTCGAGCGTCAGCCGCAGTCCGCAGACGGCGTCGCAGAGGGGACAGGTCCGGTGCGCGGTTCTCATCGGCACTCCCAGAGATCGTCGATTGGACTCATGATGAGCGGGAGCCTGAGACCGGGGGAACCCCAGCAATCGGGGTGATAGGGGTCGATACGGGTAGGTCACCGGCGCCGCAGTGAGATTTGACACGCATTGGGAACTGAGGTTTACGAACCGGTTCGCGGCCAAAAATGGTTTTTCTCACGTACGGTGGGAGCCGGGGGTTTTCGCGGCGTGATCGCGGGCAGTCCGGTCGAGTTCGAGTCGGCCGATCGACCGTCCGCAAGGAGAGGGGAACCCGGCGGGGTGAGCTCGCCGGAGTCGCTCCGTCGATGGTGACCGTTCCGGCTGACGATGACGGGTGAACCACGGGAAGAGGGTCGTAATGGCGAACGAGGTCACCGACGGCAAGCTCGCCGCGCGCGAGCTTGCGGCACGGCTGCCCGGATGGACGGTCTGGTACGGGGAGCACACCGGGCGCTTCTGGGCCACGCCCAAGGGCGCCGCGAAGGGGGACCCGCGGCTCGCCGAGGGCGAGACCCCCGAGGAGCTGGAGGCCGCCGTGCGCGAGCTCGTCGCCGGCCCGCAGGCTCCGGTCCCGCCCGCGCAGCAGCCGCAGCAGCAGCCGCAGCCGCACGCGAACCAGGCGCCGATGGCGCCCGAGCAGTACCGCCACCCGGTCGGCGCGAGGAACTGACCGGGCCCGCCGCCGGCGCGAGGAACTGAGGGCGGGAGAAGCGGCCGGCCACCGGCCCGTCGCCGAGCGGCCGCGGGAGACCCGACCGGCCGCCGGTCAGCGGCACTGGGCGAGCATGACGGACTTGTCCGCCCTGGTGACCGGCAGGCCGTACTTCACCGCCACCTGCGCGAACCGCGCGACGTACGCGCAGCGCACCTTCCGTCGGGGAGGCAGCCAGGACGCCGGGCCCGCGCCGCCCTTGTCCTCGTTCGCCGGCCCGTAGACCGGGATGAGGTTGAGCGGGTCGTTGGCGATGCGCACCCGCTTGGCCATGGTCCAGCGGGAGGCGCCCATCCGCCACTCGTACGACAGCGGCACGACGTGGTCGACCTGGACGCGGTCGGCGCGGCGCTTGCGCCACTGGATCGTCCTGCCGGTGTAGGGGTCGCGCAGCTTCATCGCCACGACGACGCAGCGGGATCCGTCGCGGTAGGCCACCTCCTCGCCGTCCCGGGCCAGCAGGTCGTCACGGGTGCGGCAGCCGTTGCGCGCGTACGGGACCCCGCGCGCGGTGTCCGCCCAGTTCTCGCCGAACCGGGCGCGCGTGTAGCCCTGTTTGGAACCCTGGTGGCCGACGCGCACCCGCCTGATGAGGTCGAGTGCCTCCGCGCGGTCCATGCGCGAGGTGATGGCGACCAGGCCGGGCTTGGTGCCGTCCGGGTTCTCCAGCGGGCTCGCCCGCTGCACGACGCGCGCGGGCGCGTCGTCCTTCGCGGCATGGCCGGCCAGGGACACGAGCACTATGGCGACCCCCGCCACGGCGACCATCCCGCGCGCGCTCAGTGCCGCCTCCCGGGCATGTACGGGTGATGACTCGGTGACCTATCAATCCCCATAAATCTCGCGATCGACACCGGCCCGTCCCGGATCGGCCGCGGCAGGGCGGGGCGGCTTCGCGAGCGCTCAGGGGAGCCAGGCCACGCGGCCGTGGAGCAGGCCGTACCCGACGAACGCGACCGCGTCGATGAGCGTGTGCGCGACGACCAGCGGCATCGCGCGGCCCCACCGCTGGTAGAGGCGTCCGAACAGCAGGCCCATGGCGACGTTGCCGACGAAGCCGCCGAAGCCCTGGTACAGGTGGTAGGAGCCCCGGATCGCCGCCGAGAGTCCGACCGCGTGCCAGGGCCGCAGGCCGAGCGCGTCCAGGCGGTGCAGCAGGTAGCCGCTCACGATCACCTCTTCGAGCACGCCGTTCTGCGCGGCGGCGAGCAGCAGGACCGGCACCCGCCACCAGACGTCGGGGAGCCGGTCGGGCACCACGTCCAGGTTGACGCCGGCGCGGAACGCCAGCAGGTAGAACGCCAGCCCGGTGCCGCCGACGACGGCCGCGAGCAGCGCGCCGCGCAGCAGGTCGCGTCCCGGCTCGCGCAGGTCGGCGCCGATGGTGCGCGCCGACTCGCCGGACCGCGCGAGCAGGTAGGCGACCAGCGCCACGGGAGCCAGGGTGATCATCATGTCGGTGAGCTGGTACGACAGGTCCAGCCACGGGCGGCCGGGCGCCATCGTGCCGACGAGCACCGCGTGCTGCCCTTTGAGGTCGGCGGGCGCGGTGAGCGAGCCGATCAGCGAGACCAGCGAGCGCAGCGCACTGGCCCCGAGCGACACCGCGAACACGACGACGATCTCGGCCCTGACGAGCCGCGGATCGAGCGCCGCGACCCCCTCCTCCACCGGGCGTGCCGCCGGCCGTCCGGCGGGTCCTGACGCATCGAGCACGGTCCGACCGTAGAGGGTCGGCCGTCAGCACGGCGTGAGGACGGCGCGGCGACCGGGAAAGTCACGGCACAGTGGCACATTCCCGATTTGGCCCTCCCAATCTTCATGCCCGAAACGTCCGGCCGGACATCCCCGCACGTCGCACGCACCTCCGGGACCAGGCCGTAAATGTCGGACGATCATGGTTTTGCAAGGAGTCGTCAAGTCGCTTGCAGGCGGCCTGGGCCACCATGTGCCCATGACGACGTACGGGATCACCGCGCCCCAGGGCAAGTACACCCCTGTCAGCGACGACCTCGCCATCGGCACGACGGTCAGCGTGGTCGTTCCCGCGATGAACGAGGCCGAGAACCTGCCGCACGTGTTCGCCACCCTGCCCCGCTGGATCGACGAGGTCATCCTCGTCGACGGCAGGTCCACCGACGACACCGTGGCCGTGGCCCGTGCCCTGCGCCCCGAACTGCACGTCGTCTCCCAGACCGGACGCGGCAAGGGCAACGCCCTCATCGAAGGCTTCGCGGCGGCGACCGGCGACATCATCGTCATGATCGACGCTGACGGCTCCACCGACGGACGGGAGATCATCCGTTTCGTGTCGGCGCTGGTCGCCGGCGCCGACTTCGCCAAGGGATCGCGCTTCACCGCGGGCGCGGGGTCGGACGACATCAGCCTCACCCGCTCGCTCGGCAACACGGTGCTGACCACGCTGACGAACTGGCTGTACGGCACCCGCTACACCGACCTGTGCTACGGCTACAACGCCTTCTGGGCCCGCCACCTGGACGATCTCGCCCTCGACTGCGACGGCTTCGAGATCGAGACGCTGATGAACGTGCGGGCGGCCAAGGCCGGGCTCGCCGTCCAGGAGGTCCCGAGCCACGAGCGCCGCCGCCTCCACGGCGCCAGCAACCTGCACGCCGTGCGCGACGGCTGGCGGGTGCTCAAGACCATCCTGCGCGAGCGCGGCCGCCCCCTGCCCGCACGGCGCCGCGCCACCGTCACCCCGGTGTCCGAGCACGTCGCCGCCTGAGGCGCACGGGCCGGGACCGCCGTCCTCGCCTCGCCCGCGGCGGTGGCCGTCTCACCGACGACCGCCCCGTCCCTCCTCCCCTCCGCGGCCCGCGACTCCCGTGCGGCACACGCCCGCCCAGGGCAGGAATCCCGATGGGGAGGGCAAAGGGAGCGGATGTCATCGAACACGTTTTCGAAGAGTTGCTCAGTGCGTGTGGCTTCGATTGCGGAGGCGCCAGGCAGTTGATATTGCTTGCGCTAGCGAGCCCGCCGAAGGGATCAAAGATCCTTTTGGTGAGAGGTGGGCCACATGGTCAGATCGAGACGCCCCGGAGCGGCGCGGAGGCTGGAGGAGGCCTCCACCGTCGTCAGGGCCGCCAGCGGCCTCGTCGGGCAGACGTCCGGCCTGCTCGGGCACATGGCGTGCCTGCTCAGGCAACTCGTCATGATCGTCGGCTGGCTGGTGCTGCTGGCGGGTTCCGTCCGGCTGCTCCTCGACCCCCCGGCCACGCTCTCGCCCGAGCACTTCCTCGCTCCGGGGGCGGGGGCGGCGGCCGTCGCCCAAGGTCTGGTCAGGATGCCGTCCCAGTGGTGGAGATCACGGCGGCCGTAGGTCGATGCCGCATATTGTCGGGCCCTGCGACCTTGCCCAAGTCTCCTGACGGCCACCCATAACCCGAGAGGTCCTCTTTCACCGGAGAACTCCACAGGTAGGCTTGTTTCACTCGATGTGGAAGGTCCGTGATGTCACGAGCACGACCGGCCGGCGAGATCCCCGGCTCCATCAACGAACTCTCCACCCATCACGTGACCGACCCGTCGCGGAACCCGGGCAGGGCCCTGGACGCGAAACTCCTATACGCCATCCTGGACGCCTCCGGCGAGGGAGTCGTTCTGTGCGACGCGGGCGGTCACGTCATCATGTCCAACCCGGCCGCCGGCCGCATCGTGCCCGACCTCGCCCCCGGCGTCCTCACCGCCTTCGGCGCCGCCGCGGCCCTGTTCGACCAGACCAGCCCCACCGGCGAGGTCCGGCGAGCCCTCTACGGCGACCGGTTGATCCGCGTGCGCCGCGAGACGTTCGGCCTCGCCCACCAGGTCTGGTACCTGTCCGACGTCACCGCCGAGTGCGGCGCCGACGCCGGCCCGGAGTCACCCGCGAACCGGCGTACGGAATTCCTCATCGAGGCGGGCCACCGGCTGTCGGCCTCGTTCAACACGCGCCGCTGCGCCCGCACCACGGCCGAACTGGCCGCTTCGTTCCTGGCCGACGCCGCCACGGTGATGCTTCCCCCCGACCATCGCCGAACCCGATGGATGCGCGCCACAGCCGGGGAACCCATGGTCGAGGAGGGCGGTGTGGCGCCCGCCGCCGCCGAGGTGCCCGGCCTGACCGAGGCGCTGTACGAACACCCGGCCATGCCCAGCCGCCACCTCGACCCCGCCCAGGTCCCGGCGTGGCTCCTGCCCCCCGGCTTCGGACCGGCCTCGCACATTCTGATGACGCCGCTGCTCGGCACCGGGACACCCACCGGCGTCCTCGTGCTCGCCCGCCGACCGGGCGCGCCGCCCTTCGACGAGGACACCGAGATCCTGGTACGCGCCTTCGCCGTGCGGGCCGGCGCCGCCATCGCCGCTGCCATGCTCTACCAGGAGCAGAGCGCCACCAACGCGATTCTGACCGAGGACCTGCTCCCGCCGCGGCTGCCCGTACTCGATGAGGCCGAACTGGCCGGATCGATGCGCGCCTCGCAGCAGGCCGGGCTGATCGGCGGCGACTTCTACGACGTGTGCCTGCCCGACCCCCCGGACGGTACGGGCGCACGGCACGCCGCGCCGCTGGTCATCCTCGGGGACGTCTGCGGCAAGGGCGCCCGCGCGGCCGTCCTGGCCGGACACATCCGCCACGGCCTGCGCACCCTCCTGCTCCTGGAAAGCCGGCCGGAACGGCTCATCGAGCTGATCAACCGCACCCTGCTGGCGTCCACGGCGCCCGATTCCTACGTCACGCTGGTGATGGCCGGACTGCGTTCAGGCCGCGAGGGGCGTCTCCTCGTGGACCTGGCCGTGGCCGGGCACCCCGAGCCGCTGATCCTGCGCCAGGACGGCGGCGTCGAGGAGGTCACCGCCCACGGCTCCATGCTCGGAGTGCTGGACCGCATCGACCTCAACCCCGTCACCGTCGAACTCGCCCCCGGTGAGCTCTGCCTGCTCTACAGCGACGGCATCACCGAGGCGTCCGGCGGCCCCACCGGCCGCGAGCTGTACGGGACCGAACGGCTGAAGGCGGCCCTGGCCACCTGCGCCGGCATGTCGTCCACGGCCGTGATACAGCGCCTGGAGCAGCTCACCACCGCCTGGGCCTCCCACGGCGAGAAGGACGACCGCGCCCTGCTGGCCATCAGGGCGCGCCCCTTCCCGTACCGTCGCCCCTCGACGCCGCCGGACCACGCCGGCGCAGAGCCCGCCGGCCGCCGGCCGGAACCCGACCACGACTCCTGACGCCCGGCCCACCGCCACCACGGCGGCACCATCGGGCCGGGCGGGAAGGCGCAGATGACCGACCCCGCTCTCGCCTCCGACCTGAGCACGGCCACCGATCGCTACCTGAAGCTCATCGGTGAGGCCGACGAGTACGGCGCCCTCGACCTGGTGCTGGGGTTGCTGGACGCCGGCGTGTGCCCCGAACGCCTGCTCCTGGACCTCATCTCGCCCGCCCAGCGCCGGGTGGGCGAACTGTGGGCGGCCGACGAGTGGTCGGTGGCCCGCGAGCACGCGGCGACGGCCGTCAGCGAGCGGGCCGTCGGCGCCGTCGCCGCCCGGGTGCGGACCCCGCCCAAGTACGGCCGGGTCACCGTCGCCTGCACCGACGGGGAGTACCACCAGCTCGCCGCGCGGCTGCTGGCCGAGGTGCTGCGGCTGCGCGGCTGGCAGGTGGACTTCCTCGGCGCGAGCGTCCCCGGCGCCCACCTGATCACCCACCTGCACCAGACCGGCCCGGACGCGGTGGCGCTGAGCTGCGCCCTGCCCACCCGGCTGCCGCGGGCGCACGCGACGCTCACCGCCTGCCAGGCGGCCGGCGTCCCCGTGCTGGCGGGAGGGCCGGGTTTCGGGGCGGACGGGCGCTTCGCCCGCAAGCTCGGCGCCAACGGATGGGCGCCGACGGCGGACACCGCCGCCGACCTCCTGCGGGCCGGGCTGCCGCGGTCCTTCCACGCCCCGCTGGACACCCTGCCGCACCTGGCCGACCTCGAGTACGCCCGCCTGGTCAAGGGCCGCGCGGGACTCATCGACCACACGATGCGCGCGCTCGCCGACGCCTTTCCGCCGATGGCCTCCTACAACGAGCGGCAGCGGGAGGCCACCGCCGAGGACCTCGGCCACATCGCCGACTTCCTCGCCGCCGCGCTGTACGTCGACGACGTCCCGCTGTTCACCGACTTCGTCACCTGGGCCCGCGCCATCGAGCGGGCACGCGTAGGGCCGTCCGGAACGATGCTGCCGGCCCTGCGCCTGATGGCCGACGAGCTGCACGACCTGCCCCGCACCCGCCGGCTCCTGTCCACCGCCCTCCACACCGCCCACGCCGCAACCTGACGTCGTACCCGCGACAGCGAACTCGGCGACCATATGACCATCAGCCAGAGGGCCTGCTTCAGGTCACCGGGCCGGTCGCCCCCGGCACCGGCTTTCCCCCTCACGCTGGCAGCGGTCCGACATGCCACTAATGACCGCATTTTCAGTACATTCTGGTGATGCGGATGAGTGAACTGCTGGCTTCAGGGCGCACCGCCGATGTGTACGCGCTCGACGACGGGCGGATTCTCCGCCACTACAGGAACGGGGCGGACGCCACCGGCGAGGCGGCCGTCATGACCTACCTCGCCGGCCACGGATACCCGGTACCGGTGGTCCATCCGACTCCCGACGGCGCCCCCTCTGATCTGGTGCTGCAGCGGCTGTCCGGTCCGACGATGCTGCTTGCCCTGATCGACGGCACGATGTCCCCGGAGGAGGCCGGGTCGACCCTCGGGCGGCTCCTCCACCGCCTGCACTCCATCCCGGCGCGGACCTCCGGCGCCCCCGGCGACCGCGTCCTTCACCTCGACCTGCATCCGGGCAACGTGCTCCTGACCCCGGACGGCCCCTTCGTCATCGACTGGTGCAACTCGGCCGAAGGGCCTCCGGCGCTGGACTGGGCCATGTCCGCGTTGATCCTGGCGCAGGTCGCGCTCGCCCCGGAGGTCGACCCGGCACGGGCGGGAATGGTACGTACGGCGCTCGTCTCACTGCTGTCGGCCCTCGGCGACACCCTCGACCTCGGCGACCCGCGTTCCGGCCCCCTCGCCGACGCCGGGACGAGACGGGCCGCCGACCCGTCCCTGAGCCGGGAGGAGGCGAACCTCGTCACCCCAGCCCTGACCTTGATCGTGGAATCCCTGCCTCACCACCCATAAGACGAGTACGGCAAGGCACGTAGTACGGCCATCGCACCGACCGTCGGCGCCGACGGAGACAGCCATCGCCGAAACGGCAGGACAGCGAAGACATGGCTGATCGCGAACGGCACGTCCCAATATCGACGCGCCGACCATCTCGACGTAGGCGAGCGCCCGGGCCCCCGTTCTTCGCGACGCCCAACGCGGCGACGAATGATGCCAGGGACATATCTGGCAGCAGCGGAGCCATTGTGAGCCGCCCGTTATCGGAGCGCTCGCGAACTGCCCGGCCCGCGACCTATTCTGGCCCGGAAAGCACGCAGCAGCCCCCCACTGCACTGGAGATCCGGACGTGCGCGAAGGCCGATGGACCACGATCACGCCTTCCCAGTACCAGCATGAGCGCGAGGCCCTGGAGCACGTCCGCACGGCCCTGCCCGATGCCGAGCCTTATCGCGCCTGGTCGAATTTCACCTTCACCGCGAACACCGGCCATGTGCGGGAGGTCGATCTGTTCGTTGCCGCACCGAGCGGCCTTTTCTCGTCCTCATGCCGCCACGCTCGCAGCCAGACCTCTGCTGCACCTGCTTCGCAGGCTGCCGGCGCCCGTTGACCATGCCTTCGTCCACGGCCAGGGCTATCTGATCCACAACCTGCGGGTGCTGCACGGCCGCAGAGCGTTCATTGGGAATCGCAGGGCGGTAAGGCTCCTGGCCACCGTGACGCGGTCCTCCGAATACGCCTACCTGAACGAAGGCTTCCGTTTGCCGACGGAGTATCGCTCCGACGAGACCAGGGGCTGAGAGTGCGCAATTCGAGGCGATACAGCCAGGTGATCCAGCACCTGCAGGCCCTTCCCGGACAGACTTCCACGGAATTCCCCCAGGCCATCCGCCAGGTCGTCGAGCAGATCCCCGAGCCCGAGGAAACGCTGCGCGGCATCCTTGGGTTACCCAGGGTCGAGCACTCCATCCGCTTCTGCGCGCTGTACGGCGTGCTGCTCCGCCTGCGGAGAGAGGAACGCCACAGCGAGTACGAGCACACAGTCGTGGCTCACACCAAGCTTTTCAGTAAAGAGCCCTATTTTCCCACCTTCCTGGCGATAATCGAGCGCAACCGGGGCGACGTGGCCAGCCTTCGGAAAGCCGTCGAATATTCCCGCCGCGCGGCACGGGACATGCCGGATGTCGCCGGGGTCGTACATCAATTGGCCGCCTTCATGGCAGAGTATCTTGAGCGGAGAGAGGAATCTCCAACGGTCAAGGACCTTGAAGAGGCCGAGCGTTGCGCAGACTCAGCCATAACATCCACCAACGGGAGAATCGCACATTACCACGAGACAAAGGCACGTATCCTCGCACTTCGCCGCGAATTCGACTCGGCTCGCATATCCGTGACCCGGGCGATAGAGCTGGAGCCTCGCCAGGCCCGCGATTACCACCGGCGTCTGATGCAATATCAAACCACACGCATGCGCATCGACATGATGGAGCAGCAGGCGCGATGGCACGAAATGCAAGAGAACAACAAGCGAGAGCTAACGGAGTTCAAGAACCAGCAACTACAGCTTCTGGGCCTGCTCGCGGCTGTGGTCGCTCTGATCGCGGCCGGGGCGAACATCGCGAGCCAGAGCAAGCCCTCGGACGGAGTCCTGCTCATCGAGGTGATGGCCGGAGCGGTCGTCATCGTGTTCTCGGCGTTCTCCCTGATGGCGGCGCGGTCCCTCTGGCGCGTTCTGGTCGGCTTCGCGGCGGGTCTCGCTCTCATATTGATCCCGCACATTTTCGGACGGTGACACCACAGTGAAGGTGCTGGACATCACGCAGAGCCCTGGCTCGCGCACGAAGCCGACCGAGGACAGGGCGGGCTCGTCGGGAAATCTTGGGTGGGTCATCGACGGCGCTACCGACTTCACCAACGAGAGAACCCTCCCCGGCAGCTCGAACGTCCAGTGGCTGGTGGACCTGGTGGACGGCATTCTGCGTGAACTGGGCGCGCTGAACGAGTGCACGCAGGTCACCGATGTCTTCGACCGGCTGGGTGAGATGGTTCGTACCGAGTCGGCCTCTGTCGCTCCCCCCGGTCTGCGTCATCATCCCTGCTGCTCGATCGGGCTGGCGGTCTTCGACACCGATTCTGTGGAACTGGGCCGCATCGGTGACGCCGTGCTGGTGGCCTACGCGGGAGACCTTGTCAGGCAAGAGGTCAGCACCGATTTCTTCAATCAACGTGAAGCGCGAGCCGTGCGGCAGTCGAGGTCTGCCCAGCAGACAAGGGAAGAGATCATGGCGGCCATGTTCTCCCGGCGCCTGGAGTACATCACAGGCGTCCACCCGGAATCGGTCTTCTCAGGGCATCCGGCGGGAGTTTTCCACGTGCATCGGCACACCATGCCGTTGAAGCTCGCAGAGACGGTGCTGATCTGCACCGATGGATTCGCCCGAGCCGTTGACGACTATCGGCTGTTCCCCGACTGGCAAGAGCTCGGCCGCTATGCGCGCGATGCCGGCCTGAACGGCGTCACCCGACTGATCAGGCAGCACGAGGCGTCTTCGGCCGGCGTGTCAGGTGACAAATTCAAGGGCGCCGACGATGTGGCGGCCATTCTATTAGGCAGCGAAAGCGAGAGATGAGCATGGACGGCCCTGACCGCCTCCGTAGTGAAGGCATGCCCGAGTACCTTGTCGAGCGAGACCCCGGATACTACGAGTACCAACTGCCGATATCGGTTAAATTGGTGATCGACATGGGCGGGCAGATTCCGCTACTTATGAATGAACGGGATGAGTGGGAGCTGCCGGGCGGGAAGCTCGAAGTCGGTGAGACGCCAGAGGTGTGCGTCTGCCGGGAGGTCTTCGAGGAGCTGCACCTCACCGTCAGCGTCGAGGAGATCGTCGACACCTGGGTGTACGAGATCACCAAACTGCGGCACACCTTTGTCGTGAGCTACGGAACCACCTACAACGGAGACGAAGAGGTGCGCAGCTCCAACGAGCACAAGAGGCTCGGGCTGTTCACCTACGACGACGTGCCGGCCCTTCGCATGCCCGAGCCTTACAAGCGCACCATCCAGACCTGGCAGAAGATCATCGCCCAGCGATGACGCGGGTGGTTCTCAACGACGGCGACGGCCGTCGGGGGGCATTGCGCCCACTGCGCAAAGCGACAAGAAGCCCTCGGCCTTCGCCGAGGGCTTCGTAGCGTCGTGGTGAATGTCAAAAGGCCGGATAGCGGGGGCACGTTTCCATGCCCCCGCCTCCTCAGAACCGGACGTGCGGCGTCAACCGCATCCGGCTCAAGCAGGTCGCTATGAGCGTTCGGGAAGCTGCGTATGTGCTGGGCCCGGCTGGCGGTCGGGCTGATGCCGTCTGGCGCAGTGGGCGTGTACAAGGCGGTAACGTTCGTCCGTCTGGCTGCCGGTCCGAGTGAGGATGATCTGGCGGATCATCGCTATCCGGATCATGGTGAACCATCGCTCCCACGCACGGGGGGACTCGGGTTCACGCGTGGCGTGCAGGAGAAATTCGCCGCACAACGGGCAGCATCCACCTTGGTCCCGGATCTGACGGGCGTTTGATGGTGCCAGCGGCGGCGGTTTCCGGCGTCGTCGTCGGCCTTGCCAGTAGTCGGTCAGAGCGGGATCGTCGGGCGAGGCCCGATGCTTGACCAGTATGTGACGGACGATAGGTGTCCAGGCGAACTTGTGGAGGTAGGCGCCGCTGTGGCGGTCACTACCATCGAGGGAGCATGCACATGCATCCTTCGACCAGCTCGACGGTTGCTTAAAGCGACTGGCCGACCAAAAGCCCACCCGATAGGGTCACGACCCCCGAGCTCCGGAGGAGGGGACATATGCAGGTACCGATGAGCCGGCGCAGCCTCTTGGCCGTTGGCGCCGCCACGGCCGGAGGCGTTCTCGCCGGCGGCACCGTCCTCCTGAATCAACGCGAGAAGCCCTCGGAGGGCGATAAGTTACACCTTACTTCCACTTCTCTCCCGAAAGCGCCTATCGTCGCCCGGACCGATCATTCTGTCACCTGGACAGGCAGCGAGTTGGCCGTGTGGGGCGGATGGAATGGCGACAAGGCACATACCCGGTATTTTACCGACGGCGCACTGTACAATCCGACCACACGTCTATGGCGGATGATGCCCGAGCTATCGCTGCACTACAGCAACGATCACCTGGCTGTATGGAGCGGCTCGAAGTTGCTCATCTGGGGCAGTGTCGCTCCGGGTTCGCTGCGTGATGGTGCCGCGTACGACCCTCAGAAGAATGTGTGGCACACCCTCCCTGATGCTCCGTTGGAGCTATCTGCGGCCGAGCCATACGTTTACGGCCGCAGCATCATCTTCGCCCCCGTTCGATACAGAATTCCACTCGGCAAACCCGCCAAACCGCTACTGGTCTTCGAGCAGCAGAACAAGCGGTGGCGCGCCATCGAGGGCATCGGGGTGCATGTCATCGACATGGTGTCTGACAGCGCAGGAGTCATTGCGCTCACCTTCGACCCGTCCAGCAATGTACTGACGACGCAACGACTGGACCGCGGCCTGGCTCGCCTCGAACGGGCAACGAAGCTGCCACTGGACTCAAGCGTGGATTCTGCGGGACTGCTGTGGGGTGAGACTGGATTGGTAGGAGTCTTCAGCGAAGGCAGCCAAAGCCGAATAGTCGAGCTGGGAGACGGCACTCGATGGCGCGAGGTGGGCCGTTTTTCTTCCCGCGTCTTCCGGTCGAAAGCCGAGTTGCATGGGGATCGGCCACCAAACCGTATATGGATGGCGAGTGGCCGCATCTGGTCGGCATCGTCGGCCGGTGTCGCAGTCTACGACCCTCGTGTAGCCCGATTGCGATCTGCGTCAAGGGCGGTCGCGTTCGCAGGCGGCTGCCCTGCCGAGATGACGCCGGTGATCGCCGGAAACCAGTTGCTCATGTGGGGGGACGCGGCTGCGACGGATTCGTTGGCAACGATGACGCGATAGGTGCGGCTGTGCAACTGCCGACACTCTGACCACCAGACCGAAGAACGACCGAACCCGGCTCCACCCCCATTCGAGGTCTCCTCACCCGCCGTGCCTGACGGGACTCCAGACCTGCCGCCACAACGATGACCGGTCCGGCAGTCGTCATCAGTTGGACGCGGACCCGTATCGCACGCTCTCGACCAGTCGCCAGACGCTCGTCGAAGGATTCTTCAGCGGATCATCGTCATCGGGTGAAGCTTACGCGCCCGGAGCCGCGGCAAAGAGATCGTCATTGACGATCGGGACAGCACCATAACGCCCGGCGAGGTATCTCCGCGCCCGGTTCTCGTCCGGGCGGGGCTTGAACTCCGACAAGGAGGACAATTCGGTCTCGCCGTATTCATTCTTTTCCGTGAACCAGATCTGGTCCCGGCGGAGTACCTCTTCACCCTGGATACGGCCGAGCAGCGTCGCGTCATGGCTGGTGAAGATCAGTTGAGCATCGCGAGGATTGGTGGACGGGTCACTGAACAAATGGATGAGCTGCGCCGACAGATAAGGGTGCAGACTCGAGTCCAGCTCGTCCACGATGAGGGGAAGTCCCCGGTCCAATGCCCGGAAGACGGGTATGCCGATCTCGTAGAGAGCGCGCGTCCCGAGAGACTGGTCCTCAAGCGTCAGGGTGAACGCGCCCGTCTCACCTCTGTGCCTGAAGACCAGATACTTGCGAGGTTTCACGAGGTACCGGCCGTCCACGCCAAGTCTGCGACCCGTTTCGCCACCTCCGCGTCCGACTCCGTGATCACCTCGGCCGTCTCGATGCCCGTGTCCGCGGCCCGCAGGAGTGCCGTAAGTCGTTCGATATAGCCCCGACGATCAAGGGCCGCCACGGTCAGCCCGGCGCCATGCGAGGAGCGTCCCGTCGCGGGCCCTCTGTCCAGTACGCCGGCGAACCAGTCATAGACCGGCCGAACCAGTCTTTGCTTCGACCGGGCCGCCACGGACAGGAACAGAACGTTCGACTCCGTGATCTCCTCCACCTGTCGCATGGAATCCGGAGAATGATCGCCGTAGGAGTACACGTCCTCAGTGCGGTGAAAGATCGTATGTTTCGCTTTTGCGGAAAGCTGTACATCCACTCTTCGACCACCTGCTCGTCGTCCACAGAGAAGCCGTACGTGTGCCTGACTCCTCAGATCGGCGGCCAGGCGTTCATCCCCGAACAGCAGGTCACCGATGCCTGGCTGTGCCGCCGTGTCGATGTGACCCCACAGGGCTGGGCGACCGGCCACAACGGTTCCTGGCAGCGGCGGTCGGCCGATGAGGCGTGCCACCACTCGGTGGCGGTTGTGCGCGGTTTCTCCGAAGAACGGCAGGGCAGGCAGGCTGCGCCCATAAATGACAATTCGTGTTGAATTTCTTGACTCACGATGTCATGCGACACATCATCCATGTGTCCTGTCCCCGAACAGGAGGGAACCGCATGAGCGAGCCAGAGGACGAGGCCGTGCAGGTCGTCGAGATCAGAATCCGGCTTCTGGATCGGCTTGAGACCGCCGCGGTCGGCGGGTCCACCGGCGACTGAGGCCACGGGACCGGCGGGTCCGCGCCGACCCGCCGGCTCGACGATCAGGTGAGGGCCATGAGGATCGATCGAGGAGAGGCATGAGAAGCGTGGACGGTCTCCGCCGTACCGGGGCTGACGCGTCCGGCCGGGGACGGGGTGGCCGGATCCGGACGGCCTCTTGCCGGATAAATCTATATAGATAGAGTTACGCGGGTGACCCGAGCCAGGCGTCCTTCCCCCCAGACGATCGCGGTGCTCACCGCGCTCGCCGCCGCGCCGTCCGAGTGGCGTTACGGCTACGAGCTCGGACGGCAGGTCGGCATCAAGGCCGGCTCTCTCTACCCCATCCTCATGCGGCTGTCCGACCGGGGCATGCTGGAGACCGCGTGGGAGCCCGACCCGCCCGCGGGCCGCCCGCCCCGGCACCTCTACCGGCTCACCGGCCCAGGTCTGGAGATGGCCACGGCCGAGGCCGAGAGGGCGGCTCATGCCAAGGCTGCCGCCGAGACGGCGGCCGGGGCCGGGGAGTCCGCGGGCCGCGTCCAGGGCGAGCCGCGGAGCGCGTGGTGAACGGCCGGCCTCCGCGTGACGCGGCGTGGCGGTTCCTCGCCCTTGCGGTGTGGCTGCTGCCCCCGGGCCGGCGCGACTGGGGCGCGGCCATGCGCGCCGAACTCCAGCAGATCGACGGCGGGGCCGCGCGCCTGGGCTTCGCGCTCGGCTGCCTCAGGGCGGCGCTCGTCCAGCCCGCGGCGCTGCGCGCCCTCGCCCACCTGGCCGGCACGGCCGCCGCGGTGGGCGCGGTGCTGGCGTCCGGCATCGTCTACCCCGGCGCCCGCGTCCTGGTCGTCGCGCTGACTCTGGTCCTCGCCGCGCTGGCCTGGGCGGGCGGCAGGCCGGGCGTGTTCGGGCCGGTGGCGGGCTCGCTGACGGCGCGGGTGATACGGACCGCCGGCTACACCGTGGCGGGGGCGTATCTGCTGGTCGCCGTCATGGACTCCCGGGGTCCGCAGTACCTGCGGCCCGACTTCCACGTCCCGCTCGGCATGATGATGCTGGTGCTGTACACCGTCGTGATGCTCGCGGCCACCGCCCGCGGGTCGGCCGCGCGACCGGCGGCGCTGGCGTACGGGACGGCGGCGGGCCTGGTGGCCGGCGCCGCGTGCTTCCTGCTCATCCCCTTCGAACGCGTCCTGCCTCCGCTGGCCGACGTCCTGCCGGGGCGCGGATCGTGGCCGCTGGCGGCGCTCGTGGGCGCGTTCGCGGCGGCGGTGTTCGCGGTCGCCCGGCGCACGCGCGACACCGGTCAGGTGTTCATGACCGTGCTGTGCGCGGGCGCCGTCGGCTGCGCGGTCGTGTCCGTCCTCGGCGACGCGGCGTGGCTGCTGTTCCCCGACCGGATGCCGGGCATCGTCCCGCTCAACGCGGGGCCCGCGCCGATGCGGCAGGCGCTGAGCCGCATGGAGGCCGGGGACGAGTACGTGGCGGCCATCGTGTGGGGCAGCCTGCTCGCCGCCGTGCTCGCGACGATGCTCCGGCCGGTCGTGCGGACGCTGACGGCCGCGCTGCGCACGCTGACGTTCGCCGGCGCCGCGCTCACCAGCTTGGCCGCGACCGCCGGAGAGCAGTCGCTCGCCGTCCTCGCGGCCCTGACGGCCATCGTCCTCGGCGTCGTCACCTTGACGACCGCGCCGCGCGGCGAAGGCGGACGCGAGCCGGCGCCTGTGGACCGGCGCGGATGATCGGCGGGGCCCGCCGGCCGTCGCCGGAGCCTCGTCGAGGGTGATCAGCCGAGTCGTTTAACGTTCTCCCCGAGCCGCCGGAGTGATCAGTGCGACGGCCTCCGGCGGCGGTCGCGATGGCGGTCGTCCGCGGCGACAAAAGCCCGATTTCCGCTACACATAGTGACAAAGTTCAAGATTCACACCTTTCTACCTCGACGTATGCGCAAAGCGGCGTTTGGGAACCGCTTCGCTCGGTAACCAGACCACCGCGGCCCTACGGAGGTATGCCGATGCGGTTTCTGGGGATCAACGCCATATTCCATGATCCGGCGGCGGCCTTGGTCGTGGACGGAGAGGTCGTCGCGGCCGCCGAGGAAGAACGGTTCAGCCGCCGCAAGCATGGCAAGCGCCCGGTGCCCTTCTCGGCCTGGGAGCTCCCCGAGCGGGCCGCCGCGTGGTGCCTGCGGCAGGCCGGGCTCCGGCCCGAGGACCTCGACGGCGTCGCCTACTCCTACGACCCCGAGCTGGTGCGCCTTGACCAGCAGTCGCCCACCGGCTTCGGCATCGGCGTCGCCCGCGCGGCCGACGACGGCTCCGGGCTCGGCGGGGCGGGCGAACTCGGCCCCGGGCTCGCCGGCGGCGCGGCCGAGCTCCGCGACCCGAAGGCGGAGGTGTGCTGGGAAGGGTTGCGCACGACCTACGCGCGCCGCGCGCCCGCGTTCCTGGCCACCGCGCTGCCCGGGCTGGACACCGCGCAGGTGCGGTTCGTCCCGCATCATGTCGCGCACGCCGCCTCGGCCGGTCTGGCGGCCCCGTTCCGCGACTCGGCGGTGCTGGTGTGCGACGGCCGCGGCGAGGCCGTGTCGCACCTGGCCGGCCACTACCGGGACGGCGACCTGACCGTGCTGGCCGCCCAGCAGCTCCCCCACTCGCTCGGGCTGATGTACGAGGAGGTCACCGAGCACCTCGGCTTCCTGCGCTCCTGCGACGAGTACAAGGTCATGGCCATGGCCTCCTACGGCGAGCCCCGCCACCTCGGCGAGCTGCGCGAACGCATCTACGCCACCGGCGACGGCGGCTTCCGCGTCGAGCCGATCGACTGGAACCAGTACGCCAAGGCGCTCACCCGTCGCGACCTCGCGGCTGGCGCGGGCTGGACGGCCGACCACGCCGACCTGGCGGCCAGCGTCCAGGCCCGCCTGGAGGAGGTGCTGCTGGACCTCGCCGGATGGCTGCACGGGCGCACCGGCGAGCGGCGGCTGACCATGGCCGGCGGCGTGGCGCTCAACTGCGTCGCCAACACCCGCCTGCTGGCCGAAGGCCCCTTCGACGACATCTGGGTGCAGCCCGCCGCCGGAGACGCCGGCACCGCGCTCGGCGGCGCGCTGTACCTGGCGCACCTGCACGGCGAGCCCGCCGCGCCGATGCCCGGCGCCGACCTCGGCCGCGGATGGACCGACGAGGAGCTGGCCGCCTGGCTGACCTCGGCGGGCGTGCCGTACCGGCGGCCAGCCGACCTGGCGGACGCGGTCGCCGCCGAGCTGGCCGCCGACCGCGTCGTGGCCTGGTTCCAGGGCCGGTCGGAGTACGGCCCCCGCGCCCTCGGCCGCCGATCACTGTTCGCCCACCCCGGACGACCCGCCAACACCGAACGCCTCAACGCCGTCAAAGGCCGCGAGCAGTTCCGCCCCATCGCCCCCATGGTCCTCGCCGACCGCGCCTGCGAGATCTTCACCCGCGGCCCCATGACCAGCCCTTACATGCTCTTCGTCCACGACGTACGCCCCGAATGGCGCGACCGCATCCCCGCCGTCGTCCACGTCGACGGCACCGCGCGCGTCCAGACCGTGGACCGCGGCGCCGAACCGCTGCTCGCGGGCCTGCTGGAGGCGTTCGATGCCCGCACGGGGCTGCCGGTCGTCGTCAACACCAGCCTGAACACCGCCGGGCGTCCCATGGTGGACGACCCGCGCGACGCCCTGGAGTGCTTCGGCTCGGCCCCGGTCGACCTGCTGGCCATCGGGCCCTACCTGGTGCGCCGCGGGGAGGTGTTCAGCTCATGATCACAGTCGTCATCCCGACCATCGGCCGGCGCAGCCTGCGGCAGGTGCTCGACGCGCTCGACGCCGACCTGCCCACCATCGTGGTGGACGACCGGCCGCGGTTCTGCCCGGCGCTCAAGGTGCCCGGCCACGTCGAGGTGCTGCGGACCGGAGGACGGGGCCCCGCCGCCGCCAGGAACGCCGGTTGGCGGGCCGCCCGCACCCCGTGGATCGCCTTCCTGGACGACGACGTGGTGCCGCGGCCCGGCTGGCGCGAAGCGCTCGTCGCCGACCTGGCCGACCTCCCCGAGGACGTCGCGGGCTCGCAGGGACGCCTGCGCGTGGACCTGCCGGCCGGGCGGCGGCCCACCGACGCCGAGCGGAACACCGCCGCCCTCGCCGGCGCCGACTGGACGACGGCCGACATGGCGTACCGCAGGTTTGCGCTCGAGCGCGTCGGCGGCTTCGACGAGCGCTTCCCGCACGCCTACCGCGAGGACGCCGACATCGCGCTGCGGCTGCTCAAGGCCGGATACGGGCTGGCCAAGGGACGGCGCGTCACCCTGCACCCCGTGCGGGACGACGGGTTCTGGACCAGCGTCCGCGCCCAGCGGGGCAACGCCGACGACGCGCTGATGCGGCGGCTGCACGGGCCGGGGTGGCGCGCCGTCGTCGACGACGTCCCCGGCCGGCTGCCCCTGCACGCGCTCACCACCGCCCTCGGCCTGTTGTCGTGCGCCCTGCTGGCCACCGTGGGCGGGTCGCCGGGCCGGGCGCGCGGGCACGGGGCGCGCCCCGGTTCCAGGGTGCGCCGCCTGCCCGCGCTCGGCACCGCCGCCGGGCTGGCGTGGTTCGCGCTGACCGCCGAGTTCGCCTGGGCCAGGCTCGCCCCGGGCCCGCGTACCCCCGAGGAGGTGCTCCGCATGGCCGTGACCAGTGTGATCATCCCGCCGGCCGCCTGCGCGCACCGTCTGCGGGGAGAACTGCGGGTGCGCCGGTGACCGGCCCCGGAGCCGCCGCGCGGCGTCCCGATGGCCGGAGGCGTGCCACCGACGCAGAGGCCGCGGCGGAACGATACGCCGCGAACAGCATGACGGCGGCGATGAGGCACGCCGCGAACGGTGAGGAGGCGGAGCGTCGCGTCGCGGGCGGTACGGCGGAGGCGCGGCCCGGCACCGTCCTGGCCGTCCGGCTGGACAACGCCGGTGACGTCCTGCTGGCCGGCCCCGCGATCCGCGCGATCGCCGCGTCCGCCCGTGAGGTCGTGCTGCTCACCGGGCCGAACGGCGGCGCCGCGGCCCAGTTGCTGCCCGGGGTGCACCGGGTGCTGGAATGGCGGGCCCCGTGGATCGACCCCGACCCGCTGCCGGTGAGCCGCACGCACGTGGAACGGCTCACCTCGCTGGTGGAGAAGACCGCCCCGGAGCTGGCCGTCGTGTTCACCTCCTTCCACCAGTCGTCGCTGCCGCTGGCGCTGCTCCTGCGCCTGGCGGGCGTCCCGCGCATCGCCGCGATCAGCGAGGACTACCCCGGGTCCCTGCTGGACGTCCGGCACATCGTGGACGAGACCGTGGACGTGCCCGAGGCCGAGCGCATGCTCGGCCTGGCCCGCGCCGCCGGGTTCGAGCCGCCTCCCGGCGACGACGGCGCGCTGGCGGTGCGCCGCCCGCTGCCGTCGGTGGACCAGTTCACCGGCCCGCCGGGCTATGTGGTCGTCCATCCCGGGACGTCGGCGCCCGCGCGGGCGTGGCCCGCGGAGCACCACGCGAGGACCGTGCGCGACCTGGTCCTGTCCGGTGTGCGGGTGGTGGTGACCGGCGACCCGGACGAGCAGGCGCTCACCGCCCAGGTCGCCGGCGCGTACGGCTGCGACCTCGGCGGCGTGACCACCTTCCCCGAGCTGGCCGCCGTGCTCGCGGGGGCGTCGGTGGCCGTCGTGGCCAACACCGGTCCCGCGCACCTGGCGGCGGCCGTCGGCACCCCGGTGGTGAGCCTGTTCGCTCCTGTCGTGCCCGCCGCGCGCTGGGCGCCGTACCGCGTGCCGGTCGTCCTGCTCGGCGACCAGCAGGCGCCGTGCCGGGGCAGCCGGGCGCGCGTGTGCCCGGTGGCCGGGCATCCGTGCCTGTCGTCGGTGACCAGCGAGGAGGTCGTCAGCACGGTGCTCGCCCTGGTCGCCGCCCAGGGGGACGGCGCCGGACGAACCGGCATGGGACGGGACGGCGCGGGCGTGGCGGATCCCCGCGTGGAGGGTCCCGGCGCGGAGGGTCCCGGCGTGGACGGTTCGGGCGTGGACGGTTCGGGCGTGGACGGTCCGGGCGTGGACGGTTCGGGCGCGAGCGGCGTCCGGGAGGGGGCGCGATGAGGATCGCCCTGGTGTCCGAGCACGCCAACCCGCTCGCCGCCGTGGGCGGGGTCGACGCGGGCGGGCAGAACGTCCACGTCGCCGGGCTGGCCGCCGCCCTGGCGGCCCTCGGGCACGACGTCACCGTCTACACGCGGCGCGCGGCCGTCGACGAGCCGCCCGTGGTCGCGATGGCGCCCGGCGTGACGGTCGAGCACGTGCCCGCCGGGCCGCCCGAGCCGCTGCCCAAGGACGAACTGCTGCCGCACATGCCCGCCTTCGCCGCCCACCTCGCGCGGCGCTGGCGGGCCGCGCGGCCCGACGTCGCGCACGCGCACTTCTGGATGAGCGGCCTGGCGACGCTGACGGCGGCCGAGGAGCTGCGCGTACCGGTCGTCCAGACCTTCCACGCGCTCGGCACGGTGAAGCAGCGCTGGCAGGGCGCGGCCGACACCAGCCCGCCCGACCGCCTCGCCGCCGAGCGCGACATCGGCCGGCGCGCCGCCGCCGTCATCGCCACCTGCACCGACGAGGTCAAGGAGCTCGCGGCGATGGACGTGCCCGTCGAGCGGGTCACGGTGGTCCCCTGCGGCGTCGACCTGGACCTGTTCCACCCCGGCGTCCCCGTACCCACCCACGCGGCGGACGGCGGCCGTCCGCTGCCGGACGGGGCCGCGCGGATCCTCAGCATCGGCAGGCTCGTCCCCCGCAAGGGCGTCGAGACGGTCATCGAGGCGCTGGCGCACGTGCCCGGCGCGCACCTGACGATCGCGGGCGGCGACCCGGGCGACGAGGAGTTCACGCGGCTGAGCAGGCTCGCCGCGGCGTCCGGGCTGGCGGACCGGGTCAGGCTGGTCGGCAGCGTCGCGCGCGCGGACGTCCCCGCCCTGATGAGGTCGGCGCAGGCGGTCGTCACCGTGCCCTGGTACGAGCCGTTCGGCATGGTGCCGGTGGAGGCCATGGCCTGCGGCGTCCCCGTGGTCGCCTCCGCCGTCGGCGGCCACCTGGACACGGTCTCCGGATGCGGCCCGCTCGTGCCGCCGCGCCGGCCCCGGACGCTGGCGAGAGTGCTCCGCGACCTGCTGGCCAGGCCGGACCTGCGGGCCTCGCTGGCCGCCGCGGGCCTGCGCCGCGCCCGGTCCAGGTACGGCTGGCCGAGGGTGGCGGCCGGCACCGAGTCGGTGTACCGCAGCCTGACCGGCGACCGCACGGGCCGGCTCACCGCGACGGGAGGTTGACGGTCATGCACCCGCACTTCGCACGGCTGAGCGCCGCACTGTACGCGGTGGACGCCGACACCCCGAGGATCCACGCGTGGGGCCGCGCGCTGGCCGCGGTACTCGGGGGCGGCGGCAGGCTGCTGGCCTGCGGCAACGGCGGATCCGCGGCCGAGGCGCAACATCTGACGGCCGAGCTGGTCGGCCGTTTCCGCACCGACCGGCGCCCGTACGCGGCGATCCCGCTGCACGCCGACACCTCCTCCACCACGGCGATCGCCAACGACTTCGGCGCCGCGGAGATGTACGCACGCCAGGTGCGCGCGCACGGGCGGCGGGGGGACGTCCTGCTCTGCCTGTCGACCAGCGGGAACAGCGAGAACGTCCTGGCCGCGGCCGAGGCGGCGCGCGCGGGCGGGCTCGTCACCTGGGCGCTGACCGGGCGCGCCCCGAACCCGCTGGCCGCGCGCTGCGACGAGGCGGTGGCGGTGCCCTCGCAGGACTGCGCGACCGTCCAGGAGGTCCATCTGGCGGTGATCCACCTGCTCTGCGACGCCTTCGACGGATCCCTGCGGGACGCCCACCGCGACGCCTTCGGCGGATCCCTCCTGGACGCCTACGACGCCGCGGCGCGCGACAGAGCATTTCGCCCGGGTCACGACGGACATGACAGATATGACGGTCGGGCCACGCAGGCCGGCCGGGCGGAACTCGACCGTGTGGACGGGCACGACGGGGGCAACGGACGCCACCGGCGAGGCCAGGACGTCCGCGGACCGCGTGAGGGGGGACCGGGATGAGGGGAGGGCCTGTCGTCGTCGTCGGCGACTCGCTGCTCGACGTGGACATCGAGGGCGACGCGGACCGGCTCTGCCCGGACGCGCCGGTCCCGGTGGTCCGCGGGCGCACCGAGCACCGCCGTCCCGGAGGGGCGGGCCTCGCCGCGCTGCTGGCCGCCCGCGAGGGCGCCGAGGTGGTGCTGATCACGGCGCTCGGCGAGGACCTCTCCGGCGAGCGGCTGCGCGCCCTGCTGTCGGGGTTCGCCGAGGTCGTGCGGCTGCCGCTGCGCGGCACGACCTCGCGCAAGACGCGCGTCCGGGCCCGCGGCCAGACGTTGCTGCGCGTCGACACCGGGGACGGACGCGCCTGGCGCGGCCCCGACGGCGACCGCGCGGCCCGCGCGCTGCGCGCCGCGGGGGCGGTGCTGGTGTCCGACTACGGGCGCGGCGCCGCCGACACCGTGCGCGACCTGCTCAACCGGCGCACCGCTCCGCTGGTCTGGGACCCGCATCCGGCCGGCTTCCCGCCGGTGCCGGGGTGCGCGCTGGTCACGCCGAGCGAGGCCGAGGCCGCCGCCCTGTACGGGCGGCCGTGCACGGGCGTCGAGCAGGCCGCCCGCCACCTGGTGCGTGAGCTGCACGCCGAGGCGGTCGCCGTCACCCGGGGCGTCGACGGCGCCGTGCTGTGCACCCGCGCCGGCCGGACGCTCCGGCTGCCGCCCCCCATGCCGGTCAACGGCTGCGACACGTGCGGGGCCGGCGACCGGTTCGCCGCCGCGGCGGCGCTGGCGCTGCGGGACGGGGCCTCGGTGCAGGACGCGGTGGCGGTGGCGGTCACGGAGGCGACGCGCTTCGTCGCCGCGGGCGGCGCCGCCACCATCCGCCTGCACGAGCCGCCGCGCACCGGCGGCCCGCGCACCGCGCTGGACGACCGGCCCCGCACCGCGGTGGAGCTGGCGGACACGGTGCGCACGACGGGCGGGCGGCTGATCGCCACCGGCGGCTGCTTCGACCTGCTGCACGCGGGCCACGTGAGCCTGCTGCGGCAGGCCAGGGCGCTCGGCGACGCGCTGATCGTCTGCGTCAACTCCGACGAGTCCGTCCGCCGCCTCAAAGGGCCCGGCCGCCCGGTCGTCGCCGAGCGCGACCGGGTGGAGATCCTGCGGGCCCTCGGCTGCGTCGACGCCGTCGTGGTGTTCGAGCAGGACACCCCGTGCCTGCTCATCGACCGGCTGCGGCCGGACGTGTGGGTGAAGGGCGGCGACTACACCGGCCAGGAGCTCCCCGAGGCCGAGGCGGTGCGGCGGGCCGGCGGCGAGGTCGTCGTCCTGCCCACGGTCCCCGGCCATTCCACCACCGGGCTCATCGCCGCCGCCCAGGAGGTGGTGTAGAGCCCTCCCCCCATGCCCCCCTTGCAGGGAAAGCGCCCCCCTTCACGGCAACTCACGGCAACTCACGGCAACTCACGGAACGAGGAGCATCGAGCATGGTGGGGAACATCCTGATCACCGGCGGGGCGTCGGGTCTGGGGAAGGCCACGGCCGGCGCGGTCGCCAAGGCGGGCGGGCGGCCGCTGGTGATCGACGTCGACGTGCCCGAGGACGGCGTGGACCATGTCCTGGCCGACGTCGCCGACCGCGAACAGGTGGCGGCGGCCGTCGAGGAGCTGGCCGGACGGGCCGGCGGCCTCGACGGAGTGGTGACGGCCGCCGGCGTCGACCGGTGCGGTCCGCTGGCGGAGGTGCCCGCCGCCGAGTGGGAGCGGGTCGTCGGCGTCAACCTGCTCGGCACCGCCTCGGTGGTGCGCGCCGCCCTGCCGCACCTGGTGCGCTCGGCCGGCCGCGTCGTCACCTGCGCCTCGACGCTGGGCCTGCGGGCGGTGGGCGACGCGACGGCGTACTGCGCGGCCAAGGCCGGCGTCGTCGGCTTCACCCGGGCGCTGGCCGCCGAACTCGCCGGCCAGGTGGGCGTCACGCTGCTGGTGCCGGGCGGCATGCGCACGCGCTTCTTCGACGGCAGGCAGGAGCGGTACCGGCCGGGCCCGGACGCCCGGCTGAACCAGCCCGAGGACGTGGCGGCGGCCATCGTGTTCGCCCTCGGCCAGCCGCCCGGATGCGAGATCCGCGAGCTCGTCGTCTGCCCGTCCACGGAGCCGTCATGGCCATGAACCCCACGGCGCGGCCGGCGGCGCCCCGCGGGGAGCCGATGGTGCGCCGGCGTCCGCTGCTCCGCGGCAGGCCGGCGCCGCGTGGCAGGACCGTGCTGCGCGGGCAGCCCGTGCTGCTGGTGCTGCGGGCGCTGGGGCTCGGCGACCTGCTGACCGCCGTTCCCGCCCTGCGGGGGCTGCGCCGGGCCTACCCCGGCCACCGCCTCGTGCTGGCGGCGCCCGCCGCCCTGGACGGCCTGGTCCCGCTCATCGGCGCCGTCGACGAGACGCTCGACGTGACCGGGCCCGGCCCGGTGCCGGTCGACCGTCCGGACGTCGCGGTGAACCTGCACGGGCGCGGGCCGCAGAGCACCGCCGCGCTGTCTCGCACCGGCCCCGGGCTGCTGCTCACGCACGCGCACCTGGAATTCCCCTGTCTTACCGGCCCGCCTTGGCGGCAGAGCATGCACGAGGTGGACAGATGGTGCGAGTTCCTGCGGTGGTACGGCATGCCCGCCGACCCGGCCGACCTCCGGCTGGACCCGGCCGCCCTCCGGCCCGGCCCGGCCGGCCGCCGACTCGTGGTGGTGCATCCGGGGGCGGCGTCGCCGGCGCGCCGCTGGCCGGCGGAGCGGTTCGCCGAGGTGGCCGCGGCGCTCGAACGCGCCGGCCATCGCGTGGTCGTCACCGGGAGCGCCGCCGAGCGTTCCCTCGCCGTCCGCGTCGGCACGCTGGCCGGTCTGCCGGCCGAGCGCGTCGTCGCGGGCCGCACGGACCTGCGCGGCCTGGCGCGGCTGGTCGCCGGGGCGCGCCTGGTGGTCTGCGGGGACACCGGCGCCGCGCATCTGGCCACGGCCTTCGCGACGCCGTCGGTGGTGCTGTTCGGCCCGGTGGCTCCCGCGCAGTGGGGACCGCCGCCGACCGGCCGCCATGTCGCCCTGTGGGCCGGACGGCACGGCGACCCGCACGGAAGCCGGACCGATCCCGGCCTGATGGAGATCGGCGTCGAGGCCGTGCTCGACGCCGCCGTGGACCTTCTGGGAGTGAGCGCGCGATGAGAGCACACCGGGTCGTCGTGACCGGGGGCGCGGGGTTCCTCGGCTCCCACCTGTGCGAGCGGCTGCTGGCCGAGGGCGCCACCGTGATCTGCATGGACAACTTCCTCACCGGCTCGCCCGCCAACGTGGAGCACCTGATCGGCCGGTCGAGGTTCCGGCTGGTCGAGTGCGACCTGACGGGGTTCGTCCACGTGCCGGGCGATGTGGACCTGGTGCTGCACTTCGCCTCGGCGGCCTCCCCGACCGACTACCTGCGCCATCCGATCGCCACGCTCAAGGTCGGCAGCCTCGGCACCCTGCACGCGCTCGGACTGGCCCGCGAGAAGGGCGCCCGGTTCGTGCTGGCGTCCACCAGCGAGGTGTACGGCGACCCGCTGGAGCACCCGCAGCGCGAGACGTACTGGGGCAACGTCAACCCGGTCGGCCCGCGCAGCGTGTACGACGAGGCCAAGCGGTTCGCCGAGTCGCTGACCACGGCCTACCGGCAGTCCCACGGCGTCGACACCGCCATCGTGCGCATCTTCAACACCTACGGCCCGCGCATGCGCCCCTACGACGGGCGCGCCATCCCGACGTTCGTCCGCCAGGCCCTGTGCGGCGAGCCGATCACCGTGGCCGGGGACGGCGGCCAGACGCGGTCGATCTGCTACGTGGACGACACCGTGGAGGGCGTCCTCGCGCTGGCGGACGGCGACTTCGCCGGACCGGTCAACATCGGCAACCCCTCAGAGCTGTCCATGCTGGAGCTGGCCACGACGATCAGGCACCTGGCGGGCTCCTCCTCGCCGATCACGTTCGTCGACCGGCCGGTGGACGACCCCGCCGTGCGACGGCCGGACACCTCCCTCGCCGAGGCGAGGCTCGGCTGGCGTCCGCGGATAGACGCCATCACCGGTCTGCGCCGCACCATCGCCTGGTTCGAGCGCGAACTGCTGGAGGCCACCAGCCGCCCGGCGTCCTGAACGCCGGATCCGGCCCCGTCCGGGCGCGCCGGGTGAGGCGTCCCGTCGTGTGGAAGTTTCAACTCGCCCGGCCCGCGGACCGGTGCCGCCGGAGCGGAAAGACGCAGGTGGGCACGGCCGCCCGCGCCGGGCTTTTGAGTGCCGCGCCGGCGCCCGGTGAGCGGCCGTGGCGCGGCCCGTCCGGCTCGGCCTAGGTTGCGAAGAATCAGTCGCGACGGAAGGTCAGGCCTCGCGGGTATGTCGCGCGCCGCCCATCGAATCGTTTTAACCCCCGGTTCGGTGCCCGGCGCTCCGCACGAAGAGGAGAGTCATGCGCTACATCGCGAGATCGCCGGTCCGCCGGCTGGTGATCCTGGCGGCGGCGGCCGCCGCCACGGTGGCGACGACCGGGACGGCGACGACCGTCGCGGCCCACGCCGCCGCCGGCTGCCGGGTGGACTACGCGGTCAGCACCCAGTGGTCGGGAGGTTTCTCCGCGAACGTGACCGTGACCAATCTCGGTGACGCGATCAACGGCTGGCGGCTGGCGTGGAGCTTCACCGCGGGCCAGCAGATCGTCCAGGCGTGGAACACCACGGCGACCCAGAGCGGCGCCCAGGTGAGCGCCGCCGACGCCGGCTACAACGCCGCGCTGGCCACGGGCGCGAGCACCTCCTTCGGCTTCAACGGCTCGTGGAACAACTCCAGCAACCCGGTCCCGGAGTCGTTCACCCTCAACGGCGTGACCTGCACGGGAACGACCGATCCGACGCCGACGCCGACCCCCACGCCCACGCCCACCCCAAGCGTGACGCCCACTCCCACGCCCACCCCGACGCCCACTCCCACCCCGACACCCACGCCTACCCCGACGCCCACGCCGACGCCGACGCCCGCGAACGCGCGCCAGGCGGAGCGGCTGAACCGGGGCCTGGTGAGCGCGCGGTCCGGCAGCGGCAACCTGGTGTCCTGGCGGATGTTCGGCAACGACCCCTCCGACATCGCCTTCAACCTCTACCGGGGCTCCACCAAGCTGAACTCCTCGCCGATCACCGGGTCCACCAACTACCTGGACAGCGGCGCCGCGGCCGACGCGAGCTACACCGTGCGGCCGGTCATCGGCGGCGCCGAGCAGGCCGCCTCGGAGAGCTCGCTGCGCTTCACCGGCGGCGCCTACCTCGACGTGCCGATCCAGCCGCCGTCCGGCGGCACCACCCCCGACGGGGTCTCCTACAGCTACACCGCCAACGACGCCAGCGTCGGCGACCTCGACGGCGACGGCCAGTACGAGTTCGTCCTGAAGTGGGACCCGACCAACGCCAAGGACAATTCCCAGTCCGGCTACACCGGCAACGTCTTCGTGGAGGCCTACCGGCTGAACGGCACCCGGCTGTGGCGCATCGACCTCGGCCGCAACATCCGGGCCGGGGCGCACTACACGCAGTTCCAGGTGTACGACTACGACGGCGACGGCAAGGCCGAGGTGGCCATGAAGACCGCCGACGCGACCCGGGACGGCGCCGGTGTCGTCATCGGCAACTCCGGCGCCGACTACCGCAACTCCTCGGGGTACGTGCTGTCGGGGCCCGAGTACCTGACGATGTTCAACGGGCAGACCGGCAGGGCCATGTCGACGGTGAACTACGACCCGCCGCGCGGCACGGTGTCCAACTGGGGTGACTCCTACGGCAACCGGGTGGACCGGTTCCTGGCCGGGACCGCGTATCTGGACGGCACCCGGCCGAGCCTGATCATGTCGCGCGGCTACTACACGCGTACGGTGATCGCGGCGTGGGACTTCCGCAACGGCTCGCTGACCAAGCGGTGGACCTTCGATTCCAACTCCTCGGGGTCGCAGTACACCGGCCAGGGCAACCACAACCTGTCCATCGCCGACGCGGACGGCGACGGCAGGGACGAGATCATCTTCGGCGCGATGGCGATCAACGACAACGGCTCCCCGATGTGGAACACCGGCAACGGCCACGGCGACGCCCTGCACGTCGGCGACCTCGACCCGTCCCGCGCCGGCCTGGAGGTCTTCAAGGTCGACGAGGATTCCAGCAAGCCCAGCTCGTGGATGGCGGACGCGCGCACCGGCCAGGTGCTGTGGACGACGCCGGCGAACGGCGACAACGGGCGCGGCGTGTCCGGCGACATCTGGTCCGGCAGCCCCGGCGCCGAGTCGTGGTCGTCCAGGGCCGACGGGCTGCGCAACACCAGGGGCGCCAACGTGGGCGCCAAGCCCTCCTCGATGAACTTCCTCGCCTGGTGGGACGCCGACCCGGTGCGCGAACTGCTCGACCAGACGCAGGTCGACAAGTACGGCCCCAATGGCTCGACGCGGCTGCTCACCGCCTCGGGCGTGCACTCCAACAACGGCACCAAGGCGACGCCCTCGCTGTCGGCGGACCTGTTCGGCGACTGGCGCGAGGAGATCGTCTGGCCGACCAGCGACGACCGCGCCCTGCGCGTCTACGCGACGACCACGGTGACCGACCGGCGCATCTTCACCCTGATGCACGACATCCAGTACCGCGAGGCCATCGCCTGGCAGAACACCGCCTACAACCAGCCCCCGCACCCGAGCTTCTTCATCGGGAACGGCATGTCGACCCCGTCCGCCCCCGTCATCTACACCCGGTGACCCGGATCCGCACCCGGTGACCCGGCCGGCCGCGTGGCTTGCCGTCCACGCGGCCGCTCACCGGGCGGCGCCGCCCGAGCCGGCCCGGGACCTCGTCGCGGGTCAGCGGGCGAACTCGGGGGAGCCTCCAGTGAGGTAGAACGACGTGCCGCGCCGCCTGGCCTCCATGGCGGCGCGCATGCGGCGGACGAGGTAGGCGGGCATCAACGCCTTCGCCTCGTCCTCGTCGAAGAAGCCGCACGCGTCCAGCTCCTCCTCCTGCAGGACGAGGCGGTCGGCGCCCGGAAGCCCGCCGCAGTCGAACAGGAAGTGCACCAGGGGCAGCGGCCGGTCGCCGAACGGCGGCACCCAGTGCACGCCGAGCAGCCCGCCGACCGGCACCGACAGCCCGAGCTCCTCGGCCAGTTCGCGGGCGCACGCCTGGTCGGGGGTCTCGCCTTCGTCCACGTGGCCGCCCGGCCAGAGCCAGTGGTCGCGGTAGTTGGGCTTGACGAGCAGCACCCTGCCCGCCGGGTCGGTGATGAAGGCGCCGGCGCCCAGGAGCGTCTTGTTGAGCCCGGCGTAGAACTCGTCCGGCGGAAGCACGACCATGGCTTCGACCGTATCGCCGTGCCCGTTCCGCCGTCCCCTAGGGGGCTCCCCGTAGACCTGGAGAGGGACGGGCGCCGCCCGGCCTACCCCCTGCGGGGTACCTCTCATATGCGTTGCACGGCCGATGTGACCGCCTTTCCCGGCTTCTACCTTCAAGGGAAAACAAAGCTGGGGGAGACATCGCATGAGACGCCGGAGGAATCTGGCCGCCTCGGTGGGCGGCTGGAGCGCGCGTCACCGCTGGGCGGCGATCCTGATCTGGGTCGCCTTCGTGGCGGTCGCGACCGTGGCCGGGAACGCGGTCGGCACGGAGAAGATGAAGGACTACGAAAGCGCGAACGGCGATTCCCGGGAGGCCGGCCGGATTCTCGACGGCGCCGCTTTCAAGGACGTCGCGGGCGAGGTCGTCCTGATCCAGTCCAAGGACGGCGCGCTCACCGTGGACGACCCGAGGTTCCGCGCCGCGGTCACCGGAGTCAAGGACGCGGTGACCGCGACCGGCCGGGTCGAGAACGTCCGCACCCCGTACGACGCGCACCCGTCCCCGGTCACCCAGGACCGGCGCACCACGCTCGTGCAGTTCGACATGAAGGGCGACGGCGCGACCGCGGACGAGCGCGTGCAGCCGGTGCTGGACGCCGTCGCGGGCGTGCAGGCGCGGTTCTCCGAACTGCGCGTGGAGGAGGCCGGCGGGGCGAGCGCGGGCAAGCTGATCGGCGAGGCGATCGACCAGGACTTCGTGCGGGCCGAGCAGCTGTCGCTGCCGATCACCCTCGGCATCCTGCTGGCGGCGTTCGGCGCGCTGCTCGCCGCGTTGATCCCGCTGGCGCTGGCGATGACCGCGATCGTGGCGGCGACCGGCCTGCTGGGCTTCACCAGCCAGTTGCTGCACGTGGACGAGGCCACCCCGAACCTCATGCTGCTCATCGGCCTCGCGGTCGGCGTCGACTACTCGCTGTTCTACATCCGCAGGGAGCGGGAGGAGCGGGCGAAGGGCCGCGGCGAGCGGCGCGCCATCGAGATCGCGGCGGCCACGTCGGGACGCGCGGTACTCATCTCCGGCATCACGGTCATCGTCGCCATGGCGGGCATGTTCCTGACCGGCAACGGGGTGTTCATGGGCTTCGCCGAGGGCACGATCCTGGTCGTCCTCACCGCGATGATCGGCTCGCTGACGGTGCTTCCCGCGCTGCTGTCGCTGATCGGCGACAAGATCGACGCGCGGGTGATCCACGGCACCGCGCGCGTGCTGTCGCGAGGACGGCTCACCTGGAAGCGCAGACTCGGCGGTCGCGAGGGGCACGGCCGATTCTGGAACGCGGTCCTCACCCCCGTCCTGCGCCACCCGCTGGTCTCGGTCGTCGTCGCGGGCGGCCTGCTGCTGGCGCTGGCCACGCCGGCGTTCACGCTGCGCACCGGCTCGCAGACCATCGACGACCTGCAGGGCGACTACGCGATCGCCGAGACGTTCAAGCGGATCGACAAGGCCTTCCCCGGCGGCAACGACCCGGCCGTCGTCGTCCTCAACGCGGCGGACGTCACCACGCCGGCCGTCACCGCGGCGATCGACGACTTCAAGCGGCGCGCGTTCGCCACCGGCCAGGCCAACGAGCCGTTCGGCGTCGACGTCAACCCGGACAAGACGGTGGCCCGGATCTCCATCGGCCTGAAGGGCGAGGGCGCGGCGGCGGAACGCGCCGTGCGCACACTGCGGCAGGACGTCGTGCCGGCGACGCTCGCGAGGGTCGGCGAGGCACACGTCACCGGCAGCGCCGCCGGCTCGATGGACTTCAACGAGCAGCTCTCCCGCACCATCCCGCTGGTGTTCGGGTTCGTGCTGCTGCTGGCGTTCCTGCTGCTGCTCACCTCGTTCCGCTCACTGGTGGTCGCGGTCAAGGCGATCGTGCTCAACCTGCTGTCGGTGGCGGCGGCCTACGGCGTGCTCGTCCTTGTGTTCCAGCGGGGGTACGGCGAGGGCCTGCTGGGCTTCACCTCGACCGGGTACATCACCGACTGGCTGCCGCTGTTCCTGTTCGTGATCCTGTTCGGCCTGTCGATGGACTACCACGTGTTCATCCTGAGCAGGATCCGCGAGGCGTTCGACCGGGGCATGCGCACCGAGGACGCCGTCGCGTTCGGCATCCGGTCCACGGCGGGCGTGGTGACCAGCGCGGCGCTCATCATGGTGGCCGTCTTCGCGACGTTCGCGACCCTGTCGCTGCTGACGTTCATGCAGATGGGCGTCGGGCTGGCGGCGGCGATCCTGATCGACGCGACCATCGTCAGGGCGGTGCTGCTGCCCGCGACGATGAAGCTGCTCGGCGACTGGAACTGGTACCTGCCGCGCTGGCTCGGCTGGCTGCCGCAGCTCTCGCACGGCGACGACGACGATGACGACGATGACGACGATGACGACGACATCGACGCGGCGCGGCGGCGGCCGGTCCCCGTACCGGTCGGCTGACCGGCGGGGGCCACCGTCACGCGGTGGCCCCCGCCCCCTGCCGAGGCGGGTCACCCTCGCCGGGCGGGAGCCGGGTGAAGGGCTCGGGGAAGTGCGCGGTGCCGATGAGGCCGCCGCCGGCCCGGCATCCGCGCAGCACCCGCTCTCTGGTCGCGATCGCCCGCACCGGGTCGTCGTCGTGGACGTAGCCGATGGACGGGTCGGCCAGCTGCGCCGGGTGCAGGATCACGTCGCCGGTCAGCGTCAGCGGCCCGATCTCGACCACCTGGTGGCCGGGCGTGTGGCCGGGAGCCGGAAGCACCCGTACGCCCGAGGCCACCTCGGCCTCCCCGTCCACGGCGTCCACCAGCCCCGTCAGCGGGCGCAGCACCCGCTCGAGTATGGCGCTCGGGCCGGCGCCCTCGATCCAGTCGACCTCGGCGCGCTGGACGACGTGCCGGGCGTCGGGGAAGGTGGCCACCCCGTCGGTGACCGCGCCGGACGCGTGGTCGCTGTGCAGGTGCGTGAGCACGACGGTGCCGACGTCCGCCGGCGCCACGCCCACGGCGGCGAGCTCGTCCACCAGCCGGCCCGGCACCGGCGCCCAGCTCGCCGCGGGCGAGTCGCGTCCGCCCAGCCCCGCGTCCACCAGGATCACCCGGCCGGCGCGCGGGCGGAGCAGGTAGCAGCGGAAGTGCAGGACCCACTCGTCGCCGTCCAGCGCCGCGCGGTGCTCGGGCGACCCGCCGGTGAAGAACTCGCCCGGCCGATGCCGCAGGTCACCGCCCATCGGGCCCACCGCGTCGAGGAGCGGGACGACCTCCACCCCGGCGAACATCATCGGCTCGTACGCCATCGCGCTCCCCTGCACTGGACACCTGCCCCTAGCTTGGCACGCCCGCCGGCGTGAGACCCGTCCGTCGTCCTGCCCGTCGCCCGCCGGGCGGACGCGGCGGCAGGGATGAGGCGGGGGCTTGCGCCCGAGCCGGACGCCGATGCTATGGTGAAAGTGGCTCTATAGGTGGGATGTCACCATTCCCCGCCGTTGTAAGCCGTTCATCTCTTTGTCGCCGCCCTGTTCAGGGCAGGCAGCTCGCGCCGATCGCCTGACGCGGCCTCACCCGTCGCCGTCCGCCAACGCCGACGACGATGCCACGGCCTCCACCGAACGCGGGCGAACCCTCAGCACGGCACATCGCCGTACGCGGTGCTCGCACATCGCCGTGCGGGCGGTGCCCGGCGCACCGCCGTTCGCGGCGCTCGGCGCATCGCCGTACGCGCCGTGCGGCGCTGCGGGCCAGAGCACGTCGGGGTTTCCGCCCCGCCTCTTGCCGCGATCTCTCCGGCGCCCTCTCCCACTCACCGCCCACCTGACACGCATCTCATCAGCGAGGAATCACCATGACAGCGACCATCGAAGCCCCGGCGCCCGTGGCGGCGCCCACGAGAAGAACCCGCCGGCGTCAGACCGGCACCCCGGACGCCGCCGGCACCACCAGCAGTGCCAGCGCCACCGGACAGGCCGGCCGGTCCGGCGGCGGCGCCGTCGGGACCGTCACCGAGATCAGGGGGTTGCTCGACGTCCGGGACAAGGCGGCCTTCATCCGGACCGGCGGCCACCTCCCGGGCGACGACGACGTCCGCCTCCCTCTGGCGCAGGTCGGGGAGCTCGGCCTGCGCCCCGGCGACCTGCTGGTGGCGCGGACGCGCGGGCCGCGGGACCGGAACGTCGAGATCGTCTCCGTCGACGGCGAGCGGCCAGGACTCCCCCGGCCGCGCTTCGCCGCCATGACGCCGGTCCACCCGCATGAGCGCCTCGTCCTTGCGACCGGCTCGCCGGCCACCCGGCTGGTGGACCTGTTGGCCCCCGTCGGCAAGGGACAGCGCGGCCTGATCGTCGCGCCGCCGAAGGCCGGCAAGACCATGGTGCTCAAGGCCGTCGCCGACGCGGTCGCCCGTGAGCACCCCGGCGTCCACCTGATGGTGGTCCTCGTCGGCGAGCGTCCCGAGGAGGTCACCGACTTCCGCGAGTCCGTGCGCGCCGAGGTGATCGCCTCGACGTTCGACCGGCCGGAACGCGACCACGCGTCGCTCGCCGAGCTGGCGATCGAGCGCGCCAAGCGGCTCGTCGAACGCGGGACCGACGTGGTGGTCCTGCTCGACTCGCTCACCCGGCTCGGCAGGGCCTACAACGTCATCGCGCCGAACGGCGGCAAGACGCTCACCGGCGGGGTGGACGCGCAGGCCGTCCACCTGCCCAAGCGCCTGTTCGGCGCCGCCCGTGCCACCCGTGAGGGCCCGTCGCTGACGATCCTCGCGACCGCGCTGGCCGAGACCGGCTCACGGATGGACGACTTCTTCTACGAGGAGTTCAAGGGAACGGGGAACATGGAACTGCGGCTGAGCCGGACGCTCGCCGAGCAGCGCATGTTCCCGGCCGTCGACGTGGCCGCCTCCGGCACCCGGCGCGAGGAGCTGCTACTGGCGTCCGACGAGCGCGAGGCCGTGTGGAAGCTGCGGCGCGTGCTTTCGAGCCTCGACCGCGAGCAGGCACTCGCCGTGCTGCTCGACCGCCTCCGCGACACGCCCTCGAACGCCGCCTTCCTGCGCCAGGTGGCGGTCTCCTGAACCGGTGAGGTCAGTACGCGACTCCGACCGGCTGCTTGACGGAGGCGGGGTCGTCCAGGCACGCGAGCATCGCGTGGGCGAGGTCGGCCCTTCCGATGGAGCGGCCGCGCGGGACGTTGCCGCCCACGGCCCGCCGGTATTCGGCGGTCAGCGGCCTGCCGGTCAGCCGGGGCGGCCGCACGATCGTCCATTCCAGGGGGCTGTGCCGTACTTCGTCCTCCATCGCCCGCAGGTCGGCGTACGCGTCCCTGAGGACGCGCTTGAGCAGCGGCAGCAGCACCGTGCGGTACAGGAAAGGCTCGCCGTCGGGGGTCGGGCCGACCGGGACGGCGCTCACGACCACGAGGCGGCGCACGTCGTTGGCCTCCATCGCGCGGACGACCGAGCTCAGCGCCGCGGACGCGATGCCCACGTCCTTCCTGCCGTTCGGGCCGAGGGCCGAGATCGCGGCGTCGCGCCCGGCGAGCGCCGGGCGCAACGCCTGCGGCGAGGTCACCTCCGCGGTGATCACCTCGAGCGCGGAGTGGCCGATGGGAAGGCGGGCGGGATCGCGTACCACGGCGGTGACCTGGTGCCCGGCGTCCAGCGCCTGCCTGACGACTTCCCGCCCCGTGCGTCCGGTGGCCCCGAAAACGGTGAGCTTCATGAGACGTCCCCCCATAGGTTGGTGAGTACTCACTCACATCATAGAATGAGTACCCCTTGCCCCGGCGGTCGAAAGCCGCACCGGCCGAGAGGATCGACCGCCCACATGCCCCTGCCGCGCACGGCCGCCGGCGCCCGCACCCGCCGGCGCATCCTCGACTCCGCCGAGCACCTCATGCGCACGGTGGGCCTGGCCCACGTCACCACCAAGGAGATCGCCCGCGCGGCCGGCTGCTCGGAGGCGGCCCTCTACCGCCACTTCACCGGCAAGGAGGAGATGTTCGTCGCCGTCCTTCAAGAGCGGCTGCCCGCGCTCGGGTCGGTGATCGCGCGGCTGTCCGCCGACCCGGGCGACCGCTCGACCGAGGACTGCCTCGTCGAGATCGCCCGCGCGGCGACGCTGTTCTACGAGGCGAGCATGCCGATCGGGTCGTCGCTGTTCGCCGAGCCGGCGCTGCTCCAGCGTCACCGCGAAGAGCTCCGCAAGCTGAACGCCGGTCCGCACAAGCCGTTGGAAGCGCTCGCCGCGTACCTGGGCACCCTGCGCGACCAGGGGCGCATCAGCGCGGACACCGACGCCGGCTCGGCGGCGGCGCTGCTGCTCGGCGCCTGCTACCAGCGGGCCTTCCTGCGGGTGTTCCTCGGCGAGGAGGACTCGCCGATGGAGGCGGACGACTTCGCCACCGGCGTCGTACGCACCCTGCTCACCGGCATCGCCTAGGCGCGCCGTCCGCACCCGGCACACCGCACGGGGTGAACGGCCGCGCCTGGGGGAAGGCACGTGGTCGGAGGCCGGAGGCGGCGTGGCGGGGTGCGCGGCGCCGCGAGGGCCGGCGCCGTGGCATCATGTTACCGGCGAGTAGCATCTAGGCCGAAGCCATCGAGCAGCGAGGAGCCAGCCGTGCCAACGTCTCGTGACGTCGTGTTCGTCGACGGCGTGCGCACACCTTTCGGCCGGTCGGGCCCCAAGGGCCTGTACGCCGAGACCCGCGCCGACGATCTGGTCGTCCGCGTCATCCGTGAACTGATGCGGCGCAACCCGCAACTGCCGCCCGAGCGCGTCGACGAGGTGGCCATCGCGGCCACCACCCAGATCGGCGACCAGGGCCTGACCATCGGCCGCTCGGCCGCCGTGCTGGCCGGACTGCCCAAGTCCGTCCCCGGTTACGCCATCGACCGCATGTGCGCCGGCGCGATGACCGCCGTCACCTCCGTGGCGGGCGGCATCGCCTTCGGCGCCTACGACGTCGCCATCGCGGGCGGCGTCGAGCACATGGGCCGCCACCCGATGGGCGAGGGCGTCGACCCCAACCCCCGTTTCCTGTCCGAGAAGCTCGTCGACGGCTCCGCGCTGATCATGGGCATGACCGCGGAGAACCTGCACGACCGCTACCCCGAGATCTCCAAGGAGCGCGCCGACGCCTACGCGGTCGCCTCGCAGGAGAAGGTCGCCAAGGCGTACGCGAACGGAAAGATCCAGCCGGACCTGGTGCCGATGGCGACCCGCAAGGCCGCCGAGGGCTGGGGCCTCGCCACCGAGGACGAGCCGCCGCGGCCGGGCACCACCATGGAGGGCCTGGCGTCGCTGAAGACGCCGTTCCGCGCGCACGGCCACGTCACCGCCGGCAACTCGGCGGGCCTGAACGACGGGGCCACCGGCAGCATCCTCGCCGCCGCCGGCACCGCCGCCGAGCTGGGCCTCACGCCCAAGATGCGGCTGGTCTCCTACGCGTTCGCCGGAGTGGACCCCGAGGTGATGGGCGTCGGCCCGATCCCCTCCACCGAGCGCGCGCTGCGCCTGGCCGGGCTGTCCATCGGCGACATCGGGCTCATCGAGATCAACGAGGCCTTCGCCGTGCAGGTGCTGGCCTTCCTTTCGCACTTCGGCATCGCCGACGACGACCCGCGCGTCAACCCCTACGGCGGCGCGATCGCGTTCGGTCACCCGCTCGCGTCCTCCGGGGTGCGGCTCATGACCCAGCTCGCCCGCGAGTTCGGCGAGAACCCCGGCGTGCGCCATGGCATCACGACCATGTGCGTCGGCATGGGCATGGGCGGGACGGTCGTATGGGAGAACCTCGCCTGGGAGGGCGCGAAGTGAGCGACATCACCGACATCTTCGAAGACGAAGTCGTCACCCACGCCCTGGTGCGCGACGTCCGGCTGCCGGGCGACGCGGGCACGATGGCCCTGATCACGCTGGACAACGGCTTCGACCACACCAAGCCGAACACCTTCGGCCCCCGCGGCCTGGCCGAGCTGGACAAGGCCCTCGACGCCATCTGCGACCGCTCCGACATCGCCGCGGTCGGCGTCACCGGCAAGCCGTTCGTCTTCGCCGTCGGCGCCGACCTCAAGGGCGCGGCGCTGGTCCGCTCGCGCGAGCAGGCCGAGGCCCTCGGCCGGCTCGGCCACGAGGTGTTCCGCCGGCTCGGCGAGCTGGAGGTGCCGTCGTTCGCGTTCCTGAACGGCGCGGCGATGGGCGGCGGCCTGGAGGTCGCGCTGCACTGCACCTACCGGACCATCTCCTCCGGCGTCCCGGCGGTCGCGCTGCCCGAGTGCTTCCTCGGCCTGGTTCCGGGCTGGGGCGGCACGCAGCTGCTCCCCCGCCTCATCGGCCCGGCCAACGCGCTGAAGCTGATCGTCGAGAACCCGCTGTCGCAGAACCGGATGATCAAGGGTACCGAGGCGTTCAAGCTCGGCGTCGCCGACGCGGTCTTCGAGCCGGCCGACTTCCTGGAGGAGTCGCTGCGCTGGGCGGCCCGCGTGCTGACCGGCGAGACCGTGGTCTCCCGGCACCCGTTCACCGAGGACGCCGAGGGCTGGAAGGCCGCGGTGGCGGGCGCCAGGACGCTCGTCGACCTCAAGCTGCGCGGCGCCTCCCCGGCGCCGTACCGGGCGCTCGAGCTGGTGGAGCTGGCCGGCTCGGCGAGCCGCGACGCGGGGTTCGAGGCCGAGACCCAGGCGCTGGCCGACCTGCTGATGGGCGACGAGCTGCGCGCCGGCCTGTACGCCTTCGACCTGGTGCAGCGGCGGGCCAAGCGTCCCGCGGGAGCCCCGGACAAGGCGCTCGCCCGCAAGGTCACCAAGGTCGGCGTGGTCGGCGCGGGCCTGATGGCCTCGCAGCTCGCCCTGCTGTTCGCCCGCCGCCTGGAGGTGCCGGTGGTCCTCACCGACCTCGACCAGGCCCGCCTGGACAAGGGCGTCGGCCACGTCCACGCCGAGGTGGACAAGCTGCTCGGCAAGGGACGCGTCACCGGCGACCAGGCCAACCGGCTGAAAGGGCTGGTCACCGGCTCGCTGACCAAGGACGCCTTCTCCGACGCCGACTTCGTCATCGAGGCCGTCTTCGAGGACCTCGCCGTGAAGAAGCAGGTCTTCGCCGAGGTGGAGGCCGTCGTCGGGCCCGAGTGCGTGCTGGCCACCAACACCTCCTCGCTGCCGATCTCGGCGATGGCGGCCGGCCTGCGCCATCCCGAGCGGGTGGTGGGCTTCCACTTCTTCAACCCCGTCGCGGTGCTCCCCCTGCTGGAGATCGTCCGGGCCGAGAAGACCGACGACGCCACGCTGGCCACGGCCTTCGCGGTCGGCAAGGCGCTGCGGAAGTCGAGCGTGCTGGTCAAGGACGCCCCGGCGTTCGTGGTGAACCGGCTGCTCACCCGGTTCATGGGCGAGGTCATCGGCGCCGTGGACGAGGGCACCCCGATCGAGGTCGCCGACCACGCGCTGGACGGGCTCGGGCTGCCGATGACCCCGTTCGCGCTCCTGCAGCTCGTCGGGCCCGCCGTGGCGCTGCACGTCGCCGAGACGCTGCACGAGGCGTTCCCCGGCCGCTACGGGGTCTCGTCGAACCTGGCGACGCTCGTGAAGGCCGGGAAGCCCGGCGTCTACGCCCCGGACTTCTCCATCGACCCGGAGGCGCGGCAGATCTTCGAGGCGTCCGGGACGACCGGGCCGGACGCTGAGCAGGTGCGCGACCGGGCGCTGCGCGCGCTGGCCGAGGAGATCCGCCTGATGCTGGACGAAGGGGTCGTCGCGGCGCCCGAGGACATCGACCTGTGCATGATCCTCGGCGCCGGCTGGCCGTTCCACACCGGCGGCATCACCCCCTACCTCGACAGGACCGGCGTCTCCGCCGAGGTCGGCGGCCGCGCGTTCCTCGCCCCCGGCGTGGCCTCCGTGCCCGCCTGAGCTCCCGCCACGGCCGGCGCCGTCAGCTCTGGTAGTCCTTGAGCGTGATGGCGTCGGCCTGCTGGAGCCGCCTGACGATCAGGCCCCGCCACGGCACGTAGGGCAGCGTCCTGATCATCATGTCCCGCGTCCAGACCTGCGCCGTCGACTTGGGGAACAGGAAGCCCGTCTCACCGCCGTTGGCCCGCGCCTGGGACGCCGCGACGTACCCGCGCATCTCACGCTCGTATCCCGCGAACCCGGCGCGGTGGTCGCCGCCCGCGGCGGCCAGCTCGCCCGCGAGCACGTACGCCCCCACCAGGGCCAGGCTCGTCCCGAGGCCGCTGAGGGCCGAGGGGCAGTACGCCGCGTCGCCCAGCAGGACCGTCCGGCCGCTGGACCAGCGATCCATGTGGATCTGGCCGATGGCGTCGAAGTAGAAGTCCTGGGACTCCCACATGGCCGCCAGCAGCCGGGGGACCTCCCAGCCGACGTCCGCGAACCGGTCGGCGACGATCTTCTTCTGCCGGTCGGCGTCGTGCCGGTCGTAGGACAGCGGCGGCGAGGTGAAGCCGAACAGCGCCTTGGCCTCGTCCGGCCGGGGAGTGGGCCGGACGGCCACCGCCCGCCCGCCGAGCGGGGTGTGGTAGCGGTCCCACCGGTCGTGGGCCACCGGGTAGGGGATGGTGAAGTACGAGGTGTAGGAGCCGAGGTGGCGGGCGAACCGGGACTCCTCCCCGAAGACGAGCGCGCGGGTGGCCGAGTGGATGCCGTCCGCCCCGACCACCAGGCCGAACCGGCGCCTGCCGCCGGCCGCGAATCGCGCCTCGACTCCGTCTCCGTCGTCGGCGAGCGCGGTGACGTGGTCGCCGAAGACGTATTCGACGTCGTCGCGGGTGGCGTCGTAGAGCACCTTCGACAGGTCGCCGCGCAGGATCTCGATCTCGCCGACCGCGCCCTCGCCGCCGAGGAGCTCCACGGGCATGCTCGCCCGGGGCCTGCCGGCGGCGTCGACGAACGACATGCCGCGCGTGCCGATGCTCGCCCGCCGGACCTCGGCCGACAGGCCCATCCGCCTGACCACCTCGTGGGCGACCCCGCGCAGGTCGATCGCGTGGCCGCCGTCCCTGAGCGCCGGGGCCCGCTCCACGACGACGGGGTCGAACCCGTGGCGGCGCAGCCAGAAGGCCAGCGCGGGCCCGGCGACGCTCGCGCCGTTGATCAGGACACTTCGGTTCATCACAGCCTCCTCGGCCAGGTCGGGGGATGACGGCCCATGCTGTATGTACGCTGTACGGGCCGACGCGTACACGCTAGTTTGTACGGTGTACTGACGCAATGAACTGCGAGAATGTCGCAATCAGCACTAGTGCGCTCCCGAAGGGAGCACTACGGGGCGCCGGGCGGGCACGGCGCGATGCGCCTCGTCATCCGCCGATCCGGCCGCCGGCCGGTGACGGCGGGCGCCCCTGGTGCACTAGTACGCTCGGCGACGCACCCGTGCGCCGCGCCGGCGGAAGGAGCCCCAGGTGGACCAAGGGACACGACCCGAGCCGCCCTACGCCCGCATCGTCCGCGAGATCCGGCGCCGCATCACCTCCGGCGAGCTGCGCGCCGGAGAACGGGTGCCCTCGACGCGGCAGATCACCAAAGAGTGGGGCGTGGCCATGGCGACCGCCACCAAGGTCCTCGCGACGCTCCGCCAGGAGGGTCTCGTGCTGCCGCGACCGGGGGCCGGCACCGTGGTGCGCGTCCCCGAACCGGCGCCCGCGCGGCACCGCGGCCCCGCGACGGCGGACGGCGGGCACGAGCCGGCCCGCGCGCGGCTGGTCCGCACCGCGATCGAGATCGCCGACGCCGAGGGGATCGCCGCCCTGTCGATGCGCAGGGCCGCCGCCGCGCTGGGTGTGCCCACCATGTCGCTGTACCGGCACGTCCAGGGCAAGGACGAGCTCGTGCTGCTGATGGCCGACGCCGTGTTCGGCGCGGAGTTCGCGCCCGTTCCCTCCGCCCGCACCTGGCGCGAGCGGCTGGAGCTGGTCGCCCGGCAGCACTGGGCGATGTACCGCCGTCATCCCTGGCTCGCCCCTGTGCAGTCGTTCACCCGCCCGCTGATGTCGCCCAACGCGCTCGCGGGCACCGAGTGGGTGATGCAGGGCCTCACCGGCCTTGGACTGCGGCCGAACGAGGTCCTGCACGTGGTGATCACCGTGTACAGCTACGTGCACGGGGTGGCCGTCAACCTCGAAGAGGAGGCGCGGGCGCGGCAGGAGAGCGGGGTCACCGACGACGAGTGGATGGCGGCGCAGGCCCCGGCCTTCGACGGGCTCCTGTCCTCCGGGCGTTTCCCCGCCTTCTCGCGGATCATGCGGTCGCCGGAGGCCGAGCTGGATCTGGACAGCCTCTTCGAGTTCGGGCTGCGCACCATGCTCGACGGCGTCGCGGTCCGCGTCCAGGCGGCCCGCGGGCGCCCGGACCGGCGGTGAGGGACCCGGACGCGGTGAGGGACGGCGAGCCGGGCGGACGGGCGGGTTCCGGCGTTCGGGGATGATGGAGGAATGCTCGCCGACGTCATCCCGTACCTGGTGTGCCCGGTCTGCCGGCGCGGCCTCGCCCTCGCCGGCGGCGTGGTGCGGTGCGAGGAGGGGCACGCCTACGACGTCGCCAGACAGGGGTATGTGAGCCTGCTGACCGGCTCGGCGATCCCGGGTACGGCCGACACGCCCGCCATGGTCACGGCGCGGGCGGCGTTCCTCGGCGCGGGCCACTTCGCCCCGCTGGCCCACCGCCTGCGAGAGCTTCAGCGCCCCGCCTCGGCCCTCGCCTCCGGCGGCGGGTCACCGGGCGACCCCGGGCGGCACGGCACGGCGGCCGCGCCCGGAACCGACGGCCCGGCGCGGACGGCCGGCGGGCGCGGGCCCGCGGTCGTCCTGGACGCCGGAGCGGGCACCGGCCACTATCTGGCCGGGGTGCTCGGCCCGCACGACGTCGGCATCGCCCTGGACGTCTCCAAGCACGCCCTCAGGCGCGCGGCACGGGCCCATCCGCGCATCGGCGCGGTGGTCGCCGACGTGTGGCGGCCTCTGCCGGTCAAGGACGCGTGCGCGGACGTGCTGCTGAACGTCTTCGCCCCGCGCAACGGCCCGGAGTTCGCCCGCGTGCTGCGCCCGGAAGGGACGCTGATCGTGGTCACGCCGACGCCCCGGCACCTTTCACCGCTGGTCGGCGAGCTCGGCCTGCTCTCGGTGGACGAGGACAAGGCGCGGCGCGTCGAAGAGGCGCTCGCGGGGCACTTCGCCCAGGTCGGCGAGATCGTCGAGGAGGCGCCGATGCGGCTCGGGCATCAGGCCGTCGAGACCGTGGTGGAGATGGGGCCGAGCGCCTGGCACACCGACCCTGTGGCGCTCAGGCGAGAAATCCTTCGCCTGCCGGACCCGGTCACCGTTCAGATGTCGTGCCGGATCTCTCTGTTCCGTAAGATCCCCTAGACGCACTGGAATTAGGAATTTCCCTGACTTTGTAGGCCATCTTCCGTACAGAAGCGACATACTTAACGGCAACCCGCCGATCCCGGTCAGGGAGAGCGTGAGGGAGGGGCACGCCCATGAAGGCCGAGGAACGCTGGCAGGCCAGGTTCCGCGCGGCACGTATGACACTGCCCGTCTGGGCACGGCTGGCCCCGGCCCGGTCCGTGTATCGCTGCAACATCTCCGGCGTCTGGGAGATCCACGCCTGGGACCGTTCGAGCGGCGCCACACGACAGGTCACCAGTCGTCCTCGCGGCACCTCGCACGCGGCGATCGACCCCACCGGCCAGTGGATCTGGTGGTTCTCCGACACCTACGGCGACGAGTTCGGCATCTGGATGCGCCAGCCGTTCAACGGCGGGCCCGAGATGGCCGCCCACCCCGACCTCGCTCCTGGCCACCCGACGGGCCTGGCGCTGTCGGCCGTCGGCACGGCCGCCGTCGGCCGCAGCAGCCGCCACGGCTTCCAGGTGCTGCACGTCCAGGTCGGCAGCGACGACAAACCCGCCGTGATCTACGAGTCGCGCGAGTTCGCGCAGGTCGCGGGCATGTCGCTCGACGGCTCGCTGATCGCGGTGAGCCACAGCGAGCACGGCGACTCCCGCCACCCCGCCCTGCGCGTGATCAGGCCGAACGGGCAGGCCGTCGGAAATCTGAACGACGGGCCCGGCAAGGGTTTCTCCGGAGTGCGGTTCGCGCCGACCACGACCGACCGGCGCATCCTCGCCCTGCACGAGCGGCGGGGCCGCCGCGAGCCGCTGGTCTGGGACCCGGTGACCGGCGAGCAGCGCGAGATCTGGCTGCGCGTCCCCGGCGAGATCACCGCCGACTGGTACCACGACGGCCGTGCGCTGCTGATCGGCCACAACGACCGCGCCCGCACCGAGCTGTACCGGTACGACCTCGGCGGCGGCCACCTGTCGGAGATCAAGACGCCGCACGGCGTGATCCACGACGCGATGCCCCGGCCCGACGGGACGGTCGAGTACTCCTGGTCCAGCGCGGCGCGGCCCCCGGTCATCAGGGCCAGCGACGGCCACGTCGTCATGAACCAGTCGGGCCCGTCGGCCCCGCCGTCCGTGCCGCTGGAGGACGTGCACGTCGACGGCCCCGGCGGGCGCATCCATGCCCTGGTGTCCCGCCCGAGCATGGGCAGCTCGCCCTATCCGACGGTGTTCCTGCTGCACGGCGGCCCGGCCGCGCAGGACGACGACTCGTTCATGCCGAACGTCGCGGCGTGGGTGGACGTCGGCTTCGCCGTCGTGCGGGTCAACTACCGGGGCTCGACCGGGTACGGCTCGGCGTGGCGGGACGCGCTGCGCGGCGACGTGGGCCACATCGAACTGGCCGACGTGGCGGCGGTACGCGAGTGGGCGGTGGGCCAGGGCGTGGCCGATCCGGAGCGCATGGTGCTCGCGGGCGCCTCGTGGGGCGGGTACCTGACGCTGCTCGGCCTGGCGACCCAGCCCAAGTGGTGGGCCGCGGGCATCGCGGCCGTGCCGATCACCGACCACGCCGCGGCCTACAGCGACGAGACCGAGGGCCTGCGCGCCTACCACCGGGCGCTGTTCGGCGGCTCGCCGCAGGAGGTGCCCGAACTGTACGCCGCGTCGTCCCCGATCACCTATCTGGACGCGCTGCAGGCGCCGCTGCTGGTGCTGGCGGGCGAGAACGACCCGCGCTCACCGATCGGGCAGATCGAGAAATATCTGCGGAAGCTGGAGGAGCGAGGGCACGAGCACGAGGTGTACCGCTACCCCGCCGGCCACGCCAGCCTGGTGATCGAGGAGCGGATCCGCCAGATGGCCGCCCAGATCGACTTCGCCCGCAAACACGTGGGCGTGCCGCCCCCTCCCGCCACCTGACACTGACCACCGGGCCTACGCCGTGGCCGGTGCCGGCCCACCGCCTGAGCCGCCGCCCGGAGCCGCCGAGCGCGGCCGGGCCGGGCGGGTTAGACCGGTTCGGCCCGCAGGACCAGGATGGCGAGGTCGTCGGCGCTCGGTTCGATCGCGAAGTCCTGCACGGCGCGGCGGATGCGCTCGGCCACGGCGCGGGCCGACAGGTCGACGCACTCGGCGAGCAGCTTGGCCAGGCCGCCGTCGTCGTCCAGCAGCCGCCCGCCCGTCCGGCGTTCGGTCACCCCGTCGGTCACGCCGAGCAGGACGTCCCCCGGCTCCAGGCGGACGTGGTCGGCGGCGAACCGGGCCTCGGGGAAGACGCCGAGCAGCGACTGGGAGCTCACCACGGTCTCCACCACGCCGCTCGGCCGCAGCCGCAGCGCCTCGGGGTGCCCGGCGGAGATCAGTGAGAGATCGAGCCCGTCGCCGGTGCGGCGGATCTCGCCGTGCAGCAGGGTCAGGAACCTCGCCCGCTCGCCCTCCTCCAGGATGGCCTGGTTGAGGCGGGAGACGACCGCGGGCACGTCGTAGCCCTCGCGGGCCAGCAGGCGCAGCGTGTGGCGGGCCAGGCCGGTGACGGCCGCGGCCTGCGGGCCGGTGCCGCAGACGTCGCCGATGGCGAACCGCCAGACGCCCTCGCCGGCCGGGAACAGGTCGTAGAAGTCGCCGCCGACCTCGTTGTTCTCGCCCGCCGGCTCGTACACCACGGAGTAGTCGAGGCCGGGGGTCTCTGCGGGCGTGCCGGGCGGCAGGAGGCTGCGTTGCAGGGCGCGGTTGGCGTCGGCCTGCTGGGCGTACAGGCGGGCGTTGTCCATCGCGAGCGCGGCGCGCCGGCCGAGGTCCTCGGCGAGCTGGGCGGCGTCGTCGGGGAAGCGGCCGGCGCGGCCCAGGCACATCATGCCGAGGCTGCGCCCGCGCGCGACCAGCGGGAAGGCGAGGGACTGCCACTCGTCGAGCTGGATCGGCACGGGGGTGAGGTTGTCCACCGAGGGGATGGTCACCTGCTGGATCTGGGCGCGAAGGTCGTCGATCTGCGCCTCGTCGGCGTGCCACAGGTAGGCGAGGTCGAGCGGCGCCCCGTCGGAGCTCACCGTGTAGACGGCGCACCAGGTGGCCAGCCGCGGCACCACGATCTGGGCGATGAGGGCGGGCACCATGTCGGGGTCGAGGGTGCCGGCGAGCAGGTCGCTGGCGTCGGCGAGGAAGCCGAGCCAGCCGGGCCCCTGGCTGGTGCGCTGCCCCGTCCAGTCGTCGACCACGCGGACGCCGCCGGCGCCGCCGGGCAGGCGCAGCCGCGCCCAGCGGGTGCGGAGATCGCCGGAGAAGCTGACGCCCCAGACGGAGACGGAGCTGGACGGAGGGGCGACGGGGACGCCGCCGGTCTCCTTCTCTCGTACCTCTATCTGCAGCGAATCTCCCTGATGGACCCATACAATCTCAAAAGGGACATCGCCCACATCGGAGACCAGCTCTCCGGTCAGCCGCTCGGCGTCCGAGCTCATGGACGCGGCCGCCCACGCGGTCATGACCTCGCGGGTGAACCGCGTGGCGGCGGGTAGGGCCGTCCTGCCAGGCGCGAAAGACGCGGCCAGCACACCCCGGGAAGAACTTGTCATTACACCGTGCTTACCACAGTCGGCTGTCACACGCGGTCGATCGACAGGGCGACCGCACAGCGTCCTTCATGCCAGACTGGCACTACTCCGTATCCCGCCCGAACAGCGTGAAGGAGGCTTCATGAAGGGTACCCCGACCGTGGGGGCCGGTTCGGAGCGGTCCTATACCGAGTCCGACCTCCGGCCGTTCCTGGACACGCTCATGGCATGGCGTGATGGAGACTTCAGGAAACGCGTGCCCTTCGCGGCCCCTGGCATCCTCAGCGAGGTCAGGCTGCTGCTCAACGAGGTCGCCGACCGCCGCGAACACCTCGCCAACGAGCTCATCCGCGTCAGCCGTGAGGTCGTCAAGGAAGGCCGCTCCGGCGTCCGCCTGATCGCCGGTCCCGGCGTCGGGCTGTGGGCCGAGAGCGTCGACTCGGTCAACGACCTGATCGACGCGCTCGTCGGCCCGGTGAGCAGCGCCGCCGACGTGCTCGACGCGGTCGCCCAGGGCGACCTGTCCCAGCGCCTTGAGATCGGGCGCACGGCCAAGGGCGAGGTGCGCCGGCTCGGCAAGGCGATCAACGGCATGGTCGACCAGCTCTCCCTGTTCAGCTCCGAGGTCACCCGGGTCGCCCGCGAGGTCGGCTCCGAGGGCCAGCTCGGCGGGCGCGCCAACCTCCGCGGCATGTCCGGCAGCTGGCGCGACCTCACCGAGGCCGTGAACACCATGTCCAGTCGCGTCTCCGCCCAGGTCCGCGACATCGCCGTCGTCACCACGGCCGTGGCCCGCGGCGACCTGAGCCGCAAGGTCACCGTCGACGCCGTCGGCGAGATGCTGGAGCTCAAGAACACCGTCAACACCATGGTCGACCAGCTCTCGGCCTTCGCCGAGGAGGTCACCCGGGTCGCCCGCGAGGTCGGCACCGAGGGCGAGCTGGGCGGCCAGGCGCGGGTGCGGGGCGTGTCGGGCGTCTGGAAGGACCTCACCGACAACGTCAACGTCATGGCCAGCAACCTGACCAGCCAGGTGCGCGGCATCGCCACCGTCGCGACGGCGGTCGCCCAGGGCGACCTGTCCAAGAAGATCACCGCTGACGCGCGCGGTGAGATCCTCCAGCTCAAGACGACCCTCAACACGATGGTCGACCAGCTGTCGCTGTTCGCCGACGAGGTCACCCGGGTCGCCCGCGAGGTCGGCACCGAGGGCCAGCTCGGCGGCCGCGCCGAGGTCAAGGGCGTCTCGGGCGTCTGGAAGGACCTCACCGACAACGTCAACTCGATGGCGAACAACCTGACCTACCAGGTGCGCAACATCGCCCAGGTCACCAAGGCCGTGGCCGGCGGCGACCTGTCCAAGAAGATCGACGTCGACGCCCAGGGCGAGATCCTCGAACTCAAGTCGACGATCAACACCATGGTCGACCAGCTCTCCCTGGTCGCCTCCGAGGTGAGCCGCGTGGCCCGCGAGGTGGGCTCTGAGGGCCAGCTCGGCGGCCAGGCCCAGGTGCACGGCGTGTCCGGGGTCTGGAAGGACCTCACCGACAACGTCAACTTCATGGCCAACAACCTGACCTCGCAGGTGCGGCAGATCGCCGCCGTCTCCACCGCCGTCGTGCAGGGCAACCTCTCCAAGAAGATCACCGTCGACGCGCAGGGCGAGATCCTGCAGCTGAAGGACACCGTCAACACGATGGTCGACCAGCTGTCGCTGTTCGCCGACGAGGTCACCCGCGTGGCCCGCGAGGTCGGCACCATGGGCCAGCTCGGCGGCCAGGCGCGGGTGCGCGGGGTGTCGGGCGTCTGGAAGGACCTCACCGACAACGTCAACTCCATGGCCACCAACCTGACCTACCAGGTGCGCAACATCGGCGAGGTGACCACGGCGGTCGCCAAGGGCGACCTGTCCAGGAAGATCGACGTGGACGCCCAGGGCGAGATCCTCGTGCTGAAGACGACCATCAACCGCATGGTCGACCAGCTGTCGTCGTTCGCCTCCGAGGTCACCCGCGTGGCCCGCGAGGTCGCCTCCGAGGGCCAGCTCGGCGGCCAGGCCCGCGTCGAGGGCGTCGAAGGCACCTGGAAGCAGCTCACCGAGAGCGTGAACGAGCTGGCCAGCAGCCTGAGCACGCAGGTGCGCGCGATCGCCGAGGTGACCAGCGCGGTGGCCCGCGGCGACCTGACCCGCTCGATCACCGTCGACGCGCAGGGCGAGCTCGCCGACCTCAAGGACAACATCAACACGATGGTGTCCAACCTGGTGGACACCACCAAGGCCAACCAGGAACAAGACTGGCTCAAGAGCAACCTCGCCCGCGTCTCGCGCCTGATGCAGGGCCACCGCGACCTGATGGAGGTCGCCAAGCTCATCATGAGCGAGCTCACGCCGCTGGTGTCGGCCCGCTACGGGGCCTTCTACATGGTCGAGAGCCTCGCCGACGACGAGCTCAGGCTGATCGCCGGGTACGGGGTGCGGCCGGGGCGCAGCGCCAGGCAGACCTTCAAGTTCGGTCAGGGCATCGTCGGCCAGGCCGCCGCCGAGGGCCGTCCCATCGTGCTGGACGACGTCCCCGCCGCCTACCTGACCATCGAGTCGGGGCTGAGCCGGTCGAGGCCCGCCCAGATCGTCGTGCTGCCCGTCCTGTTCGAGAAGCAGGTGCTCGGCGTGCTCGAACTGGCCTCCTTCAGCCGGTTCGGCGAGACCCACCTCGCCTTCCTCAACCAGCTCGTCGAGACCATCGGCGTGACGATGAACACCATCATCGCCAACTCGCGCACCGAGGGCCTGCTCACCGAGTCCCAGCGGCTCACCACCGAGCTGCGCGAGCGCTCCGACGAGCTGCAGCGCCAGCAGGAGGAGCTGCGCCGGTCCAACGCCGAGCTAGAGGACAAGGCCGCGCTGCTCGCCAAGCAGAACCGCGCCATCGAGATCCAGAACTTCCAGATCGAGCAGGCCCGCCGCACCCTGGAAGAGCGCGCCGAGCAGCTCGCGGTGTCCTCGCGCTACAAGACCGAGTTCCTCGCGAACATGTCCCACGAGCTGCGCACCCCGCTGAACAGCCTGCTGGTGCTGGCCAAGCTGCTGTCGGAGAACACCGAGGGCAACCTGACCGCCAAGCAGGTGGAGTTCGCCCGCACCATCCACGGCGCCGGCTCCGCGCTGCTCCAGCTGATCAACGACATCCTCGACCTGTCCAAGGTCGAGGCGGGCCGCATGGACATCCACCCGCAGCCGCTGTCGCTGCCCAAGCTGGTGGAGTACGTCGAGGCGACGTTCGCGCCGCTCGCGCAGGACAAGGGGCTGTCGTTCACCGTCGAGGTCGACCCGTCGGTGCCCGAAGAGCTGAACACCGACGAGCAGCGCCTGCAGCAGGTGCTGCGCAACCTGCTGTCCAACGCCGTCAAGTTCACTCCCAAGGGCGAGGTGCGCCTGCACATCAGCCGCGCGGACGACAGCGTGCCCTACATCGACCGCACGCTGCGCGAGAACGACGACATCGTGTCCTTCTCCGTGGTGGACACCGGCATCGGCATCGCCCCCGAGAAGCTAGAGATGATCTTCGAGGCGTTCCGCCAGGCCGACGGCACCACCAGCCGCAAGTACGGCGGCACCGGCCTCGGCCTGTCGATCTGCCGCGAGATCGCCCGCCTGCTCGGCGGCGAGATCCACGCCACCAGCGAGGCGGCGCACGGCAGCACCTTCACGCTGCACCTGCCGGTCAGGTACGCCGGGCCGCTCGACGGCAGCAACGGCGGCGCGGCGATCTCTCCCGGCGATCGCCGGGACGATCCCGACCCCGACATCGGCCTCGCCCCCGACCTGCCGCAGATGCCCGACCTCGGGGACGACATGCGGCTCCCGCAGCTCTCCGAGGGCATCGAGAACCGGTCGTGGCAGGGCGACGACCCGCTGAACGGCGCGAAGATCCTCATCGTGGACGACGACATCAGGAACGTCTTCGCGCTGACGAGCGTGCTCGAACGGCACGGCTCCACCGTGGTCTACGCCGAGAACGGCATCGAGGGCATCGAGCAGCTCGAACGCAACGAGGACGTCGCGCTGGTCCTCATGGACATCATGATGCCCGAGATGGACGGCTGGGCGACCACGTCGGCCATCCGCCGCATGCCGCAGTTCGCCGAGCTGCCGATCATCGCGCTCACCGCCAAGGTGATGCAGGGTGACAGAGAGAAGAGCATCGCCTCGGGCGCGTCCGACTACGTGCCGAAGCCGGTGGACGTCGACCGGCTGCTCGAACGTCTGCGCGGCTGGCTGACGCGCGGCCGCGTGCCGTCGAGCGATGGGAAGGAAGGGCGCGCTTAATGCCGGACCGAGCGAAGATCCTGCTGGTCGACGACCGCGAGGAGAACCTCATCGCGTTGGAGGCCATCCTGAGCTCTCTCGACGTGGTCGCCGTGCGCGCACGTTCCGGCGAGGAGGCTCTGAAGGCCCTGCTGGGCATCGAGTTCGCGCTCATCCTGCTCGACGTGCGCATGCCCGGCATGGACGGCTTCGAGACGGCCGCGCACATCAAGCGGCGCGAGCGCACCCGCAACATCCCGATCATCTTCTTGACCGTGGTCGACAGCGCCCCCGACTACGCCTTCCGCGGGTACGCCGCGGGCGCCGTCGACTACCTCACCAAGCCCTTCGACCCGTGGGTGCTGCGCGCCAAGGTGTCGGTGTTCGTCGAGCTGTACAACATGAACCGCCGGCTCACCGAGCAGGCGGCCCTGCTGCGCGAGCGGCTGACCGTCGAACTGCCGGACGGCGTGGGCGCCGAGGTCCTGCCCGAGCTGTCGCGCCGGCTCACGGCCGTGGAGGAGGAGCTCTCGCGGGTCGAGGAGCTCGTGTCGCAGGCCAACGGCAGCACCTCGCTGGCCGCCCCCATCAAGGACCTCTCAGAGCGCGTCCTGCACCTTCGAGCCGGCTTCGACGCCCTCTCGTAGGCGTGCGGGCCCGCCCCGGCGGGTCTGGCGGGCCGCCTGGTGAGGGCGGGTCAGCGGCGGGCGCGTTCGAGGGCGTCCCAGAAGCCCCGGCGCAGGGCGTGGCGGACCTCGTCGTGGAGCAGGAAGTCGATGGGCAGCGAGGAGCCCTGGAGCAGCCGGGCCTCAAGGTCCGACGGCATGCGCGGCTTGCGGGCCAGCACGGCCTCCAGCCACAGGGCGGGGGCGTCACGGGCGACCGACTCGCCGAAGTCGTGCCCCTCCTTGTGCGCGGCCTTCACCGCGTCGGCCAGCGTGGTGGTGCCCGGCGAGGCCGGAGAGGGCAGCGGAGCGGGCTGGGGCCCGGTGTACGGGCCGAGGTGATGACCGGCGTAGGGCGGGCCGCCGGAGCCGCCCATGCTGTATTGACCCGGCACGGCCGGCGGCTGCGGCGGGACCGGTGCCGCCATCGGGCCGGTCGGCGGCCCGGAGGAGACCTGCGACGAGTGGGACGACTGGCGCGCCTCGGCGGAGTAGCCGGAGTGGCCGGCGGGAAGCGCGGGCTGCGACGAACGCTGCGCCGCCGCGGGCTGCGACGCGCCCGGCCCGTGCGCGCCCGAGCCGTGCGACGACGAGGCGTGGGAGCCGGTGCCGTGGGCCCCGGTCGCGTGCGCGCCGGTCGCGTGGGCGCCGCCGACGCGGGCGCCGGAGCCCGGCGAGCGGACCGGGAGACCGGCCGCGGTGGTGGAGCCCTGACCGCCGGCACCCGAGGAGGCGCTGGAGGGCCCCTGCGGCGCGCCGGACGACGGCAGGCCGGCCCCGGCGGAGGAGCGGGACCCGCCGGAGGACGGATCGCCGGAACGGGTGGATCCGGACGCCAGGCCGCCGGACTCATGGCCGGCGGAGCCGGAGGACGGGCCGCCCGACGCCGGACCGCCGGACCGGGACGAACCGGAGGAGGCGCCGCCGGGCCGGTCGGTGATGGCGGGGAAGCCCATGGTGAGCCCGCCGCCGCCCGCCAGATCATCGCCCATCGGACCGCCGGAGGCCAGGCCGCCGCTCCCGGGACCCCCGGACGACAGACCACCGGACGACAGGCCACCCGACGACAGGCCGCCGGGCGTGCGAGCGCCCTGGCCACGAGTGTCGCCCGCCTGACCTGACCCGCGGGCCTCGTGCCCGAGCGAACCGGACCCGAGCGAACCGGACCCGAGCGAGCCTGACCCGGCGCCCAGAGTGCCCGCCCCGGCGGAGGCGCCCTGCGGCTCGGCGCCGCGGGAACCCTGCTCGCCGCCCGCGTGGTAATCGGAACCGTGCTGCTCCAGCGCGGCAGCGGAGCGCGAATACTCGGCGCCGGACGGGCCCTGTGCGGCCGAGGCGCTCTGGTAGCCGGAGCCGAGCGAGCCCTGCCCGGCCGAACCCGCCTGGTAGTCGCCGCCGGCGGACCCCTGCCCCCCCGAACCGGTCTGGTAGTCGCGACCGGCGGAGCCCTGCCCGGCCGAGGCGCTCTGGTAGTCGCCGCCGGACGGCTCGTGCCCCGTGGAGGTCAGCTGGTAGTCGGCGCCCGTGGAGCCCTGCCCCGCGGGCGTCCTCTGGTAGTCGCCGCCGGACAAGCCCTGCCCGGTCGAAGCGCCCTGGTAGCCGGAGCCGAGCGAGCCCTGCCCGGCCGAACCCGCCTGGTAGTCGCCGCCGGCGGACCCCTGCCCGGCCTGGCCGCCCTGGTAGTCGCGACCGGCGGAGCCCTGCCCGGCCGAGGTGCCCTGGTAGTCGCCGCCGGACGGCTCGTGCCCGGCGGAGGATGCCTGGTAGGCCGCGTCCGGCGCCCCCTGCGCGGACGGGCCCGGATAGTCGGCGCCGGCCGTGCCCTGCCCGGCGGACGAGCCCGGATAGTCGGCGCCGGCCGTGCCCTGCCCGGCGGACGAGCCCGGATAGTCGGCGCCGTGGGAGCCCTGACCGCCGCCGGAGCCGTGCGCTCCGGGCCCGACCAGGGCGCCCAGAGAGCTCTGGGCGTGGCCGGAGGCCCCGGGCCGCCGATCGTAGGCGGCCGGCGCCGAGACGCCGGGAGCGGGAGGGGCGTGGGAGCCGGCGCCGTGCGCGTGCGGGGCCGGGGCCGGATCGGCCCCCGACGACTGGCGGCTCTGGTGCTGCGCGCGCGAGTCGCGGGACCGGCCGTTGCCGATGGGCTGCGGCAGTCGGTGGCCGTTGCCGGAGACCGGGCCGTCGGCGCCGCCCGCGACGTTGCCGGTGACCAGGTTGACGTAGGGCCGAAGGTGCCCGCTGCCGATCTCGATGAGGTCGTCGCACTCTTGCTGGAGCGTGCGGGACACCGCCCAGCCGCCCTCGGCCGCGATGTGGATCACGGTGACGCGGATGCCGAGATCTTGGGCGTCGCTGACCACCTGGGCCAAATCTTCGTCGCCGCTCACCACGACGGCGTCGCAGATGGCGTTGTTGCGGGCCAGGGTCATCAGGTCGCGGTGGACCTGGGCGTCCACGCCCTCTCTGCGGCCGGGCCTGATGCGGGCCAGCCGCAGCTTGAGCCCGGGGAGGTCGGCGAGCGCGTCGTGCTCGGGGGTGCGCCTGCCCTCGACCGTCGCCTCGTACCAGTAGCAGCGCAGCAGGGGCAGGTCTGTGCGCTCGCGCGCGAGCGTTGACAGCAGATCGAGCAGGCCGGGATAGTCCCAGGCGACGGCTTCGCGATGGCGGGTCCCATGCACGGCCATCGCCCCGTCCGCCAGCAGATAGCCAGCGTCCACGAACAGCGCGCAGCGATCCACGCGACACCGCCCTTTCTACATGGCCCAGGTCCGGTGGCAGCCGAAGCCCGGCCCTATCTCAGGGTAATGAAGCCACTGATCGTGCGAGGGTGAATCCCGGCGATTCGGCCCGCGCCTGACCATATCGAGGAACGTTCACGGCAGACCGTATCAGTTTGCCTCCTATTACCGACCTGGGGTGATAAACGAGTGGCCCGCCGGTCGACGCGATTCGGGCCTCTCTAGGCTTGCCCCATGAGCGACCGTGAGAATCTGCTGGACGAGATCAAGAAAAAGGGCGTGGTGCACGGGCGGGTCGTGCTCTCTTCCGGGCGCGAGGCCGACTGGTATGTGGATCTGCGGCGCATCACGCTGGACGGCACCGCCGCCCCGCTGGTCGGCCGGGTGATGCTCGATCTGACCGACGATCTGGGCTACGACGCCGTCGGCGGGCTGACGCTGGGCGCCGACCCGGTGGCCGCGGCCATGCTGCACGCCGCGGCCGCGCGGGGGCGCGCCCTGGACGCCTTCGTCGTCCGCAAGGCGGGCAAGGCGCACGGCCTCCAGCGCCGCATCGAGGGGCCCGACGTCGCGGGCCGCCGCGTGCTCGCCGTGGAGGACACCTCGACCACCGGGGCGTCCGTGCTCACGGCGGTGGAGGCGCTGCGCGAGGCGGGCGCCGAGATCGCCGGCGTCGCGACCATCGTCGACCGGGGCGCCGCGGCGGCGATCGAGGCCGCCGGGCTGACCTACCGCACGGCGTACACGCTGACCGATCTCGGTCTCGAATAGAGCCGTCCGGCGTGCGGCGCGGCTGAAAGTTTCAGCTCAAGGTCACTGCGCCGCGTCCCGCTCGACCTTGAGGGTCTGCCGCTCCCCCGGCTTGCCGGGGGAGCGCGGCTCGCCGTTCACCTCGACGTACACGGCGGAGGCGTCGCCGAGCACCACGTCGAGGGCCGGCTGGAAGTACGCGGCCTGCTGGCCGCGCACCAGGTCGCGGTCTTCGACCACGTCACCGCCGGTGACCCGGACGAACAGCGGGCAGGTGTCGGCCCGGCACTCGACGAAGACGGTGGGCACCTCGGCGCCGGGCGCGGCCTGCGAGGGGGCCGCGATGGGGGACTCGAAGGGGGACGCGGAGGAGACAGGGGGCGTGGCGGTCTGACCGGAGCCGCCGCCGGGCGCGGGCTCGGCGTCGGAGTTCAGCGATCCCACCAGGGACACCGCGCCCAGCACGATCAGCGCGAGCAGCAGCAGGACCGCCAGGCCCACGAGCAGCAGGCGGGCGATGCCCAACGGGTCGGACCGATGGCGTCCCACATATCGGAGAGTAGCGCCTGAGCGGTGCGGGATGGCCGCCAAGCAGGACTTTCTTGACTCACGGACGTCGCGGGACCGCGCCGCCGCGACCTGTGCGGCGGCGCTTCGGCGTGCGGCCGGGCGGTGCCGTCAAGACCGCCACAGCCGCCATGGCCGCCGCAGCCGTCGCAGCCGTTAGAGCGGGGGCGCGGCGTCGCGGTGGTGGCGTCCGCGGGGCTCGGCGACCGCGCCGGCGACGGCCTTGGCCTCTTTGCGGCCCTTGAGGATCTCGCGGATGATCGGGATCACCGACAGGACGATGATCAGCGCGGCGCCCGGCAGGATGTAGCGGTCGATCTCAGGGACGGTGTCGCCGACGAAGACGCCGACGAAATAGCCGATGAGCAGCATCGACTCGGTCCACAGGATGCCGCCCACGACGTTCCACAGGAAGAACTTGCGCACCGGCATGCCGAGCATGCCGGCCACCGGGTTGAGGAACGTGCGGACGATCGGGATGAACCTCGCCAGCACCACGGCCTTGGACGGGCCGAACTTCGCGAAGTAGTGCTCGGCCTTCTCGACGTACTCCTGCTTGAACAGCCGGGAGTCGGGCCGGGAGAACAGCCGTGGGCCGCTCTTGGCGCCGATGTAGTGGCCGAGCTGCGCCCCCGCGATCGCGCACAGCGGCGTGCAGATCAGCAGGACGGCGAGCGGGAACGGCGTGTCGAGGCCGAAGGAGGCGGCGACGGCGGCGGACGCCCCCATGCCCGCCACGACCAGGAGCGAGTCACCGGGCAGGAAGAAGCCGATGAGCAGGCCGGTCTCGGCGAAGATGATCGCCAGGATGCCGATGAGCCCGAAGGTGACGATCCACCACTGGGCGTCCAGAAGATTTGTGAGGTCCATCACCGACGAGGGTACCGCTGGCAGCCGGGTCCGGGGTGCGAGAGGGTAGGACCTTGAGGGTGAGATCGAACGACGGCGGGACAGACCGGCGCCTGGCCGGACAGCCCGGATGGCACGGCCCATTGTTGAAGACGACCGGACCGATGGACGCGAAACAAGGGCCGGGCTCCTCCTTCCTGGAACGCCGCCGCTTCGCAATACTTGCCCCGGAGGCGCATATCGCTCTCCACCAGCCAGTTCGTTCCTTCTAGGGAGATGACTTCCGATGCCTATCGCGACCCCAGAGGTCTACGCCGAGATGCTCGACCGGGCCAAGGCCAATGGTTTCGCATACCCGGCGATCAACGTGACGTCCTCGCAGACGTTGAACGCCGCGCTGCGCGGTTTCGCCGAGGCCGAGAGCGACGGCATCATCCAGGTGTCGACCGGCGGCGCCGAGTACCTCTCCGGTTCGACGGTGAAGGACATGGTGACCGGGTCGGTGGCGCTGGCCGAGTACGCCCGGGTCGTGGCCGCCAAGTACCCGGTGACCGTCGCGCTGCACACCGACCACTGCCAGAAGGAAAAGCTCGACAGCTTCGTGCGCCCGCTCATCGAGATCTCCCTTGAGCGCATCGCGCAGGGCAAGGACCCGCTGTTCCAGTCGCACATGTGGGACGGCTCGGCGTGCCCGCTGGACGAGAACCTCCAGATCGCCCGCGAGCTGCTCGAGAAGGCCAGCGCCGCCAACATCGTCCTTGAGGCCGAGATCGGCGTGGTCGGCGGCGAGGAGGACGGCGTCGTCGGCGAGATGAACGAGAAGCTCTACAGCACCCCCGAGGACGCCCTGGCCACCGCCGAGGCGCTCGGTCTGGGCGACCGCGGCCGTTACATGCTGGCCGCCACCTTCGGCAACGTGCACGGCGTCTACAAGCCGGGCCACGTCAAGCTGCGCCCGAGCGTGCTGAAGGACATCCAGGACGCCGTCGGCGCCAAGTACAGCCAGGACAAGCCGTTCTACCTGGTCTTCCACGGCGGCTCCGGCTCGTCGCTCGAGGAGATCCGCGAGGCGATCTCCTACGGCGTGGTGAAGATGAACATCGACACCGACACCCAGTACGCCTTCACCCGCCCGGTGGCCGACCACATGTTCAGGAAGTACGACGGTGTCCTGAAGGTCGACGGCGACGTGGGCAGCAAGAAGGAGTACGACCCCCGCTCGTGGGGCAAGTCGGCCGAGGCCGGCATGGCGGCGCGAGTGGTCGAGGCCTGCCAGCACCTGCTGTCCGCGGGCACCAAGCTGTCCTGACTCGGCGGCGATCTTCGAGTCGAGGACGCCATGACACGCGCATGGAACGGGCAGGCCATCATGACCTGCCCGTTCCATGTGAATTCCATGAGAGAAAGTGTAAAAAGAGATGACAGGGAGGCTGATGTAACGAATATGTCGTTAGCATGAGCTAAATGTTCATCTCCTACCGAGCGCGACCATATGTGTGCGGTGCCATCGGAAAGTGGGATGCACGCGTGGCGAACCGGCTGCTGTCGGCCTCGCCGCGGGGGCTCGACGAGGTGCACCGTTCCCCCTCTGCTGCCCTGTGGTCCACGGGCGAGCCCGAGAACTGGTCGTCCGGCCCGCGCTCCGGTCACCTGTGGTGGCCGCTGGCCGGCGGGCTGCCCCAGCCGCACTCCTGGCAGGACGCCGCCGAGCGCCGCATGGCCGCCGGGCTGGTCGTCGACCGGGACGGCGCCGTCCTGCACACCGACGCCCTCGGCCTGAACGAGTTGCACGTCCGTCCCCTGGGGGACGCCCTTTACTTCTCCGCCCGCCTGGACCCGCTCGTCCGCCTGGACGACGCCCCGCTGCACATGGACTGGTCGGCCTGGGCGAACCTGCTGGTGATGATGACGCCGCTCGGCGACGAGACGCCGTTCCGCGAGATCAGGCGCCTGGCGCCCGCGACCGCGTGGCGCGTCTCCTCCGGCGGCCCGCCGCGCGTCGAGCGCTTCGAGCCCGCCTGGCTGGCCGCCGAGCCGGACAAGCCGCCCGCGCCCGAGGAGATGGTGGACCTGATCGCGGGGCGCATCCCGCACCGCGAGGGGCCGGTGGCGGTCGGGCTCAGCGGCGGCTGGGACTCCCGGCTGCTCGCCTCGCTCGCCGCCCGGCGGGCCGGCGCCCAGATCGAGGCGTGGACCACCAGCACCGACGACGGCCTGGACCTGGACCTCGCGCACGCCCCCGCCGTGGCCGGCGCGCTCGGCGTGCCGCACCACGTGGTGGCCCCCGGGCCGGAGTCCTGGCTGGAGGACCACCGGCTGGTGTGGCGGCGCACGCAGTACCAGACCCTGCACCACGGCTGGGCGATGCCGTACGCGCGGGCCGTCCACCGCCTGCGCGCGCCGCTGATCGACGGCTGCCTCGGAGACGGCCTGCTGAGAAGGGGCGGCGAGGTGCCGCGGGACGGCGGCCGGGCACAGGTGCGCGCCGCGGTCTGGAGGTCGCTGTCGGGGCACTTCCCCCGGCATCCGGAGATCTGGGCGCCGGGGGTGGGCGACGCGCTCGCCGACCTGAGCCTGGCGGCGTTCCACCGGGTGACGGGGCCGGTGGACGAGCACCATGCCATGCCGGTGCTCGCCCGCCTGCTGACCCGCTACCGGGGGATCTACAGCTCGCCGAACTGGCTGCTCGGACCGGAGGCGGAGGTGTGGCTGCCGTTCGCCGGGCCGGACGTGGTCACCGCCGCCCTCGGCATCCCGCTCGCCGCGCGCGAGGACCACGCGTATTACCGGGCGATGCTCGGGTACGGAGCGCCGGATGTGGCCGCGCTCCCCTCCACCAACGACCCGGGGGAACGACCTGTCCCTGGTCCGAGGCGCTCGACCAGCCCGGCCGCGCTCGCCGAGCTGGCCGGGAGCGTCGCGGCGAGCGACGAGGTGCGCGCGCTGCTCGGCCCGCGATTACTCGCCGCTCTGAGCGACGCGGAACTTCGCGCCCGGCAGGCGCGCTGGTCCGGGCCGCTCTATGTCCTCCAATGGGCGAGCATGCTCGCTCGCTGGCGCGGTGAGTACGGCTCCCGCGTCTCCTGGGAGCCCTTTACCTGACGCTGCATATTCTTGGGATCCCCTGCCTGATACATCCAGAAAGGGAAGTAATGCGGACATTATCCCCACGCCTCCTGCTGGTCATCGGCGCCGCCTTCGCGGGCGTCGTCATGATCACGCTGGTGCTGCTGTCCGCTGCGGGCGCCGTGGAACCGATCGCCGCGGTCCAGCTCGCCGTATCGGCCGTGATCCTGGCCACGGCCGCCGTGGTCGTCGCCGGCGTGCGCAGGACCGACGGCAAGGCGCTGCGCATCGACGCGCGGACCAAGCGCCAGGAGGCCGCGCTCGCCAGGACCGAACAGAGCCTCGCGCGGCTCACCACCGCGTTCGACGGGCTCACCGGCCGGCTGGAGAACGCCGCCCGCGAGCAGTCCCGCGCCGTTCTGGCCGCTTTGGGCGAGGACCGCGTGGAGCTCGCCACGCAGACGCAGCGCCTCGACCGGCTGTCCGGCGCCGTGTCCCGCGTCGAGACCGCCGTCCGGCAGAGCTCCGGCGCCATGGACGAGGTGGCCAAGCTCCGCCATGACCACGAGCAGGTCACCGCGGCCGCCGTCGGGGCGGTGCGCGACCTCGGCGAACGGCTCGACGCGCTGGAGGGCGCTCTGCGCGAGGGGCACGCCGACCTGGCCCGCTCAGCCCGCCATGACTACGCGCAGCTCGAAGCGCTGATCGACGTCCGCTCTCTGCTCGAACCGCGCGCGCCGCTGCCCCGGCTGCGCGGCTGGGCGGCCTCCCCCGACGTCCTGCGCCTGCTCATCGGGCGCGTCGCGGCCGACCACACCAAGATCATCGTGGAGTGCGGGAGCGGGGCGTCCAGCGTCTGGCTCGGGTACGCCGTGCAGCGTTTCGGCGGCGGGCGCGTCGTCGCCCTGGAGCACGACGAACGGTTCGCCGAGGCGTCCAGAGACCTGGTCGCCGCCCACGGCCTGCAGGACGTCGTCGAGGTGCGCCACGCACCGCTCACCACCTGGACGCCCGGCGGCACGGCGGCCGGCGGCATGGCGGCCGGCGACGCGCGGGCCGCCATGACCGCCGCCCACCAGGCCGGCCCCTCCGCGACCGGCGGCGAGAGCTTCCCCTGGTACGACACCAGGGCCGTGGACGACCTGAACGGCATCGGCCTGGTCTTCGTGGACGGGCCGCCCGGCGCGGTCGCCCCGCTCGCCCGCTACCCGGCGCTGCCGGTGCTGCTGCCGCGCTGCGCGGAGGGCGCCTGGTTCGTCATGGACGACACCGACCGCCCCGGCGAGCGGGACGTCGCCGACCGCTGGCTCAGAGAGCACCCGGAGCTGACCGGCGACGCCTACCCGGCCGAGAAGGGCGCCATGATCCTCAGGCGGACCACCCGATGATCCCCCCGCATCGTCCAGGCGCCGGCCGCCGGCGAGGCCCGGCATGACCGCCGCCCTCACGACGGCCGGGATGACCGCCGAGCTGACCCGCGCCGGCGGGAAGGTCGCCGTGGCCTTCGCCGGAGTGGAGACCGCCGACCTCGACGGGCTGCTCCCCGGCGTCGCCTTCGAGGCCGCCGACGTGGACAGCATGAGCCCCGCGCCCTGGACGACTCCCGACCCTTCCGCCGTCCTGGTCGTCGCGCGCACCCCCACCGACCTGCGCCGGGCCGTGACGCTCGGCGGCGAACTGCCCGCGGCCCCCATGGTCGGCGTGATCGTCGTGGAGTCGCCGCCGTGGTGCGACGCCCCCGGCGTGCCGCTGTCGCCGGGCCTCGGCCGCCGCTTCCTGCGGGACGTCGGCGTCTCCCGGTACGGCAGCACCGGCTGGCGGGTCAAGGCACGCTTCTCCGAGCCGCAGCCCGCCGGTGAGGTCGCCGCGGCGGTCGCGAGAAGCTTCGGCGGCCACCACCTGAGCGGGTACCCGCTGCCCATGGCCGGGCTGGCCGGTCCCGGGCTGGCCGACTGGCGGCCCGGCGACCCTAACGTGACCGTGGCCGACCGGCAGGGGCCCGCCCCGGAACGGTCAGGGGTGACCACCGCCGACCTGGCCGTCCGCGCCGCCCCGCCCGCGCAGGAGTGGATCGACGAGCGGGTGCCCGCCGTCGACCGCCCGCCCGCGCCCACCTGGGAGCGCCTCGGCGCTCCCGGCGGCTACCAGGCGCTGGCCGGCGCGCGGTTCACCCCGGAGACCGTGCCGCCCGTGGACGAGCGCTCGGTGAACCCGCAGGGCTTCCTCAAGACCCCCACGCGGCCGATGGCCGACCTCGTCCAGCGCGACGGGCGCTGGGAGGTCCGCCTGGAGGGCCGCACGCTCGTCCGCCTCCCCGCCTCGGGCGGCGTGACCGACGCCGACGTCGGCAGGCTGCGCCGCCTGCGCGGCGTCCGTCTCGCCTGGCGTCCGGCCCACACCGGCCCGATCGCCGCGGTCCGCGCCGTGGCGGGCCTGTCCGCCGCCGGCGTCCCCCTGCTGTCCGGGCCGCCTCCCGAGTGGGCGGCGCGGGCGCTCGGACCGGACCTGACCGCCCGCCTGACCGCCGCGACCGAACAGGACCTGGCCGACGACCTGCGCCGCGAGGAGCACAGCGTCCTGCTGCGCCGCACGGCCCTCACCCGGCACGGGACCATGGCGCGATGGCGCGAGCTCGCCGAGCGGGCCGGCATCGCCGTCCCGGCGCCGCCGACGATCTCGGTCATCATGTGCACCCGGCGCGCGAGCCTGGTGCCCTTCGCCCTCGGCCAGATCATGCGGCAGCGAGGAGTGGACCTTGAGGTCATCCTCACCCTGCACGGGGTGCCGGCCGGCACGCCCGAGGTGGCGCGGGCCGTCGCCGGCTTCGACCGGCCGATCACGGTGGTCGAGGCGGACGCGTCCGTGCCGTTCGGCGTCGTGCTGAACCAGGCGGCCCGCCACGCCACCGGATCGTTCCTGAGCAAATGGGACGACGACGACTGGTACGGCCCCGACCACCTGGCCGACATGATGCTCGCCCAGTCCTACTCGGGGGCCGAGCTCGTGGGCGCCGCCTCGGAGTTCTTCTATCTGCAGCAGATCGACCTCACCATCCGGCGCGGCTGGACCAGCGAGACGATGTCCAACCACGTGGCCGGCGGCACGTTCGTGGTGGCCCGCTCCGCGTTCGAGGCCCTCGGCGGCTTCCGGCCGGTGCCGCGCGCGGTGGACGTGCAGTTCTTCCAGCATTTGCTGCGGTCCGGCGGCGCCATCTACCGGACGCACGGCCTGGGGTTCGTCGCCCGCAGGGCGGCGCGCGGCAGGCACACCTGGCAGGAGCCGATCGGCTACTTCCTGGCCAGGGCCAAGGAGCAGTGGCGGGGATTCCGGCCGAGCCGACTGATGGAGTGGGAGCAGTGACGCACCAGCCGACCTCGCACGCGCGAACGGCCCAGCCGCGGATCCGGCACAACGACTACGGGGTGCTCACCCCGCCGGAGCCGGGCGCCTGGACGCCCCGGCTGTCGGTCAGCGTGGTGATCGCCGCCTACGGCCACCAGGACAAGCTCGACCTCACCCTCGCCGCCCTGGCCGCGCAGAGCTACCCCCGGCACCTGACGGAGGTCGTGGTCGTCGACGACGGCACCACCCCCGCGCTGCGCCTGCCGGAGATCAGGCCGGAGAACACCCGGCTGATCACCACCGAGCCGGGGGCGCGCGGACGCTCCGACGCCCGCAACGCCGGGCTCGCCCTCGCCGAGGGGGACGTCGTCCACTGGCTGGACGCCGACATGGTCACCTTCCACGACGAGGTGGAGGCGCACATGCGCTGGCACCACCTGGCCGACTACCTGGTGGTCATGGGGTACGTGCGGTACGTCGACCACCGTCCGGGCGGGCCCGGCCCCGCCGAGGTCCACGCGGCCGTGAGCGCCGGCGCCGCCGGCGAGCTCTTCGACGAGGCCGCGAGCGAGCCGCACAGCTGGATCGTCGACCTGGCCGAGCGGACCGACGGCCTGCGCACCGCGGGCGACACCGCCTACCGCGTCCACGTGACCAACGCCGCCTCGGTGAACGCCCGCCTGCTTCGCGAGGCCGGCCCGCTGGACACCGGCCTGGTCCTCGGCGAGGACACCGAGCTCGGCTACCGGCTCGCCCAGGCGGGCGCCGCGTTCGTCCTGGCCCCCGAGGCCCGCAGCCGCCACCTCGGCATGTCGATGATGATGCGCGACGGTGAACAGGTCCGGCGGTACAACCAGGTCTTCGTGCCCGACCACATCCCGGTCATGCGGTGGCTGCGCACCCATCCCCGGCGCCAGTGGCTGGTGCCCTACGTCGACGTCGTCGTCGACGCGGAGGGCGCGGCGTACGAGGACCTGCGAGCCACCGTGGACGGCTTCCTCGCCGGCTCGCTGAACGACATCCGGGTCACGCTGGTCGGACCGTGGGAGTCGGCGCGGGAGGACCGGCGCAACCCGCTGGACAGCCCGCTGCTCGATCTGGTCATGGTGCGCGGGCTGTACCGCGGGGATCCGCGCGTGCGGTTCGCCGGGCGGGTGCCCGGCACGGCCGCCCCCGTGCCGTACCGCATGTTCTGCCCCGCCGGGTGGGTGCCCGGCCCCGAGACGCTGCGGCGGCTCGTGGCACAGGCGGCCGAGCAGGGGTACGGGCTGGTCAGCGTGGCCCTCGACGAGGACGACGCGGTGGTCGCCGCGCGGCTTGAGCACACCGGTGCCTTCGCCAGGGCCGCCCTGGTGCGCGCCGAGGGAGAGCCGCTGGACGCGGCGGTGGACGCGGTGTCCGGCACGCGGTGGGTGGACGGCAGGACGCTGGGCTTCCTCCCTGCGGCCGAGGCTCAGCCCCCGAAGCGCGGCAAGATGGACGACCCCGCGCTCACCCGGGAGATCGCCAGGCTGCGCGCCGAGAACGCCCGCCTGGCCGACCGGCTCGCTACCCTGACCGGGCAGGACGAGCCGGGCGGCGGCGGGGCTGGAACGGGCACGGGCACAGGCTCAGGGGAGGGCTCAGGCGCGGGCGCAGGCCGGGCGAAGGCCTCCCGTCCGCCGATCTCTCCGCGGCGCGGGGCCAAGGCCCTGCTCAGACGCCTGCGCTGACCGCGTGGGAAGCCCGCCGCGGCGGCGTCCTCGGGCGACGCCGGCGCGGCGGCCGTCCCACCGTGGCCGGCGACCGGCGGCCCGCCGGCCTCGGACATCGGCGGTTCGCGGCCGGCGAGATCGGCGGCTTTCCCGGTATCCGGCCCGGGGCAGCACCGCGGGGCCGCGACACAGGTAAGACTGTGCTCATGGAAACGCACGAGAACCTCATCGCCGGGCCGCCGCCGACCCACCTCCCGGACACCCCGGAGGCCAGGCAGGCGCTGGAATCCGGCGCCCAGGCCAGTGACATCGCCGCGCGGTTCCCCGCCTACTCGGCGGCATGGGCGGCGCTCGCCGACGAGTACTTCGCCGCCGGGCACGCCGTGACGTCCTACGCCTTCGCCCGCACCGGCTACCACCGGGGCCTCGACCAGCTCCGCAGGGCGGGCTGGAAGGGCCACGGCCCCATCCCCTGGGACCACGAACCCAACCGCGGGTTCCTGCGCTGCCTCAACGCGCTCGCCCGCGCCGCCCAGGCGATCGGCGAGAAGGACGAGGCCGAGCGGTGCGCCCAATTTCTCCGCGAGAGCAGTCCAGCAGCGGTAAAGGCGCTGAACTCCCAGTAAGTCACCAGTAAGTCGCGCTTGGGCGGCATCAGCATGCTCGGGTAGTCTCTCAACGCAAGAGCCCCTGTCGCGCTTGCGCCAGGGGTTTCGTTTTTGGTGCGCGGGAGTTAACCATGCCGGCTGTCGTTCTCGTGGGCGCCCAATGGGGCGATGAGGGCAAGGGTAAGGCCACCGACCTGTTGGGCGGGGAGGTCGACTACGTCGTCCGTTACCAGGGCGGGAACAACGCCGGCCACACCGTGGTCATCGGCGACCAGAAGTACGCGCTGCACCTGCTGCCCACCGGAGTGCTCTCTCCGGAGGTCGTCCCGGTGATCGGCAACGGCGTCGTCATCGACCCCGGGGTGCTGCTGTCGGAGATCGACGGCCTTCGTGAGCGCGGCATCTCGTGCGACCGGTTGCTGATCTCGGCCAGCGCGCATCTGATCATGCCCCACCACAAGGCGCTGGACAAGGTCACCGAGCGCTACCTGGGCAAGGCCCGCATCGGCACCACCGGCCGCGGCATCGGCCCCGCCTACGGCGACAAGATCGCGCGCATGGGCGTGCGCGTCCAGGACCTGCTCGACCCCGGCATCCTGGGCAAGAAGATCGAGGTCGCCCTGAACGAGAAGAACCAGGTGCTGACCAAGGTCTACAACCGCAGGGGCATCGAGCCCGCGCGGGTCCTTGAGGAGTACCTCGGCTACGCCGAGCGGCTCAAGCCGCACATCGCCGACACCTCGCTGATCCTCAACAAGGCGCTGGACGAGGGCAAGGTCGTCCTGCTCGAAGGCGGCCAGGGCAACCTGCTCGACATCGACCACGGCACCTACCCGTTCGTCACCTCCTCCTCGCCGACCTCCGGCGGCGCGTGCGTCGGCTCGGGCATCCCGCCGACCCGGCTGACCCGCGTCATCGGCATCCTGAAGGCCTACACCACGCGCGTCGGCTCGGGCCCGTTCCCGACCGAGCTCACCGACGAGATGGGCGACTGGCTGCGCACGACCGGCGGCGAGTACGGCGTCACCACCGGCCGCGACCGCCGCTGCGGGTGGTTCGACGCGATCATCGCCCGCTACGCCACGCGCATCAACGGCGTGACCGACTTCTTCCTCACCAAGCTCGACGTGCTGTCGGGCCTTGAGCGCATCCCGGTGTGCGTCGCCTACGAGGTCGACGGCGTGCGCCACGACGAGATCCCGATGACCCAGACCGACTTCCACCACGCCAAGCCCATCTACGAGGAGCTGCCGGGCTGGCAGGAGGACATCACCGAGGCCAAGTCGTTCGAGGACCTGCCGAAGAACGCGCAGGACTACGTCCGGGCGCTGGAGGAGCTGAGCGGCGCCCCGATCTCCGCCATCGGCGTCGGCCCCGGCCGCACCCAGACCCTGTCCCTGCGCCCGCTGATCTGAAGGTCCCCGCCGGGCGGGCCCACCCCGCCCGGCGCACCGCCGGAGACTCGGCGCCGGCCCCGTCCGTCCGTTCCACGGCCCCGCCTGAAGAGGGCCGGGGGACGCGGACGATAGGGTGCGCCATTGTGCAGGTTGAGATACACGGCCATCGGGGGGCACGGGGCCTGCGCCCGGAGAACACCCTCCCGGGCATGGCCTACACGCTGGAGCTGGGCGTCCACGCCATCGAGTTCGACGTCGCGCTGAGCGCCGACCGCCGGCTCGTGCTCACTCATGATCTGACCGTGTCGCCGGTGACCAGCACCGACACCGGCCCGGCGATCCCCGGGGACCCCGAGTTCCCCTACGTCGGCAAGCCGATCCGCTCGCTCTCCCTGCAACGGCTGCGCACGCTGGACGTGGGGGTGCGGCACCCGAAGTCCCGCTCCGACCCCTTCGCGCGCACGCAGGTTTCCGTCCCCGGCACCCGCATGCCGACGCTCGGCGCCGTCCTGGCCCTGGTGGACGCCTACGGCGGCGACGACGTGCGGCTGAACGTCGAGCTGAAGTCCGACCCGACCAGGCCCGACCTGTCGGGCGACCCGCGCGAGCTGACCGAACTGGTGATCGCCGAGCTCGACCGGCACGGCAGGCTGGGCGGCGCGGCGATCCTCAGCTTCGACTGGCGGGTGCTGCGCGCCGCGGAGGACCTCATCGCCGCCCGCTACGCCCTGGTGGAGGAGGCGACGCTCACGCCCGCGTGGCTGGGGCTGGACCATGTCGCCGACTTCGGCGGCGACATCGCGGCGGCGGCCGCGTCGATCGGCGCCACCACCCTGTCCCCCGACCGGGTCCTGGTCGACGAGCGGCTCATGGCGCGGGCCGCGGCGGCCGGGCTGCCGGTCGCCGTCTGGACGGTCAACGACACCGAGGAGGCCGGGCGCCTGCTCGACCTCGGCGCGGCGGCGCTGGTCACCGACTACCCCGACCGCATGCGCGAGCTGTGGGACCGGCGCGGCCTCCCGCTGCCCGAGCCCGCCGCCGCGCTGCGCCCCGCGCCCGCCTGATCCCGGTTTCCCGCGCGTCCCAACATCAACTGCAGTGCCGGCGGGGGTATGGTGCCAGGAACTGAAGTGACATAGGGGCGCCGCGCGCCGCCGGGCCGGTACGCCCGCGGCCGGTGCGGCCCGGTCTCACGGGAGGTCAGCGATGCAGGCGGAGATGTCGGCGTGGGCCGTCGAGCGTTTCGGCGAGCGCGCCGCGGCGGTGCGCGGCCGGCTCGCCGCGTCCCTTGTCGAGGCGGCGACCAACGCGCAGGACGCCCAGAAGTCCTCAAGGAGCGACAAACGGTACGCCTACGGGTCCACGCTGATGGCCCGGCGCTACGAGGCCCTCGTCGACGGGTTCAGGCACGAGCCGGGGTTCCAGGTGGTCCGGCCGTACGGCTCGCCGCACCACCTCGTCGTACTCGACGGCAACCTGTTGCTGCCGTTCCGCTACGCCGAAGACGACACCACGCCGATCAGCGAGGCCCGCGTCGGCGACGGCCGCGTGTCGGCGCTGGTCCGTGAGCTGTTCACCCGGTTCGGCCCCAAGACGCGCTACCACCAGGAGGTTCTCGACTTCGGCGCGGACGAGGAGGGCGAGGCGGCCGGGCTGCGAGAGCTCGCCGAGGCGCGCCCCCTGCTCGCGCAGCTTCCCGCCGACACCCGGCTCATCCCCGTCGCGTACGCGGCCAACGCCCAGGCCAGCCTGCTGAGGCTCTACTGGGGCGAGGCCGAGCTGATCGACGACATGGGCCGCGTCCACTGGGTCCACTGCGAGCAGATCCCGCTGCTCACCGCCCTGCCGTGGGTCGCGCAGACCGTTCCGGCCGCCGAGCCGGACGCCGCCTCGCGGTTCGACCAAGGCGCCGAGCCCGGCCTCACCATCAGCAGCCGTCCCGCGGCCGAACGCGCCAACGGCACGCTGTACCCGGTCAACAGCGAGCCCGCCGGCGACCCCCCGCCGTCCAGCACCGGCACCGGCGACCGCCACTGACCCACGCCCCCGCCCGCGCCGACCAGACCGACCAGGCGACCGGACCGACTGGACGACCGGGCCGACCAGCCGCCAGGCAACCGGGCCGACCAAGCCGACAGACACAGACAGACAGACGAACCGACGACCGACGACGTGGGAACGACGACCGACGACCGTGAAGACGACCAAGGCCGGCCACCGATGAGACACCACGGCGCCCGCGGCGGCGGGCCGAGCCCGCAGGCGGTGGCCGACGCCTTCGACCAGGCACGCCTGACCCAGGCGCGCCGGCTCGCCGGGATGACGAAGAAGGACCTCGCCGAGCGCGTGGGCGTCACCCCGGCGGCGATCGGCCAGTACGAGACGGGCATGACGCACCCGCGGCCCGATCTGATCCCGCGCCTGGCGGGCGCCCTCGGCGTGCCGGCGGCGTTCTTCCTGTCGGGGCGGCCGCACGGCAAGCTCGACGGGTCCATGGCGCACTTCCGCAGCCTGCGCTCCACCCGGGTGCACCAGCGGGCCAAGGCGGTCGCGTTCGTCGAACAGGTGTGGGAGCTCACCCACGCGCTGGAGAAGCGCGTCCAGCTACCGCCCGTGGACCTGCCCGGCTTCTCCGGCGGCGAGGTGCACTCGGGGGTCGACCTGCCCCGCGACCCGGCCGCGGCCGCCCGTACGCTGCGCGAGCGCTGGGCGCTCGGCGCCGGGCCGATCGCCCATCTCGTCCGCCACATGGAGGCGCACGGCATCGTCGTCGTCCTCCCTCCGCCCGACGAGGACGCCACGACGGTGGACGCGTTCTCCACCTCGCACCTGCCGCGGCCGATCGTCGTCCTGACCGCCAACCGCTTCGACGACATCCACCGCTATCGCTTCACCGCCGCCCACGAACTCGGGCACCTGGTGCTGCACGGCGACACAGCGGCGGGCGACGTCCAGCAGGAACGCGAGGCCGACACCTTCGCCGCCGAGTTCCTCACCCCGCGCGACAGCATCCTGCCCGAGCTTCCCCGCCGCCTCGACCTGCGCAAACTGGCCGAGCTGAAGAACACCTGGGGCGTCTCGGTCGACTCCCTGCTCTACCGCTGCCGCGAGGTGGGCCTGCTGTCGGACTCCTCGGCCGGGCGCGCCTACCAGCGCCTCGCCGTGCTGCGCGACCAGCCCGGCTTCGCCAACGAGCCCATCACCGGCTACCCGGGGGAGCATCCCGTGCTGCTTCGCCAGGCGTTCGACCTGGCCGCCGCCGAGACCGGCCTCACCATGCCCGCCCTCGCCGCACAGCTGGCCTGGCACCTCCCCCGCGTCCGCGAACTCCTAGGCATCCACGACCACCGCCCCCGCCTCCACATCATCCCCTGAGGCCGTCATCGTCCACCCGCTCCCTCGACGAGGCCGTCAGGTCGCCCGTGCTACGTCCTCCCAGATCTGCGCGCTGTTTCCGCACGTCATCTGAGATAGTGACCGGGTGCGCACCGTTCACATCGAGGCCAAACCTGACCACCTCCTGCGCCTCGCACGCCAGAAAGACCCCGTAGGCGCGGTCGCAGAGATGATCTGGAACGCTCTCGATGCCGAGGCGAGCCATGTCTACGTCGACCTTGAGGTCAACGAACTCGCCGGTGTGGAGTCGGTCAGCGTGACGGACGACGGCCACGGTATGCCGAACGCCTCGTGTGCCGGGTACTTCGGCGGCCTGGGCGGCTCGTGGAAGACGACCGCGAAGGTCTCACCGCACCTGAAGCGGGGTTTGCACGGGCGCAGTGGACAAGGCCGTCTTCGTGTCTTCGCGTTGGGCGAGCAGGTCCGATGGATCACGATCGCGGAGGCCACCGACGGCCGCAGAGAACGCACGGTGATCAGTGGTGTCGTCGATCGTCCCGCCGACTTCGAGATATCCGAGCCCGAGACGGTGGAGACGCCGTGTGGCACACGGGTCGAAGCCTCGGTACCCGCGGACTTCGTCGGCTGGCTCTCGCAGGAGGACACCGCCCAGCAACTCGCCTCCGTCTTCGCACCGTTCCTGGCGGCCAATCCCGATGTGCTCATCACCTACCAGGGCACTCCGCTGGACCCGGCGATGGTGTGGACGGACATGGCCGAGTACCCGGTTCCTCGCCGCGACACGGCCGCATCGGGTGAGCCTCGGCTCCGTATCATCGAATGGCCCAAGAACGTGGGACGGGTTCTGGCCCTGTGCGACTCCAGCGGAGTGGTCCTGGACGAGGCCTCACCCGGCATCCAGGCCCCCGGCTATCACTTCACCGCCTACCTGTTGTGGGACGGTTTCGTCGAGCGGCGAGGTTATCTGCCGCTGGCCGACATGGACGAGGTGGCCGAACTCCTGGAGTCGGCGCGTGAGACCCTGCGCGGGCACTTCAGAAAGCGTGATCACGAGCGGCGCACTCGCCTCATCCAGGAGTGGAAGGCCGACGGAATCTACCCCTACACCGGGGAGCCGGCCATGCCCGCGCAGGCGGTCGAACGTCAGATGTTCGACGAAGTGGCGACCACGATCGCACGCCGTCTTCCGGGCACCGCCCAAAGCCGCAAGACCACCTTGCGACTGCTCAGAGAGATCATCTCGCACGACCCCAGCGGCCTCTATCCCGTGCTCGACGAGCTGTTCCGCCTGCCACAGTCGGAACAGGAGGAACTCAAGCGCATCCTCCAGCGGACCAGCCTCTCCCAGGTCATCAAGGCGACGGGGCAGGTCGGCGACCGGCTGGACTTCCTCGCCGCCCTCAAGCAGCTCGTCTTCGACCCGCATGTCAGCAGGACGGTCAGGGAACGCAGGGAACTTCACAAGATCCTCGAGCGTGAGACGTGGATCTTCGGGGACACGTACGCGCTGATGGTCAGCGACCAGAGCCTGGACGCGGTACTCGCACGTCACCTGAAGGAGATGGGCCGTCGGCCGGAGGACGGACGGGCCGAGCCGGTCCGGCGGGAGGACGGCAGCAGAGGGATCGTGGATCTCATGCTGGGCAGGGCCCACAGAGGCAGTTCAGGGCGGGAGCACCTCGTCGTCGAGCTCAAGGCTCCGAAAGTCAAGATCGGCCAGTTGGAGGTGGCGCAGATCAAAAGCTACGCCCAGGCCGTGGCCGGCGACCCGCAGTTCCGCGACGCCCGCGTCTCCTGGGACTTCTGGGTGGTTTCCGCAGAGATGGACGACGTCGTACGACGTGACGCCAAAGCGCCCAACCGTCCACCCGGTTGCATCGCTGAATGGGAGGGCGGCGTCCGCATATGGGCCCGCACCTGGAGCGAGATCATCGACGACTGCGAGGAGCGGCTCCACTTCTACCGCGAACGGCTGAACCACGACCCGGCCACCGAGCACGCCGTGGAGTATCTCCAGCGCGTCCATGGCGACGTCGCCCCCGAATCGGCCATCGCCGATTCGGGGGCGACCATCGCCGTCTGACGCGGACGCGGTGCGGCTTCCCTGATCGGACCGATCGCTCACGCGCTTAGCGGGGTTCGCCGGTGGTGGTGTGGTCGTCGGCCCAGAATGCGATCAGTTCGTCGGTGGTGAGCTGGTGCGGGGGGCGCGCCGGTGGGGTGCGGCCCGTGCGGATGGCCCAGGTGGTCACCAGAAGCCCGAGGAGCTCTTCGTCGAGCCGGGTCTGCCTGGCCTTCGGCGGGGCCGGACGCGAGGGTTTCACGGCCGCGCGGACAGTGCCTGTGGGGCGGGCGGCGCGGGTGATGGTGGCGAAAGACAGCATCGTCTTCTTTCTCGGTGTGAGGGTGTGCCGAATCCACTGCTGTGAAGGGGTGCCGAATGCACGATGGAGGACGCCTCGCGGGGCCGTGACCGACCCGAACATCTCCGGACGACTCCCGAGCTTATGGGCCGGGACCGACGTTTCCGGGGCGTCCGTCCGGCCGCCGCCGTGCGGGCCGGCAAGGGCGCGGGCGTTCCCGGTCTCCGTCGCGCACGGTCTAAGCTCGACCGGACGACAGAACGCGGGAGCCCGGCGCACCGGGCTGAGAGTGCGGCTGAGGCGGCCGCAGACCGCTCGAACCTGACCGGGTCATGCCGGCGTAGGGAGTTGTTCCATGGGGATGTCCGGATCCGTCGTTCCACAGGCGCGGCCGTACAGCGAGGAGCTGTGGGAGGCCATCACGCCCACCTACAAGGCGATCCTCGGCCACCCGTTCATCACGGGGCTGGTGGACGGGTCGCTGCCGCGCGCGGCGTTCCGCCACTTCGTCGTGCAGGACTCGCACTACTTGCGCGACTACGCCCGCGCCCTCGCCCTGTGCGCGGCCAAGGCGCCCCGCGAGGAGGACGTGCGGGCGTTCGCGAGCGACGCGGTGGGCGCCATCGCCGCCGAGCAGGAGATGCACGCGGCGTTCATGGCCGACCTCGGCGGGCCGGCCGAGCCGGCCGCCGGGCAGCCGGTCGGGCCGACCACGCGCGCCTACACCAGCTACCTGCTGGCGACCGTCTACGGCGGGTCGTTCCTGGACGGTCTCGCGGCGGTGCTGCCCTGTTACTGGATCTACGCCCGGGTGGGCGAGGCGCTGCTGGAGGAGTCCTCACCCGACCCGCTGTACCACCGGTGGATCGCCGCCTACGGGGACGAGACCTTCCAGAGCGTGGTGCGCAGGGTGGTGTCCCTCGCCGACCACGCGGGCGCCGAGGCGACCGACGGCCAGCGCGCCCGCGCGCTGGAGCACTTCGTCACCACCTCGCGCTACGAGTGGATGTTCTGGGACGCCGCCTGGCGCGAGGAGACCTGGCCCGTCTGACAGGGCGCGGCGCGTCCGCGGCCAGGAAGCGGAGCGGGCGCGCCGGTCAGAGCCAGCTGTTGCGGCGGAAGCCCCGGTAGAGCACGGAGCAGATGACCAGCATGACGCCGATGACGAGGGGATAGCCCCAGACGGCGTTCAGCTCGGGCATGTGGGTGAAGTTCATGCCGTAGATGCCGGCGATCATCGTCGGCACGGAGATGATGGCCACCCAGGCGGAGATCTTGCGCATGTCCTCGTTCGCGAGGGCGTTGGACCTGGCCAGAGCCGCCTGCAGGATGGAGTTGCACAGCTCGTTCGACGACTCGACCTGCTCGCAGACCCGCGAGAGGTGGTCGACGACGTCGCGGAAGTACTCGCGCATCTCTGAGGGGATCATGCGGCGCTGCGGCAGCGCGCCGAGCGGCGTCTGCAGCGGCGTCACCGCGCGCTTCATCTCGATCATCTCGCGCTTGAGCTGGTAGATGCGGCCGATGTCACGGGAGCTGACGTCGGCGAAGACGGCCGCCTCGACCTCCTCCAACTCGGCCTGCATCTGGTCGGCGACCGAGAGGTAGCGGTCGACGACGTGGTCGGCGATGGCGTGCAGCACGCCGGAGGGACCGCGGGCGAGCAGCTTGGGCTTGTCCTCCAGGCGGCCGCGCACGTCCGCGAGCGGGCAGTGCTCGCCGTGGCGCACGGTGACCACGAAGTCGGGGCCGACGAACACCATGATCTCGCCGCTCGCGATGATCTCGCTGGAGGCGGTCAGCTCGTCGTGCTCCAGGTAGGCGATGGTCTTCAGCACGACGAACAGCGAGTCGCCGTAACGCTCGACCTTGGGCCGCTGGTGCGCCTTGATGGCGTCCTCCACGGCCAGCGGGTGCAGGCCGAAGACCTCGGCCAGCCACTCGACCTCGGGAGCCTCGGGCTCGTGCAGGCCGACCCAGACGTAGGCGCCGCCGTTCTCTGAGGCGGCGTTGTGCTCGCGCACCAGGCTGACGGCCTCCGGGATGCCGGACACGTGGACGCGCTTGCCGGCGATGTACGCGCCGTACTGCACAAGGGAGTCACGCGGCGGAACGCAACGACCGTTCACCGGCTCGTGGCGCACCCCGCCGACCGGCACGGAGGCGCCGAGCCGCACGTGGGTGGTGCGCGGGTGCAGGTTGATCCGCTGGAAAAGAGTGGACGAGCGCATGGCGGTCCCTTCCCGCCCGACATCGGGAACCCACGCGCGAAAAGAGAGTTAGAGCGACGAACGTCGCAAAGAAGAACAGGCGTGTGGCTCTCAGTCGGACACCGAATTGGAGTGGTCGGGTGTGCGCACGACGTACGTGCGCGAGCACGTACTGCTGGGATCACCAGATGTCATCCCGATTCCACCTCCAATCTCCCGAGAGACGGCCCAAAGCCGCCCTAACTTACCACAGGCAGGCTTCAGCCCTCAGCTTACAGCCCCCCGCGATCGCTCGATCATGCAGAAGTCGACAAAAGGTGGCCGCGCGGCCTGTGAACACCGGCCATTCATCGCTCCCTGGACGGGTGCCATCCCGCGCGACCTGCGGCGACGACCGCGGCGTCCGGTGACCCCAGACCTGGCCCGTAGACTCCCCACGTGCGCGTTCTTGTGATTGGCAGCGGCGGCCGCGAGCACGCCCTGTGCCGTGCCCTGGGCCTCGACCCCGCGGTGTCCGACCTCCATTGTGCTCCCGGCAACGCGGGCATCGCCGCGGTGGCGACGCTCCACCCGGTCGTGCCCACCGATCCCGGGCAGGTCGTGGAGCTGGCCCGGCGCCTGGGCGCCGAGCTCGTCGTCGTCGGCCCCGAGGCTCCGCTGGTGGCCGGCGTGGCCGACGCCGTCCGCGCGGCGGGCATCCCGTGCTTCGGCCCGTCGAAGGAGGCGGCCCTCATCGAAGGCTCCAAGGCCTTCGCCAAGGACGTCATGGTGGCCGCCGGCGTGCCGACGGCCGGGGCCCGCGTGTGCACGACCCCTGAGGAGGCCGAGGCCGCGCTGGAGGCGTTCGGCGCGCCGTACGTCGTCAAGGACGACGGCCTGGCGGCCGGCAAGGGGGTCGTGGTGACCTCCGACCGCGCCGAGGCGCTCGCCCACGCGGCGGCCTGCGGGCGCGTCGTCGTGGAGGAGTACCTCGACGGGCCCGAGGTGTCGCTGTTCGCGCTGTGCGACGGCACGACCGCCGTCGCGCTGCAGCCCGCCCAGGACTTCAAGCGCGCCTACGACGGCGACCAGGGTCCGAACACCGGCGGCATGGGGGCCTACACGCCGCTGCCGTGGGCGCCCGCCGGCCTCACCGAGCAGGTCATGGACGACATCGTCCTGCCGTCCATCGGCGAGCTCGCGCGGCGCGGCACGCCGTACACCGGTGTGCTGTACGCCGGGCTGGCCCTCACCAAGGCAGGGCCCAAGGTCATCGAGTTCAACGCCCGCTTCGGCGACCCCGAGACCCAGGTGGTGCTCGACCGTCTTGAGACGCCGCTCGCCGAGCTGCTGCTCGCCTGCGCGACCGGTTCCCTCGCCGGACGGCCCGCGCCGCGCTTCCGCGACGGCGCGGCCGTCACCGTGGTCGTCGCCGCCGAGGGCTACCCGGCCGACCCGGTCAAGGGCGACCTCGTCGAAGGGCTCGACCCTGCCGCGAAGAACGCCTACGTCCTGCACGCCGGCACCGCGCTGGACGCCGAGGGGCGGGTCGTGTCGGCCGGCGGGCGGGTGCTGAACGTCGTCGGCACCGGCGCGGACATCGCCGCTGCGCGCGCCGCCGCGTACGCGCAGGTCGAGCTGGTGAAGCTGCGCGGCTCGCACCACCGGTCCGACATCGCCGCCCGCGCCTGAGCCGGCGGTGATCGCAAAAGGCCACCGATGATCGCAAAGAGGTAGCGCGGGGGCCGCGGGTCGCGATAAGCCCAGGGAGACGGGCGAACCCTGGAGGAGCGTATGGCAGCCGACCCGGCCGTGCGATCGGACGACGCGTCCGGCGACGGACGAGGCGCCTCTGGCGTCCGAGCGCCGGACCAGGGCGACCGCCCCGGCGAGGGCGCCCGTCCAGGCGAAGGCGATCGTCCCGGCGACGCCGATGGACGCGAGAACGCCCGCGACGCGCGCGAGGCCGAGGACGAAGGCGGACACGAAAACGCCCGCGACGCCGCCCGCGAGGCCGAGGACGGCGGCGGGCTCGGTGACTACATCGGGCTCAGCGAGAAGGAGATGCTGCGCTGGCCCGGCGTGTGGCGGGTGCACATCGCCTCGCGCGGCCAGGAGATCCAGGCCGACGCCGGGCGGTGCCTGGCCGCCCGGCCGGACGAGCCGGGGCTGCGGTCGCTGCACACGGCCATCGAACGCCACCTGCGGGCCGCCGCGAGGTACACGCGGGAGCGGCAGGGCTGGCGGCGCTGGCTGACCGGGCAGGCCATCGAGGCGGCCTGGTCCAACATCTACGGCGCCACCATCCTGCTGTACGGGCTGCTCCCGGCCGGCGAGCTCAACGCGCGCGCCCCCGAGGTGCTCGCCACCGGCCGCGCCTACCTGCCCGCCGACGACGCGCGGCTCGTGGTGCTCACCGCGCGCGTCGCCGCGGGCGACATCGACGAGCACGACCGGTCGCTGCTGCAGGCGGTGCTCAGGGCGGCCTACGGCATGGCGTCGATCGAGAGCGGCCGGGTGCGCAGTTTCCGCAACCTGCTCCTCGGCGGGGTGGCCACCCTCACGCTGATCGTCGCCGGGCTGGTGACCGTCGGGGCGATCTGGCCCAACGCGATCCCCATGTGCGGCAACGGGACGCTGCTGGCGATGCTGGGGCCGCGCGACATGGGCGACCGGGCGTGCCCGACCGGCGCGGGCATGCCCACCCACGGGGACGTGCCGCTCGTCGCGCTCATCGGGATGCTCGGCGCGGCGCTCGCCACGGCCACCAGCCTGTCGACCCGCTCTGAGCTGTCCACCCGCTACTCCCTGGCGGTCGCCCAGAACCTGCTCAAGGCGCCCGCGGGCGTGGCCACGGCGATCGTCGGGCTGCTCATCCTCAACTCGGGCTTCGTCCCCGGGTTCGGCGGCCTCAGCTCGCAGACCTCGATCCTGGTGTGGGCCATGGTGTTCGGATACGCCCAGCAGGTGGTGACGCGGTTCGTCGACCAGCGCGCCAACACCCTGCTGCACGCCGCGTCGCCGGACTCCTCGACGACCCCTTCGACACGTTGATTGATCAGCGCTGCGCGGGGTAGCGGAGTGGCGCCGAATTGGCCGGACGGGCATCCCGTAACGGCTACTGTGGGCGGATAACTTTGCCGCCGTCCGCTTGACAGACGCGTCATAAACCAGATTCCGAGGAGCCTCTTCATATGGTCCGATACCGCGTGCGCGGTGGCAACGCCCTGCGTGGAACCGCCTTCATCCAGGGAGCCAAGAACGCCGTGCTCCCGATGATCGGCGCGGCGCTGCTGGCCGCAGACGGCCGCACGGTTCTGCGCAACGTGCCGATCATCGAGGACGTCCGGCGGGCGGTGGAGCTCGCCGAGTCCGTCGGCGCCAAGGTCGAGCTGCACGAGGCCGAGCGGACGCTGGTCATCGACGCCTCGCGCCTCACCAGCCCGGTGCTGCCCGCCGAGATCGCGCGCCGGTTCCGCGGGTCGGTGCTGTTCGTCCCGGCGCTGCTGCACCGCCTTGGCGAGGCCGTCATCGAGGGCGTCGGCGGGTGCAACCTCGGCAGCCGCAACCTCGACTTCCACTACCTGGGGTACAAGCGGCTCGGCGCGGTCGTGGACGAGGGCGAGAGCGTCATCCACGTCAAGGCCGCCGGCCTCACCGGCGCCCCGCTGTACCTCGACACCCCCTCGCACACGGGCACCGAGAACCTCATCATGGCGGCGGCGCTCGCCAAGGGCACCACCATCATCGAGAACGCGGCCCTGGAGCCCGAGGTCCTCGACGTCATCGACATGCTCACCAAGATGGGCGCCCGCATCAGCGGCGGCGGCACCGGCTTCATCACCGTCGAGGGCGTCGACGAGCTCACCGCCGTGGAGCACCGCGTCATGCCCGACCGGCTCGACGCCGGCGTGTTCGCGATGGCCGCCGCCATCACCGGCGGCGAGGTCAACCTGGTCGGCGCGTCCCTGGCGCACCTCGGCGTCGTGCGCTGGAAGCTTGAGCAGATGGGCGTCGAGTTCGCCACCGACGGCGCGGTGCTGCACGTGCGGCGCGACCGGCCGCTGCGCCCGATCAACGTCATCACCGACACCTACCCCGGGTTCGCCACCGACCTGCAGTCACCGATCATGACGGTGGCGTGCCTGGCCGACGGGGCGAGCTACATCCACGAGCGCATCTTCGACGGGCGGTTCGCGCTCGCGGGCGAGCTGAACAAGATGGGCGCCAACATCGAGGTCGAGGGCAGCCGCGCGGTCGTCCACGGCGCCACCTCGATGACCGGAACCGAAGTGACGGCGCACGATCTGCGTTCGGGCATCGCGCTCGTGCTCGCGGGCCTGGCGGCCGACGGAGAGACCGTCGTCTCGCCCGGCTACCTGATCGACCGCGGCCACCACGACCTCGCGGCGCGCATGAAGGCCCTGGGTGGAGATGTGGTAAGAGAGATTTCCCCTACGACCTGACTGAGCCCGTAAACCGCCTCTGACCTGTTCTTATGACCATCTTCGCCATGCCTGCTCGGCATGGGAGAGCCGCTTTCCGGCAAATCCGGGCGTGACATTAGTGCCTTGGCGAGCGATCGTTCCAAAGAGGACTAGACCGGATGGGAGACGAACCCGAGCCGGGAACGCCGCATGCCGCCTTCCGGCGGCCTGATCGGCGCCCCCCGCGAGGCGGACTCGACCAGTGGATTTCGCGAGGAGGCCACGCCGGGCGTTCATCGGGCCGGACACTTTGTCCGCCGGTGCCGCGCGGCGCGGTCGCCTCCATCGAAGGTATGGCGGGATGGGACGAACATTGGTCGAAAGGGCCGAAGAAACTCCGCGAGGATCACGTGTGGGCGCATCGGGCCCGGACCTCACCATCGGGGTGGTGGGGCCTCACGACCTGGTCGAACGGGTGATGCTCATGGGCCATGCGGCGGCTCCGGTTCCGTGCCGGCTGGTCGCCGCGGCCTACCGGGACGAACAGGAGGCGGCCGACAAGGTGGTACGGCTCGGTCCGGGGGTGGACGCCTGCCTGTTCGCGAGCCCGGTGCCGTACGAACTGGCCCGGCGGTCGGGGGTGCTGACGATCCCGGCGACGTACGTCCAGCTGGGCGGCCCGGCGCTCACCGCGGCGCTGGCCAGGGCGGCACTGGACGAGCGCATCGACCCGCGCAGGGTCAGCGTCGACCTGCTGAGCCGCTCCGACGTCGAGGAGGCCTACGCCGACCTCGGCATGCCCACGGGAGGGGTGCAGACCCGGGAGGAGCCGGGAGCGACCGGCACCGTCGCGGCCTACCACGAGCGGCTCGTCAGGCAGGGCACCACCACGGGCGCGCTGACGTGCCTGCCCGCGGTGGCCGACCGGCTGTCCGCGGCCGGGGTGCCGACCGTGCGGGTGCGCCCGACCTCGGCTGCGGTGCGCAGCGCGCTGCACACCGCGGCGCTGCTCGGCGCCCACCACAGGCTGGAGGAGTCGCAGCTGACGGTGGTGCTCATCGAGGTGCCGACGTTACGCGAGCCCGTACGGCGGGCGGCTCCGAGGTACTGGCGTGACGAGCTGCGGCTGTCCCTGCACCGGTTGCTGGTGCAGGAGGCCAATCGGATGAACGCCGCCGTATGGGCGATCGACGACCACAGTTACCTGGTGACGGCGACGCGCGGCTCCATGGCCGCGGCGACCGACGGCTTCCGGGTCCTGCCCTTCGCGGCGCGGATCCGCGACGAGCTCGGGCTCGCGGTGGAGGTCGGCGTCGGCATGGGACGCACGACCCATGACGCCGAGACGCACGCGAGGGCGGCGCTGGCCCGTTCGCAGGCCGGCAAGCAGCCGCAGGGGTTCGCGGTCGACCGGGAGGGGCGCACGCTCGTCCCCGCTCCGCGGATGCCTCCGCAGGCGCCGGGGCAGGGCAGGCCGAAGGGCGTGGAGGTGCTGGCGAGGCTGGCCGCCAAGCTGGAAGGCGGAGACACGATAGTGGACGCGGAGAGCGCCGGGCGGATGCTCGGAGTGACTCCCCGCACGGCCCGGCGGCTGTTGCGCACGTTGGTCGACGAGGGACTCGCGTGGCCGCTCCCGCCGAATCGCACCCCGCAGCCTGGCCGTCCGCGCCAGCTCTACCGTCTGATCGTGGAGAAGCTCGGCCCACGCTGACTCCTGCGGCGGGCCGCCCGTGTGGGGCGGGCGGTCCGCGGCCTGGAACGACGGGGTGACGGCCGTCATTTCGCGGCGCCAGCGGCGCCGCGTCGTCCACAGCCTGTGGATAACTGACGCTGCAAAGCCTACGGATTATTACATTTCCGCATCTGAACCAGGAGAACAGTACGTTCCCCCTGGACCGCCGGTTTTCCACAGCCTGTGGAGAAAACGCCTTTGAATCATCGGCGCAAACCGGTGGCGCAGGTGACGGCCGGCGGCCGCGCCGGGGCGCATCTCAAGGTCTGATATCCGCGTGTGCCGGCCCCCGGGTGATGGATATTGTCATGAGCTATGGTCCAGAACACTCGTGACATCAAGGTGTGGGCGGCGCTCGCGGCGGTGTACGTCGTGTGGGGGTCGACCTACCTCGCCATCAGGATCACGATCGAGACCATTCCCCCGCTGATGAGCGCCGGGCTGCGCTTCGTCTCGGCGGCCGTGATCCTCGGCGGCTTCCTGGCACTGCGCAAGGGGCCGGGAGTCCTGCGCATGAACGCCCGGCAGGTGTGCGGGGCCGGGCTCGTCGGCCTGCTGCTGCTCGGCGGCGGCAACGGCATGGTGGCGGTCGCCGAACAGCACATCTCGTCGGGCCTGGCCGCCCTCCTGGTCGCCTCGGTGCCCTTCTGGCTCATCGTCTTCCGCGTGATCGCGCGCGACCGGCCTCACCTGCTGTCGTTCGCCGGAGTGCTCATCGGCTTCTGCGGCGTGGCGAGCCTCTCGCTCAGCGGGGGCGGATCCAACAGCACGATGGGCATCGTGATCGTCCTCGCCGGGTCGCTGTCGTGGACGACCGGGTCGTTCCTGTCGGGCAAGATCCCCATGCCGAAGGACCCGTTCGTCGCCAGCACCGTCGAGATGACCATCGGCGGCGCGGGACTGCTCGTGGCCGGCACGGCCTTCGGCGAACGCCTGCACCTGGACCAGGTCAGCGCCGGCTCGTGGCTGGCGCTCGCCTATCTGGTGCTGGCCGGCTCGCTCATCGGCTTCACGTCCTACATCTGGCTGCTCGGCAACGCCCCCATCTCGCTCGTGTCGACCTACGCCTACGTCAACCCGGTGGTGGCGGTGCTCCTCGGCTTCGTGATCCTGCACGAGCAGGTCACCTGGCAGATGATCGCCGGAGGCGTGGTGATCGTCATCGGCGTCGCCCTGGTGGTCTCCACCGAACGCCACGCCCACTCACCGCAGACCTCGGACCACCCCCGCAGACCCCAGCTCACCCGCTCCTGACCCCTGCCCCCGGGGGCGGTCAGGAGGCGAGGAAGGACTCGGCGGCGGCGAGGAAGGTGTCGTTGGCCTCGGGGGAGCCGATGGAGATGCGGACGCCCTCGCCCGCGAAGGGGCGGACGGCGACGCCGTCGACGGCGCAGCGGCCGGCGAACTCGAGGGTGCGCTCGCCGAGGCGTAGCCAGACGAAGTTGGCCTCGGTGGGGGGCACCTGCCAGCCCTGGCCGAGCAGCGCCTCACGGACGCGCGTGCGCTCTTTGACGACCGTCTCGACGCGGTCGAGCAGCTCGGCCTCCGCGGCCAGGGAGGCCACCGCCGCGGCCTGGGCGAGGCTGTTGACGGCGAAGGGGACCGTGGTCTTGCGCACGGCCGCGGCCACGGGCTCGTGGGCGATGAGATAGCCCACGCGCAGGCCGGCCAGGCCGTACGCCTTGGAGAAGGTGCGCAGGACGGCGACGTTCGGCCGGTCGGCGTACAGACTCACACCGTCGGGGACGTCGTCGTCGCGGACGTACTCGCGGTAGGCCTCGTCGAGCACGACCAGCACGTCGCCGGGGACCCGGTCGAGGAACGCGGTGAGCTCGGCGGCGCGGTTGACCGTGCCGGTCGGGTTGTTGGGGTTGCACACGAAGATCATGCGCGTCTCGGGGGTGATGGCCGCCGCCATCGCCGCGAGGTCGTGGGTCTCGCCGGCCAGGGGCACCCGCACCGAGACGGCCCCGGCGAGGTCGGCGAGCAGCGGATACGCCTCGAAGGAGCGCCAGGCGTAGATCACCTCGGCGCCGGGGTCGCTCACGGTCGCGAAGAGCTGCTGGGCGACGGTCACCGAGCCCGCGCCCAGCGCGATGTGCTCGGGCGGCACCCCGAAACGCTCGGCCAGGGCCTCGGTGAGCCGCACGCACGCGGGATCGGGATAGCGGTGGACCTCGGCCGCGGCGGCGGCCATCGCCTCCACCACCGAGGGCAGCGGCTCGTAGGGGGTCTCGTTGGACGACAGCTTGAAGGAGCGGCCGTCGGCGGAGACCACGGCCTTGCCGGGCCGGTAGGCGGGGAGCTCGTCGAGGATCGGGCGGAAACGCGGCATGGCCATACCTTATGACGCGGCGAAGGCCGTGAGGCCTCCGGCCATGCCTCCTGTGGAAAACGGTCAGCCGAGGCGGAGCATCGGGGGGTGGAGGAGCTCGGCGGGGCCGCGGCGGTAGAGCATGGCGGGACGGCCGCCGTCGCGCGTGGTGGTGCGGCCCGTAGGCACCAGGAAGCCGCCGGCCTTGGTGACCTTGCGGTGGAAGTTGCGCGGATCGAGCGGACGACCCCACACGATCTCGTACACCCGCCGTAGATCGGCCACCGTGAACTCTTCGGGGCAGAACGCCGCGCCCAGCGAGGTGTACTCCAGTTTGGCCCCCGCGCGCTCGATGCCGTCGAGCATGATGCGCCGGTGGTCGAAGGCCATGAGCTCCAGCGAGGACACCGGCTGCCAGCTCATGTGGGCTTCGGTGGAGGCCGGCAGGTCGGGCGCGAGCCCGAGGTAGGCCACGCTGACCACGCGTTGACGCGGGTCACGGTCGGGGTAGCCGTAGGTGCGCAGCTGCTCAAGATGCACCGCGGCGCCCGGCAGACCGGCGCGCTCGGCGAGGACGCGGGAGGCGGCGGCCGGCAGATCTTCCTCGAGCTGGATGAAGCCGCCGGAGAGCGCCCAGCGCCCTTCGTACGGCGGGCGGTCGCGCCGCCAGACGAGAGCGCTGAGCTGCTGGAAGCGCACGGTCAGCACGACGAGATCCACGCTGACGGGTATGCGCGGGACCATGGCACGCACGTTACACCGGTAGCGGAGGGCCGAAGACCGCGTGCGGGCGGCCGAAGCCGTCGTGATCGATGTGATCGGCGTATTCGGCGTGATCGGCGTGGACGGCGTGATCGGCGTATTCGGCGTGATCGGCGTGGACGGCGTGACGGTCTTCGCCGCCGGGCCGGGTCATGTGCCCCGATTGAGGTAGACCGGGGCGTTGCTCCGCCGCCCGTCCGGCGAGGTCACGTCCACGCGCACCCAGGCGTCCTTGGGGATCGTCGCCCAGTCGACCGGCACCCAGACCTTCCGCACGGCGTCCGGCAGGCCGGGGATCGGCGAGGGGTCGGACCACCCGGCGGTGGCCGCGTTCGTCTCGCGCGGCTCGGGGCCCCCGTACCAGCTCAGCGTGATCTTGGCGCCCGCCACGTTGTAGCCGCGGATCTCCACCCCCTCCTGGATGCCGCGTTCGGCGGAGATGGCCTGGATGGGAATGGGCCGGTTCCAGTCGGCTGCGACCTGCTCAGCGAGCGTCGGGTCGCCGCAGGTGAAGAAGCTGCTCCACTTGTAGGAGATGATCTTCGAGACGTACGGCCCCACGAAGGTGATCGCCGTGTCCAGGCGCTTCTTGTCGGTCGTCCCCCGCTTGCCGCCCGCCTCGCAGGCGCCGTCGCCCGAGGGCTCGAACGCCTCGACGTTGGCCCACAGTTCGACGTCGTCGCCCTCGGCGCGCAGCTCGGCGAGGGCCTCGGCCATGGCGCGGTAGTAGTCCCGCGTGGCCCCGTAGTACGCCTTGCCATAGGTGGTGTCGCCCACCACGGGCTTGAGCCGCTCGTCGACCTTCTGGCCCTTCAGGTTCGGCCAGAACAGGCCCACCTTGCCCGTGCCGCGGCTGTCCTGCGGGGCGACGATGCCGACGCCGGTGCGCGCGAGCGCCTTGAACCCGGCCTTCACCTGCGCCGGCGTCGAGGTGAACTGCTTGGCCCTGCGCCCGTCCAGGTACGGGCTGACCATGATGGGCTTGCCGGGAAGCTCCTGCTGCACGATGACGTGCTGCTCGGCGTAGACCTGCAGCGTCGGCACCACCGACGGGTCGGGCCAGTCTCTGATCTGCAGCTCGAACGGCTGGTAGACCCCGCCGAGCGAGGCGCGGTCCTTGAAGCGGTCTCCGTAGTCCTGCAGGACGCGCCGGGTCAGCGTGGTGAGGGTGCCGATGTGCCGGGGGTCCGCCCTGGTCGGCTCGACGCGGTCGCGCGGCGCCACGGGCAGCGCGGGGAAGACCTTCATGGCGAAGCGGTCGGCCAGGTCGAGGATCTCGGTGAGGCTGTCATTGGGCGCCCCGTCGACCAGGATCAGGTGGTAGCCGAGCCCCTTCGAGGTGAAGTCGCAGGTGGGGTTGTCCGAGCCGTCGTCGGGCGTGAGCACCCGGTAGTACACCTCGTCCCCGATGGTGATGGTGTGCTCCATCTGCGGGCAGCGGAACAGGTCGGGGCCGAAGGCCTCGTCGGTCCGGTAGACGTAGGTCCAGGTGATGCGGTTGCCGGGGTTGGCCGCCTTCAGGGCAGACTCCGCGGCCTGCACGCAGGTCAGGCCGTTCTCCTGGCACTTGTCGAAGCGCGGGTCGGGGTGCTCGCCCGCGGCGTCCAGGACGCGCCCGTCGCCGTCCACGGCGCGCGGCTGCAGGCCGAACCCGAGACGGACGACGGTGTCGCCGCCGACCCGGTGGATGGCCTGGAGCTGCCTGCGCCAGGTGCAGTGGTCGGAGGTCGGGACGAGCCAGTAACCGGTGACGGCGTACGGCGTCGGGGTGGTGGTGTCGAACGTTCCGCAGGGATCGCTGAACACGCTCGTGGAGGGCGTGGGACTCGCCGTCTTCGTCTTCGGCGCCGGGGTCGACGCCGCGGTCCCCGAGCCGCCGGAGGAGTCCGGCAGGATCATGACGATCGCCGCGACAGCGGCCAGGAGGGCCGCACCCAGCAACAGTGTGAGGCCGCGCACCTTCAGGAGATTACCGTCCTTAAGTTGTGGCGCTGATAAAGATCCATCGGCGCCGCATCGCCGTCCCGGCGCGTCCGCGTACGGGCCTGTCCCGCCCGGCGGGCGGCGTCCGGGGGCCTATTTCTTCACACCGGCCCAGGCCTCGAGCTGCGTGACGAATCTGCGCGCCGAGTTCGGCCAGTGGTGGTTCGCCCGCGCGGCGGCGTACCCGCGCGCGCCGGCCGCCTTGCGCGCCTCGGGATCGTTCCGCAGGCGCAGGACCGCCCGTGCCACGGCCTGTGGATCGCGCCAGGGCACCACCACGCCGCTCTGGTAACGCTCCACCAGCTCGACCGCCCTCGGCGACGGAGTGGTGATGACCGGGATGCCGTGCGCCATGTACTCGACGATCTTGGTGGGCATGGAGTGGCGGTAGTTGGGCTCGTCGTGCAGCAGCGACAGCCCGGCCAGCGCCCCGTCGAGCCGCTTGAGCGCCTCGTCGTTGGGCATGAAGTCGCGCCATTCCAGCACCCCGTCGGCGACGGCCTGGTTGAGCATCGGCCTGCTCTGCGGGTCGGCGTAGCCGATGAGCTCCACCGCGACGCGGTGCGGCTGCAGCAGCCGGCCCACCTCCACGGCCTCGCGCACGCCGCGGGCCTCCGACAGCCACCCCAGGTACACCACCCGGTCGTCGGACGGCTCGCTGACGTGGTCGGGCACCCAGGTCTCGTTCGGCACGACCAGATGCGCCTGCCGGAACCGGCCCGCGTAGGCGGTCTCGGCGAGCAGCAGGTGCAGGTGACGCTCGGCGGTGCCCTCCAGCATGCGCGCGAGGAACCGCGTCGGTGGCCGCAGGAAGGACGGCAGCCAGGGCTTCAGCGACAGGGTCGCCGGGGTGTCCTCGTGGACGTCCCACACCACCGGCGGGCGCCGCCGCACGCCCGCGACCGCCAGCAGCAGCTCGGGGTCGTGGATGAGCGCCAGGTCGACCTGGCCGCGCAGGCTCTTGAACAGCCGGCGCGCCGCCCGCACGGCCGCCAGGCGCTTGCGCTCGGCGGCCCTCGGCAGATCGACCCCGGTGACCCACGACCGCGGCACGACACCGCGTGCGGTGTAGGGCGCGGCATACGTGACCACATGACCGGCGTCCACGAGCGCGCGGATCTGCCGGTGCAGGATCCGGGCGTCCTCAGGGTGGTGGACCACCGTCATGACAAGCACGTGCACGCGCCGACCCTCCGCCCGTCAGAGCCGCTCGACGCGATCGCCCTCGGTGAGGACGCCCCGGGTGTCGAGAAGTAGATGCGCTCGTTTCTGCACCATGTCCAGATCGAACTCGGAGTGCTGCTGGAGGAGCACGGTCACGTCCGCCCTCTCCAGCGCCGCCGCCAGATCGTCCTCGCGCGGCACCTCGACCCCGTCGACCGCCCATCGCTTGACGTGCGGGTCGGCGAAGACCAGTTCGGCGCCGAGGTCGCGGAACGCGCGGGCGACCGGCACCGCGGGCGTCTCGCGCTCGTCGGCGATGTCCGGCTTGTAGGTGACGCCCATCAGCAGCACGCGCGAGCCGTTCACCGGCTTCTTGGCCCGGTTCAGCAGGCGCTGCACGCGGGCCACGACGTACGCCGGCATCCGCTCGTTGATCTCCTGCGCCAGCTCCACGAAGCGGAACGGGTAGCCGAGCTTGCGCACGGCGTGGGAGAGGTAGGAGGGGTCCACCGGGATGCAGTGCCCGCCGACGCCGGGGCCGGGCAGGAACTTCTGGAAGCCGAACGGCTTGGTGGCGGCCGCCTCGATGGACTCCCACAGGTTCACGCCGAGCTCGTCGCAGAAGATGGCCATCTCGTTGACCAGCGCGATGTTGACGTGCCTGTAGGTGTTCTCCAGCAGCTTGGCCATCTCGGCCTCGCGGGTGCCGCCGACCGTCACCACCTGCTCGACCAGCCGGCCGTAGAACGCCGCCGCGCGGTCGCGGCAGGCCTCGGTGTAGCCGCCGACGACCTTGGGCGTGTTGCGCAGGCCGAACTTGGGGTTGCCCGGGTCGATGCGCTCGGGCGAGAAGGCGAGGTGGAAGTCGACGCCCGCGGTGAGGCCGGAGGCCTCCTCAAGGATGGGGCGCACGACGTCGTCGGTGGTGCCGGGGTAGGTCGTCGACTCCAGGACGACGAGCGCGCCGCGCTGGAGGTAACGACCCACCGACTCGACCGCGCCGCGCACGGCCGACAGGTCGGGACGGTGGTCCTCGTCGAGCGGGGTCGGCACGCAGATGACGATGGTGTCACTGCCGGCCAGGACCGACTGGTCCAGCGTGGCGGTGAACCCGCTCGTCAGCATCGCGTCCAGGTCGGCGTCGCTCAGGTCATCGATGTACGAGTGGCCGGAGGTCAGCGCGTCGACCTTGCGCTGGTCGATGTCCAGGCCCACGACACGCATGCCGACGCCTGCGGCCTCCTTGGCGAGGGGCATGCCCACGTACCCGAGGCCGATGACCGCGAGATCGTATCCGCTCACGTGGCGACCTGAGGGAGTCCGAAACAACACTGCATGGTGGGAAAGGCTATCTCAAGTCCGCACAGATCACGTCTAATGCGTTTGAACGAGTGACCAAGCGATGGTTCAACGGCGGTCATCACGAGTCCATCACCCGGCCAAGGACTGGTAGAGCGTCTTGTAGTTCTCGGCGATGCGGCTCCAGGTGCGCTTCGCCGCGACCTCGGCGCGACCGGCCTCGCCCATCTCGGCGCGGCGCTCGGGGTCCTCGCGCAGCCCGGCGAGCGCCTTGGCCAGCGCCGCGGGGTCGCCCGGCGGCACCAGCAGCCCGGCGCCGTCCGACCCGACCAGCTCCGACAGGGCGGGAAGGTCGCTCAGCACCACCGGCTTGCCCAGCGCCATCGCCTCCACCGGCTTCAGCGGGGTCACCAGGCGGCACACCCGCAGGTCCTCGCGCGGGCAGACGAAGATGTCGATGGCCGACTGGGCCTGGAGCGCCTCCTCAGGGCCCACCCGGCCGGGCAGGATCGCGAGGTCGCCGAGCCCGAGCTTCTCTGCCTGGGCGAGCAGCGCGGGCCGCTCGGCGCCGTCGCCCACGATCAGCACCCGGACGGGGGTCTTGGCGTCGCGCAGCTGCGCGACGGCCGACAGCAGCGTGGCGAAGCCCTCGTAGCCGACGATGCTCGACACCGAGCCGACCACGATCTCGGCCGGCGAGATGCCGTACGCCGCCCGGAACGCCGCGCCGTCGTAGTCGGCGGTCAGCAGCGTGTCGTCCACGGCGTTGGGCGCCAGGAAGATCTTCTCGCGGGGGACGCCGCGCTCGACGATCTCGGCGGCCATGGTCTCGGCCAGCGTCACCACCGCGTTCGCCGAGCGCATGATGTGCGCCTCCCGCTCGCGCTGGAGCAGGTGGCGTTCGCTGCCGACCCGCGCCGGGTCGCGCGAGGCCCAGGTCTCCTCCAGGAAGCCCCGCACCTCGTACACCAGCGGCGTGCCGGTGCGCTCGCGCACGGCCAGCGCCACCGAGCCGTTGCGGTGGTCGGTCGCGGCGTGCAGCACCTGCGGGCGCAGCGTCCTGACCAGCTCGGTCACCTCGCCCGCGCCGCGGATCATGCGGCCGCGGCTCTCGAACGGCACCTCGCCGCTCGGCAGCAGGCGGTGGTAGGGGATCTCGTCGATCTCCTCGTACGGCTCGGCGTCGGCGTGCCCCTGGAGCATCGGCCAGCCCCAGCTCGTCACCACGTGCGGGTCGAGCCCGGCGGCGCGCTGGGCGGTCACGATGCGGTGGGTGCGGACGGTGTACCCGGCCTGCGTGTACGGCAGGGCGTTGGTCACGCAGTGCAGCACGCGGCCCGCGACCCGCTCGCCGACGATCACCTTGGACTTCGGCGGGATCGGAGCGGCGCCGATGGCGGCCTTCTCGCCCTCGTAGTACGCGATGCGCCGGCGGATGAACGGCCAGCGCGCGTGCGGCCGGAGGACCTCGACGGCCTTGGTCATGCGGCCGCGCTCGAACTCGGCCTTGGCCTCTTCGAGCGGGCCGTCGGCCATGCGTCTGGCGATCTTGCGCGCGGTCACCCGCACGACGCGGGCCACCGGCCAAGCGACCTTGCCGACGGCCGGGCGCAGGCGTGACGGCATGGCCTCCGCCGCGGCCTGCGCCACCCGCATCGGGTCGGACTTGACCCTGGTGACGAAGACTCTTGAGACGATGACCGGATGCTGGACGAAGCCCTTGAGGAAGCCGCGCAGGCCGGCGCGAGCCGACTTGGGGGAGACCTTCTCGGGCCGGCTGGCCTCGGAAACCACGCGGTGACCGTACCATAGGCAACGCTTGGCCCATCTGGGCAACAGTTGACCCACTCCCGGGTGAAAGGCGAGGTCAATGAGGGACAATCCCCTCGTCCTGCACGTGCTGGGCGCCCGCCCCAACTTCGTCAAGGCCGCGCCGGTCGTGCGCGCGCTGGACGAGCTGGGAGTCCGGCAGGGCATCGTCCACACCGGGCAGCACTATGACGCGCTCATGTCCGACGTCTTCTTCGCCGACCTCGGCCTGCCCGAGCCGATCGCCAACCTCGGGGTGGGGTCCGGCAGCCACGCGCGCCAGACGGCCGCGCTGCTGACCGGCCTGGAGGAGGTCGTCCTCGCCCACCGGCCCGACCTGGTGGTGGTGTACGGCGACGTCAACTCCACGCTCGCGGCGATCCTGGTGTGCGCCAAGCTGCACATCCCCACCGCGCACGTCGAGGCCGGCCTGCGGTCGTTCGACCGCGAGATGCCGGAGGAGGTCAACCGCGTCGTCACCGACGCGCTCGCCGACATCCTCCTGGTCACCAGCCCCGACGGCCTGTCCCATCTGGCGAACGAGGGCGTCTCCCCCGCCAAGGTGCACCTGGTCGGCAACCCGATGATCGACAGCCTGTTCTCGGCGCTGCCCAAGCTCGACCCGGCGCCGCTGAAGGCCCGGCTCGGCCTGCCCGAGCGGTACGCCGTGGCCACCCTGCACCGCCCGGCGAACGTCGACGACCCCGAGTCGGCCCGCGAGCTCGTCGAGGCCGTGCTGGCGGTGGGCGAGCAGGTGCCGATCGTGGTGCCGCTGCACCCGCGCGGGCGCGAGCGGCTGGCGCAGGCGGGCCTGGTCACCGGCGACGGGCTCGCCATCATCGACCCGCTCGGGTACGTCGAGTTCCTGTCGCTGGTGCGGGGCGCGGCGCTCGTCGTCACCGACTCCGGCGGCGTGCAGGAGGAGACCACCATGCTCGGTGTGCCCTGCCTGACCGTCCGGCCGAACACCGAGCGGCCGATCACGATCACCCACGGCACCAACCGCCTGGTCACCCCGGCGACGCTGCCCGCCGCCGCGTCCAAGGCGCTGGCGGACGGCGCGGCGACCCCGAGCGGCGAGCTGCCGCCGCTGTGGGACGGCAAGGCCGGGCCGCGCGTCGCCCGCGTCATCGAGGCGTGGCTGCGCGGCGACAACCTCTCGCCCGCGTCGCAGGGGACGGTTCCGCGTAGCTGACCTGGACATTTGGGTGAATTACCGGACTTCGCAGGCCAGGACGCCGTACGATCGGACATTCCCGGGCCATGCGGGGTGACGCGCGTGGGGGAAGTCCCGGACAACGAGGGAGCAAGTCCGACCATGGCCGATGACCACAACAATCCGGACGAGCCGCGTTTCCAGCGTCTCGGCGCGGCCAACTGGCTGCCTGAGGAGCGCAAGGTCGTCGAGCGCTACGAAGACCGCATCCGCGAACTGGAGCGGCGCCTGGCCACGGCCGAGGCCAAGGCCGAGTACGCCCAGTGGCAGCTGTCGGCCACCAAGGCGCAGCGCCCCTACCGCGTGAGCACCGCGCTCGCCGGCGCCAAGCGCCCCGCCAGGCTCGTACGGCTCCCCCGCGACCTGTCCCAGGCCATGAAGCCGAAGAAGGCGCCCAAGCCGCCCGCGACGGTCACCGCGAGCGCGGCGGCCATCGACGCCGTGCTCGCGCACGCGCCCGAGGTCAAGATCCCCAACCTCGCCTGGCCGGACGGGCCGGTCAACCGCCCCGACCTCAAGGTCGCGGTCATCCTGGACGACTTCTCCCGCATGGCGTTCAAGTACGAGTGGGACCAGATCGAGTTCGGGCTGAAGGACTGGCAGGAGGTCTTCGCCGACAAGCGTCCCGACGTGCTGTTCTGCGAGTCGGCCTGGCACGGCAACCAGGGACGCTGGCGCTACCAGATGACCGGCACCAACGCGCCCAAGCAGGAGCTGCGCGAGCTGGTCGCCTGGTGCCGCGAGCAGGGCATTCCCACGGTCTTCTGGAACAAGGAGGACCCGCCGAACTTCGAGTTCTTCATCGACACCGCCAAGCTGTTCGACTTCGTGTACACGTGCGACGGCGACATGGTGCCGAAATATCGCGAGATATTGGGTCATGACCGGGTGGACGTGCTGCAGTTCGCCGCGCAGCCCCGCGTGCACAACCCCGTCCAGACCAAGCAGGGCCGGCCGTACGACGTCGTCTTCGCCGGCATGTACTTCCGCGACAAGCACCCCGAACGGCGCGAGCAGATGGAGACCGTGATCGCTCCTACCAGGGAGCTCGGCCTGCACATCTTCGCCCGCAACGACAAGGCGGGCGACAAGTACGCCTGGCCCGAGGAGTACCGCCCGCACATCGTCGGCGAGCTGCCCTATGAGCAGATGCTGGCCGCCTACAAGATGTACAAGGTCTTCCTCAACGTGAACTCGGTGATCGACTCGCCGACCATGTGCGCCCGCCGGGTGTTCGAGCTGTCGGCGTGCTCCACCACCGTGCTGTCAGGCTGGTCGCGCGCCATCGAAGAGACCTTCGGGCCGCTGATCCCGATCGCGCACACCCAGGAGGAGGCCTACAACCAGGCCCTCTACCTGATCAACAGCCCCGAGCTGCGGGCCCGCCAGGCCCACCTGGCCATGCGCGAGGTGTTCGACAAGCACCTGTTCACCCACCGCGTCGACCAGATCCTCACCGCGCTCGGCCGCCCGGTCGTCTCCCGCGCCAAGCAGGTCTCGATCGTCCTGCCCACCAACCGCGCGGGCCAGCTCGAACACGCCATCGCGCAGGTCGCAAGGCAGCGTCACCGCGACCTGGAGCTGATCCTCGTCCTGCACGGCCTGGACATCGACCCCGGCGTGGTGCGCGACAAGGCCCTCGCCGCCGGCGTCCCCGCCGTCAAGGTGCTCACCGCCGCCCCCTCCCTCACGCTCGGCGAGGTGCTCAACCTCGGCATCGCCCAGGCCGACGGCGACTACATCGCCAAGATGGACGACGACAACCTCTACGGCGCCCACTACCTGTCGGACCTGCTGCGCGCGTTCGACTACGCCGACGCCGAGATGGTCGGCAAGGGCGCGCACTACACCTACTTCCCCGCGACCAACACCACGGTCATGCGCCTGCCCGGCCTGGAGCACCGGTACGCCCACCTGGTGCAGGGCGCCACGATCCTCGCCAAGGCCGACCTGCTGCGCACCTTCGCCTTCGAGGCCGTCAACGCCGGCGAGGACACCCGGCTGGTCCGCCGGTGCAAGGAGGAGGGCGTCCGCATCTACTCGGCGGACCGCTTCAACTTCGTCTACATGCGCGGCGCCGACGCCTCCGCCCACACCTGGAAGGCCCAGGACTACAAGCTCACCCGCAACGCCCAGTTCTGCTTCGTCGGTCACCCCGAAGCCCACGTCATGATCTGAGCGAAGCGGGACACGCCGTACCGCGAACGGTGGCGGCTGCTCCTCCTCTTCAATCGGCCGTCTTGTACAGGCGCCGGACGCTCTCCCGCAGTGCCTCGCCGGCCTGCGCGGAGGTCATCCGGCCGGCGGCCACCTCGTCCCCGGCCGCATGCCCCAGCGCCATCGTGGCCGCCAGCAGCCAGGTTGGCGAGAGAGCGGGGTCGAACTCCCCGGTGTCCTGGCCGCGTCGGATCAGCCTCTGCAGCCGGTCGGCGATCGGAGCGTGCCTCTCGTGGGACTTCTGCGGGTCGATCGTCGCCACTGACGGGTGCAGCAGCAACGGATATCGCTCCAAGAGGTGCCAACTGGTGTCCAGCCATCGCAAGAGAGCTGCGCCCGCCGGGCCGGCGTCGATGTCGGCGGCGTCGATCGCGGCGATGACGTCATTCGTGATCTGGTCGATCACCGCGCTCAGCAGCGATTGCCGCGAGGGGTAGTGGGCGTAGACCGTTTGGCGGGCCACCCCCGCCGCGGCCGCGATCTCTTCAACGCTCGCGTCGGGCCGCTGGCCCAGCACCCTTACCGCTGCCTCGAGCACGGCGGTGGCGCTGCGGTCGGCGTCGGAACGGCGACGACGCCTGGGCCTGTCGCTGATTATCTCAGACACGGTTGTCAAGGGTAACCTATGGCGATATCTTGGACACGGCTGTCAGAGATAAGCGAGGGGCGCGCTCGCGTCGCGCCGACCACACTTCCGGAGGTACGCATGGCCGGCACGCGCATAACGCCCGCGACTGATCTGACCGGGTACTTGACCCGCTACCCCCACGAGGTCACCTTCGGCGACGAGGAGCCGGAAACGGTCATGGATCGGTATCACACCTCCGACTACGAGCTCGTCAACGATGGGATTCTCCTTGACCGGAAGCGGCTGCTCGACCACATCCGCCCCGCCCGCAAACGGGCGACTGCCGTTCAGGTTGAGGTGGACGAGGCAATCGTCGATGGCGACCGGGTCGCTGCGCGCTACCGGCTGATCGCGTCAATGCGCAAGGGGAACGTCATCGCCACCGAGATCTACATGTTCGGCCGACTCGCCGATGACGGCCGGCTATGCCGAGCCACCCAACTGACGCGCACGATCCCGGCCACGGATGATCAGGTCATTCGGCTGTGACTCGCATGAGCGAGTCACAGCCGCGAGGGCGGCCCAGAAGCGCGAGGCCGCAGAACGAGACGCCCGCAGGCAGGACCGGCCCCTGATCGAGCACTCCGCTCGAATGGACCGTCTCCTGCTTGCCTTCCGGGCGATACTTCACATATGTCGACAAAACCCTATATAAGCATCAAACATGACTTTCTACGACCAAAGATCACGATCTAGGGTAAGAGTAGCCGCATGACCCCCCGGCAGAGCGGCCCAGGCGTTCAGCCGGATCTGGATGACCATGACAGGCTTGTCCAAATCCCTCGACCGGTGAAACATTGCACATAGACGTAATCGGCAGTTTCCCATCGGAATGGTGTGGATTATGCGGGTCATCGGGGCGGGGTTCGGGCGTACGGGGACGTTGACGCTGAAGACGGCGCTGGAGCGGCTGGGGTTAGGGCCCTGTCACCACATGACAGAGGTGTTCAACAACCCCGGGCAGGTCAGGCCCTGGCTCGCCGTGGCCCGGGGAGAGAGCGCCGACTGGGACTCCGTCCTCGCGGGCTACCAGTCGTGCGTGGACTGGCCGGCGGCCGCGTACTGGCGCGAGCTGGCCGAGCACTACCCCGAGGCCAAGGTCGTGCTGACCGTGCGCGACCCGGCGCGATGGCTGCAGAGCATGAGGGCGACCATCCTCAAACAGCGCGAGCGCGGCTCCACGCTGTCCGGGAAAATGATCTTAGGGATCTCCTCGCTGCTGGGCACCGACTTCGCGGCCTTCATGGAGATGACGCGGCTGATCGTCACCGACCGTGAACTCGGCGGGCGCCCGGACGACGACGAGCACATGATCAAGAGGTTCCAGGCGCACACCGAGGAGGTCAAGGCGGCGATCCCGCCCGAGCGGCTGCTCGTCTTCGAGGTCCGCCAGGGGTGGGAGCCGCTGTGCGAGTTCCTCGGCGTGCCGGTGCCCGACGAGCCCTTCCCCCGGGTCAACGACACCGCCGACTTCCAGGCGAATACGCGCTCGCGCGTCGGCCCGATGCTGCTGCGCCGCAGCTGACCTGCGCGGACTCCCGCAACCAGGCGAATCGAGCGTCCAGGCAACCTTGACGCTGTCTTTCTTGTGACCGTGTACGGCATTCGCCGTACTTATGCGGTTATGGGGAATCTGAACGGTGATGACAGAGTTGCGTACTTTTAGGACGCTCACGCCGTCGGCGAGGGGCGTCCGCTTCGCCGTTCAGGACCAACGCACAAGGAGAACCTTCCGACGTGACGACGGTAACGACCTCCAAAGGCATCGGTCTCAGGTCGGAGCGCGGTCCGGTACTCGCCGCCATCATGCTCTGCACCGGCCTGGTCGCACTCGACAGCACGATCATCGCGACGGCGGTGCCCTCGGTCGTCAGCGACCTGGGAGGCTTCTCCCAGTTCCCCTGGCTGTTCTCGATCTACCTGCTCACCCAGGCGGTCACCGTGCCGCTGTACGGGAAGTTCGCCGACATCTTCGGGCGCAAGCCCGTCATGTTCTTCGGCATCGCCGTGTTCCTCCTCGGGTCGGTGCTGTGCGGCGTCGCCTGGAGCATGCCGGCGCTCATCTTCTTCCGCGCCCTCCAGGGCATCGGGGCCGGGGCCGTCCAGCCCATGAGCATCACGATGGTCGGCGACCTGTACTCCGTCGAAGAACGCGCCCGCGTGCAGGGGTACGTGGCCAGCGTGTGGGGCGTGTCCGCCGTCATCGGCCCGACGCTCGGCGGCCTGTTCTCCGAGTACGTCTCCTGGCGCTGGATCTTCTTCATCAACCTGCCGCTCGGCGCGATCGCCGCCTGGATGCTCGCCCGCCGCTTCAAGGAGCGGGTCACGCGCAGCAGCCACAAGATCGACTATCTCGGCGCGGCGCTGCTCACCGCGGGGTCCTCCCTGATCATTCTCGCGCTGCTCGAAGGCGGCGTCGCCTGGAGCTGGGGGTCGGCGCCCAGCCTGATGATCTTCGGGTCCGGACTGGTGCTGCTCGTCGTGTTCGTGCTGGTGGAACGCCGGGCGGCTGAGCCCATCCTGCCGCTGTGGGTCTTCCAGCGCCGCGTCCTCATCGGCGGCAACCTCGTGGGCCTCAGCGTCGGCGCCCTCATGATCGGCCTCACCTCCTACGTACCGACCTTCGCCGAAGGCGTGCTCGGCACCGGCGCCCTGGTGGCGGGCTTCGCCCTGGCCGCCCTCACCATCGGCTGGCCGCTGGCGGCGACCTTCTCCGGCCGCATCTACATGCGCATCGGCTTTCGCGACACCGCGCTCATCGGCGCCGCCGTGGTCCTCATCGGGGCCGTGATGTGCGCCTTCCTCGGCAGGAACGCACAGGTCTGGCAGGTCGCGGCGGCGTGCTTCGTCGTCGGCGCCGGCCTCGGCCTGTCCTCCAGCCCCACGATGGTCGCCATCCAGTCGGTCGTCGGCTGGGACCGCCGCGGGGTCGTCACGGCCACGAACATGTTCAGCCGCTCGATCGGCAGCGCGGTCGGCGCGGCCGTCCTCGGCGCCATCTCCAACGCCACCCTGTCAGACCGCTTCGCCCACCCGCCCGCCGTCCTGGCCGGCAAGCTGCCGAACAGCCTCGACGCCACCAGCCTGGTGCTTGGAGCCCAGAGCACGGCCACCGCCCAGTCGGCCACGGCCGGCTTCGTCCGCCAGGCCCTCTACGACGCCAGCCACCACGTCTTCCTCACGGTCCTCGCAGTAGCCGTCCTCAGCGTCGGCGCCTTCCTCCTCATGCCCCGCAAGACCGAGGAACTGACCTTCGACTGATCTGGGATCCGAGTTCGGGACGCCGGATATGCTCCGTGTCGATATGAGCACGTTCCGTCCTGACGTCTGACTACGATGTAGTCATGGCACCGACTCCAAGGTCGATCAGGTTCGAAGAAGCCGTACTCGATAAGCTCGCGCGGTTCGTGATGGAGCATCCCGGTCTCTCCGTGTCCGCCGCGGTGAACCTGCTCGTCGCGGAGGCACTGCGGATGGAAGAGCATCCTGGCGTCATCTTCCGATCCGGGCCTTCTGGACGGCGCGCCGTGACGGTGAACGGCCCGGACGTCTGGGAGATCGTCCAAGCGGTCAAGACCACTCGTGCGGCAGACGCGGAGGCGTCCGCCCAGGAGATCGTCCAGATGGTGAGCGAACACTCGGGCGTCACGTCACAACAGGTCACAGTCGCGATTCGCTACTGGTCGGCCTACCCCGAGGAAATAGACGAGCAGATCAAAGCCGCCGAGCATGCCTCCGCGGCCGCGGAGGAGCGGTGGCGCCGTGAGCAGGGCCTGCTGGCCTCGTGAGCGCACCGCTTCTGCTGGACGAGATGTTCGCGCCGTATCTGGCGGCTGAACTCAGGGCCAGGGGTTACGACGTGGTCGCGGTCGCGGAGTGTGAGGCGGGGCCAGGCACTCCGGACGACGGCGTGATCGAGCTGGCGATTGGCCGAAATCGCTGTGTTCTTACCGAGAACGTCCGTGACTTCGAGATCCTACGAGTCCAGAGACTCACGCAGGGACGGCCGTGTGCGGGCCTGCTCTACAGCGCTGCTCACCGCTTCCCCCGCACCAAGCCGGCGATGGGCCGGCTCGTCGACGCGCTGGAGAAGCGGCTCTCATCTGGCCGCCTGCCCGCACCAGGCCAGATCGACCGGCTGCCGTGAGCGGCAGCGCCGATACGTGTGCCACCGGGTCGGCTACGTCCAGTCGGCGGCGCTGCCGGGCAGTTTCAGGGTCCGTGCGCTCACGGCCGAGTAGTCGAACCAACGGCGGGCCTGCCCGGTTCTGATGTCGACCGCGTAGGTGTATCGGTGCGCCAAGGCCGTGTCACGGACGAAGACCGTGACCTCGGATCCGCTCAGCCAGACGATGGGGCCGCCGATCATGCCGTCCTTCGGCAGGCCATGGATGGGCACCTTCCGCAGGATCCGTCCGGTCTTGACGTCCAGCAGGGTGAGCAGGCTTCTGGGCCACTCCGAGTTTTCGACGGCGACCACCGTACGGTCGTCCGGCGAAAGTTCGCTGAACATGACGAAAACCCCACCGAAGCGCACCGGCGCGCCTCCGCCCTTGACCGGCATCATCCACAGGTCGGTCTTCTTGTACCGGACCAGCTCGACGACGCCATCCTTGATGCTGATGGGGTCGTACTGGGCGGGTATCGACACCGTGTCACCGGTCAGCATGTCGATCAGCAGGCCCGGATCCTCGCTTCCCACGCGCGGGTCGAACGCCACGTACCGGCCGTCGTCGGAGACCACAAGCGTGGAGTCCATACCGATCCGGCTCTCCTCCACCTGCACAGGGGAGGTCACCTCGGCGCCGGTCATCAGGTCACGGACCACATGCGCCTGGGCGCCGAGGTCGTAGTAGGCGAGCATGCGCCCGTCCCGGCTGATCGCGACGGGCGCCTTCCCCTTGGAGGACGAGACCAGCGCCCGCGGCACTCTGTAGGTCTTGCCGCTCTGGGTGACCACCCGCCACTCCACGCCATCGCAGTCGAGCTCGAACGTCTTCTCGTCGCGCTCGCAGGACGGCTGGTAGGCGTACTCGATCGCCCCGACCCGGCCGCCGGGCAGGTCGGACACCGTGTCGGCGCGCCGCGGCGTGATCGTGTGATCGCGTCCCGGCCAGACCGTCAGCGTGCCCGCCGTCGCCGTCGCCGTCACCAGCGCCGCGACCGTGGCGACGCCGGCCACCGCCAGCCTGATCCGCCGCCTGCGCCGGTGGATCGCGATGGCCGCGTCGGCCAGGTCGACTGATCCAATGTGCTCTCTCCTCTCGCACGTACCCAACGGGACCCGCGCGGCGAAAGGTTGCACCGTGTCTCCGCTGTCTCCGCCTTCCGCTCCGCGAGCCCGGCCGGACCTGGAAACGGGCCTTCGGCCGAGGCGCGGCACGTGGCATGACCCGCGCGCGGACGGGAACGGTTCCGATGACGGGCGGCCGCCGCGTCATTCGCCGTCCGCTCTCTCGGCGACGGCCGATCATCCTGGAGACCCTCGCCGACCGCCCCCGCAGGAGAGGACATGACCATGGCGATCTCTCTCAACCACACGATCGTCCCGGCACGCGACAAAGGGGCCTCGGCCCGCTTTCTGGCGGACATCCTCGGACTGCCTGTGGGGGCGCCGATGGGTCCGTTCGTGCCGGTGCGCGTCGGCGAGCTGACCACTCTCGACTTCGCCGACGCGAACTTCGCCGACAGAGGCGTCGAGGAGATCTCACCGCACCACTACGCCTTCGCCGTCAGCGAGGCCGAGTTCGACCAGATCTTCGACCGGATCGAGCGGGCGGGCCTGGACTACTACGCCGAGCCCCACGAGCCCAAGCGCCACGGGGAGGTCAACACCTGGCGCGGCGGGCGCGCGGTCTACTTCGACGACCCCGACGGCCACATCATGGAGGTCCTTACCGTCGCCTCCTGACCGTCGCCTCCTCCTCCTTCCGGCCCCATCGGCGGCCGGCGGGTACGGGACCGCCGAGACCCGGCCTCGCGGCTGATGGACTGTACCGGGCGCTTCGCCCCATAATCCGCCCACCCACCTGCGCTTCCAGCTCATGTCCCGGGACGGGGCCGAGGACGCCGCCCTGCTTCTCGGCGAGGCCGAGACGGCCGCCATCGACGCCGAACTGCCCGGATCTCGAACCCAGGCCGCCCGCCGTGCTCACCGCCGACCACCTGCCATCCGGCTCCGCCACCGGCCATCAGGGCGCGATGGCGAGCCACGACTCGTCCGCCCGCGACTACGACCAGGTCGCCTTCACCGGCACGGCGATGTACTGAACCCCTCCTGAAGGGCCGCCGAGCCACGTCCGTCAGTGAACCCGATGCCCGGTCCATCAACGGGTGCGCGCCCCATCGGCATGCCGAATCCTGTGCCTGTCCGACTCGCCGGCCAGGCACAGAATCCTTCGTGCGGCCCCTGATCTCATCGTTCGGTCGTGTCCGCCCGGTCGGTCTCCTGGGCATGCCGTGCGCCGGGGTCTTGGCGCGTCCGGCGCCAGGCGGCCCAGACGGTCTTGCCGGTGCCGGTCTCGTCGGCTGTGTGGACGACGCCCCACCGATCCGCCAGCGCCTCCACGATCACCAGCCCCCGGCCGTGTATGGCCTCAGGGCTGAGGTGGAGGCGGCGCGGGTCGTCGGGGCCGTGGTCGGTGACCCGGACACAGAGGTCGTCCTCGGTCGCCCAGACGGAAAGCCGGACCGGCGGCCTTCCGTGCACGACGGCGTTGCCCAGCAGCTCGCCGACCACGAGCACGATGTCGTCGGTGACCGCCTCCGGCACGGCCCACCCGCGGCACGTGCCCCGCACCATGCTCCGCGCCCTGCCGATGACGGCCGCGTCACACGGCAGATCCCAGCAAACGGTACGCAGCCCGTCCGATTCGGCGATCACGGAAACTCCTTGCCGGAGATGAAAGGATGGGACAGGACGGACATCACTACCGGCCTTCCTCCGATGCCGCCCGCTCATGCCTGCTCCGAAGGATGACTCTCGTCCAGTCGCGGATGCACGAAGCGGCACACCCGGTGGGCACGAGCAGCCCTTGTAAGCTCCCCCATGGGATCGGACCTCCACTGTCCGTTTCAAGAAGTCCGCCGGGTGTTCGCAGCATCCGGCGGACTTCGTCCTCCTGTAGTCGGCGATCTTTGGCATTCGAGCCCCAGGACCGGCCACTCCATGGCAACCTTGCGTCATCATGCACTAACAGAATGTCACATGCAATAGTGCGTACGAAAAAAGGCGAGTGGAGGTAGGGCATGGACAGACCTGGAAGAAGCGTCCAAGGTTCCAGTCCGACCCTGCGGGCGCGACGCTTGGCACTCGAACTGACCAAGCATCGTGAGGCCGCCGGGCTGAGCCGGGAGGAGGCCGCCCGCCGGCTCGAATGGTCGCCGTCGACCGTCTTCCGGATCGAGACCGGACGCTCCAAGCCCCAGCCTCGGAGCGTCCGTGAGCTGCTCACGCTTTACGGCGTGACAGGTCACGAGCGCGACGGCCTCGTCCAACTCGCCCGCGAAGCGCGTGAACGAGGCTGGTGGCATTCGTTCAGAGATGTCGTTCCCAATCCGTACGAGGTCTACATTGGGCTCGAAGCAGGCGCTATCTCCCTGCACAATTTCGAGCCCGTGACCATTCCAGGCCTGCTCCAGACAGCCGACTACGCCAGGGCTGTCACCAAAGGCGGGGCCCGGGAACTCGGGAAGGACGAGATAGAGCGACTCGTCGAAGTCCGGCTCACTCGTCAGAACATCCTCACCAGGGAAGAGCGCCCTCGTCTGTGGGTTGTGATCGACGAGGCGGCCGTTCGCCGAATGGTGGGTGGGCCTCACATCATGCGCGCACAGTTGCGGCATCTGGTCACGGCCGCGGACGAAGGCAAGACCACCTTGCAGGTCGTTCCATTCACCGCCGGCGCCCACGCGGGCACGTCAGGCTCGTTCGTCATCCTGGATCTGCCCGGTAACGCTCTGACGGTCTATGTGGAAACGCTGACCGGTGACTTCTACCTGGAAGAACGAGATGACATTTCGGCCTATACAATCGCTTTCGAAAGGCTTCGGGCGATCGCTCTTTCGCCGGACGATTCGATCAGCCTGGTGAAACGGGCGGCCGACGGCCTGACCTAGACACATAAGGAGTCAAGGGATGGATTCCCCCCGCCTGACCTGGCGCAAGAGCGCTCACAGCGGGCAGACCGGAAACTGTGTCGAGGTGGCGGGGCTACCTACCGGTGGGTGGGCCGTTCGGGACAGCAAAAATCCCGAGGGGACGGTGATTTTCTGTGCTGCTGGGGAGTGGCAAGCTTTCGTTCAAGGGTTGAAGGGAGACGGGATCTCCCTTTGAGCCCGCTTCGGTGGCGAGTGGCGGGCGGTCAGGCGGCGGCCTGACCTTGGACGATCTGTGCTTTCAAGGGAGCGAGGGCGGAGGCGATGGTGCCGATGGTCTCGGCCGAGACCCCGCAGGCGCTCAGGGCCGCGGCCAGGTGGCCGACCACCGAGTCGAAGTCCTGCGCGGTGATGCCGAGGCCCGCGTGCGCCTGGTCCATCGATCTGCCGCGGTACTGCTGAGGACCGCCGAGCGCGGCGGCGACGAAGCTCCGCTGGTGCGCCTTGAGGCGGGCCATGTCGGTGCCGTCGAAGTGACCCGCGAGCGACGGGTCGGCGATGACACGGGTGTAGAACTCCTCGACGACCGCCGCGACCGCGTTCGCTCCCCCGACCTGATCGTAGATCGACGCCATGATGTCTCCTCCTCAACGGTTGAACCACCGCCATTGATGTGAGGATGACCATTCACCGTTCCACGCCGGAAACGGGGAGACCGGTGTTGTGTGGCCGGCGCATCACCGAGCAGACATGCCCGTAACAAGCTCCGATCGCTTCGCGGACATTCGCCCATTCATCTGGCGGCGACTTCGGCAACGCCGTGATTCACGTGGGAAGAACACGATCCGGCGGCGAAGACGGCGGTCAGCCGGGGAGGCGGGCGACGCCGCCGAGGACGGTGGGCTTGGTCAGGTCGATCTCGGCGTCCGGCTCGAACTCCGGCCGCCAGGCGGACACCGGCACCAAGCCGGGTTCGAGGAGCTCCATGCCCTCGAAGTAGTGGGCGATCTCGGCGTGGTCGCGTGACTTGATCGAGCCCGTCGCGGTCCTGTTGTACAGAGCGCGGACCTGCTCGTTGGTGCGGCCGCGGACCTCGCCGGTGTAGCCGTGCGAGATCACCAGATGGCTGCCGGGCACCATGCGCTCGCGGAACCTGCCGACTATCGCCCTCGCCTTCCCGTCGTCCGGCACGAAGTGCAGTATCGCGAGCATCAGCACGGCCACGGGCTGGGAGAAGTCGAGGTGCCGCAGGACGTCCGGGTCATCGAGGATCCGCTGGGGTGTGTTGACGTCGCCCTGGACCACGACCGTGTTGGGATTGTCGGCGAGCAGCGCGCGAGCGTGAGCCAGCACGATGCGATCGTTGTCGACGTAGACGACCTTGGCGTCCTCGGCCGCCTCCCGCGCGACCTGGTGGACGTTGCGCTGCGTGGGCAGCCCGGCGCCGATGTCGAGGAACTGCCGGATGCCCGACTCCGCCAGCAGTCGCACGGCCCGGCCGAGGAACTCGCGATTGTGCCGGGCGACCTGGCGGATGTTGGGCACGAGTTCGATCATCTTCTCGGCCGCCTGCCGGTCGGACGCGAAGTTGTCCTTACCGCCCAGGTAATAGTCGTACATTCGCGCCACACTCGGAATCGACGGGTCGATTCCCGGAACTAGCGGGTCATTGACCGACATCTCCACACCTCCCGTCTGTTGGCGATCTTACGGTGGCGCCGGCCCGCCGGCCCTTGACTTCACGAAAAGCCGTCAGCGTCTTGACGGGATGGACGGGGAGTCGCGCGACGGCACGCGGCACGGGTAGGGCAGGCTGGTGTCATGGAGCTGTTCACGCAGGTCCCGCTGGCGGAGTGGCAGGACACCAAGGCGACGCTGCACCGCTTCGCCCAGATCGTGGGCAAGATCAGGCTCGCCGCCGGCGTGCGGCGCAACCACTGGTGGAACGCGCCGTTCCACCTCACCGGACGCGGGCTCACCACCCGGCCGATGGGGCAGGCCGACGGCAACCCCGTCTTCACCATCGACTTCGACTTCGTCGGCCACCAGTTGGAGATCACGCGGCTCGACGGCCAGGCGGTCTCCTTCCCCCTGTACGGGCGATCGGTGGCGACCTTCTACGGGGACACCATGCACGCGCTGGCCGACCTGGGGATCGACGTGCGCATCGAGAATCCCCGTCCGTTCGACCTGCCCGACGCGGACCGGCCGTTCGCCGAGGACACCGAGCACGCGACCTACGAGCACGACATGGTGACCGGCTACTGGCGGGTTCTCAGCCAGGTGAACCTTCTGCTGGAGGAGTTCGCCGCGAGCTTCTCCGGGAAGATCAGCCCGGTCCACCACTTCTGGCACACCTTCGACATCGCCTGCAGCCGGTTCTCCGACCGCCGGGTCGACCCGTCTCCCGACGCCGACCCGGTGACCCGTGAGGCGTACTCGCGCGAAGTGATCAGCTCGGGGTTCTGGTTCGGCGACGACACCTTTCCCGAACCGGCCTTCTACTCCTACACCGCCCCGGAGCCCGAAGGGCTCGCGAACGAGCCGCTGCTGCCGCCGGCGGCCCGGTGGACGGAGCGCGGCGGCAGCCACCTCGCGGTGCTGCGCCATGCCGACGCCCGCGCCGACAGCGATCCGCACGCCGCCGTGCTCGCCTTCTACGAGAGCGCCTACCGTGCGGGAGCCCGCCGTGCCGGCTGGGACATCTCTCACCTGGCCTGCCCTGGCGGCGTCACCGACCCGCTGCTGTGCCCGGCGCCGTAATCCACCACTCCGCCGGTACAAGGCTCTCCCGGAAACATCGGGAATTAGTAGGCGCTCCAGTTCGTGTACGCGGAGCGATCCGCCCACCGTCGACGTCACGGATGCGAAAATGTCCACGGCCGCGCGCCTGACGCTCCGGCCCAGTACGAGCTGCGCCGACGAGGGCTTCGGCAGAGGCATGGGGATGTCGCTCTTGACACGTTCGATGAGGGAGGACCGTGCGTGACGGACAGCGATGTGGGGCATTCTAAGGATGAGGTCGAGACGTACGCCCTTACCTATGAACCCAACCCTAAGCACAAGCCCATCCCCAGCCCCGGTCGGCACGGTTCCATTTGTCCGCGCGACGCGGATGGTCCCGGCCTGTTAGCTCAGAGTGACCTCGAAGGCAAGAAGCGTTATGCGACCGATGGGACCCTCGCCTACTGCGCGCAGGAACATGCTGAAGGCAGGTGGCATGGCTACCCCGTCGACTGGCATGAGGTACCACCACGTTTGATCTCCCAGTGGATAGCGGTAGAGATAATCGACCGAAGAACGGTTCAGCGAGCGAGAAGGCGTCGTAACCGATGACCATCACATGGGAGAGATTCGCGGGCAGCACCGACGGTTTCGCTGTCCGTCTTGCGTTCATGCCCGACCCTGATGACGGTTCAGCGGCGACAGCGGAAGAGTCCACCTCCTGGGGCGCCCTGCAGATCTGGGCAGACGGACAGAACCTGTGTGCGCATGTGAGCCAAGGAGAGCCACTCCAGAGTACGCATTGGTATCTGCTCACCGTCCTTGAATGGATAGCCGACCACTGGAACCCGCTGCTCCATGAAGAGAAGCTACCGAACCGGAACGTGGAGGGGCCTGCGGCGACAGCGTTGATCGTCACTCGCAACGCTCCCCCCCTCGCCGAAGAGGCGGACATTCTCGCTTGGGAAGAAGAGTGGTACCAATGGCATGAACGACATGCTCTGCGAGCGGCGCGCGCCGGCGGCTTGTTCCCTAACGTGGTCATTCGCCGATTTCGAGATGCCATTGAGGTCAGCTGGGACGATGAGCCACTGGCGGGTTCACCGCAGGGATTTCACCATAGTGCGAGTCACGGCGTCGCCTACCTTGATCCGGAGCAGGTGGCACGGTCACTGTACGAGGTCTTGCGAGCCGCCACGGATCATCTACTCGAAATGCACCCCGAAAGCCTCAGACTCATAGAACTCCGTGAACGAATCAACAGCTTGCGGCTACCGGCCCAGCACGATGCCAGGCTCGACTGGCTCGCCGGCCTTCGGACACTTCCCACCCTGGGAACTCGCCTAGCTAGCGGCACTCCGGCCGACGACGTGCGCGGGCGATGGGATGAGATCGTCGCCACGCTCGAAGCGACCGGGGACACCGAAGGAGTGGCCGAGGCCCTCGCCGTTGAAGAGTCGCCGCTCGTGGTCAGGGGTTCCTGTCACGCGGCTCTTCTGTTCAGTTCTGTCGCGCCCACGATCACACACGAGGACGTCCGGACGTTGGCGTCGATATTGGTGACGCAACATTCCAGGACTGTCGATGCCACTGATTTGGAGAGCCTGAGCCGCAACACCGGGCCTGACCCTGCCATCCCGGACTGGGAACAGGGATACGACCTCGCGGAGCGGGTCCACGAAGAACTCGATCTCGATATCTCTGGCGGCTGGGTCGACGTAGAAGGGCTGCTCAAACAGCTCGATGTGACAGTCATATCTCGAAAGCTGCAAGACCATGACATACGAGCCTGCTCCATTGTCGGCCCTCAGCACCGGCCGACGGTAGTGCACAACGAGTCGTCCCTGTCATTCCGCAACCATCGTGCCAAACGATTCAGCATGGCACATGAACTGTGCCATCTGCTGTTCGACAGAGCGCGAGGGCGGAAACTGGCCATAGCGAGCGGCCCATGGGCGCCCAGAAGTATCGAGCGTCGCGCGAACGCTTTCGCCGCCATGTTCCTGATGCCCACCGTACTGGTGCAGCGGGCCATCGCGGATCAGCCGGACCCCATCGACGAACCGGAAGTCATCAAGGCGATCGCTTCCAGGTTGCAGGTCAGTCGCCATGCCACGATTGAGCATCTGTACAACCTCACCCTCATGAGCGAGGCGACCCGCGACGAACTCCTAGCGCAGGCCATGACCGTGGACTCTACCTCTTGATCTAGGCCGGACAGTCACGGCGATCATTGGCGGAGCGTCAGATGGCCGCCCCCGGGGCTGTGCTTCCCCTGCGCCTGTTCGTGACGAGTACGACGCAGGCGCAGGGGTGGTGCCGTGGCGGCGGAAACCGGGACGGTTCGCAGATCGGTTCTTCAGGCCGCACTCTCGGGCTCGGTCACGCGTCGGTGGGCTGGGCGTTTCGCTCGGCGGTCTGGCGGATGCGCTCGATCTGTGCGTCGGTGACGTTGAGGCTGCCGAATTCCTTGACCGCCTGGTAGTAGGTCCAGGCGAGGCTGTTGCAGGTGGCCCTGGGAACGGTGGAGTAGCCCGCGCACACCTGCTTCATGTCGAAGTAGAAGGCGTCGTCGATGTGCGACTTGTTCGCCGGGAACAGGTTCACCGCCTTGTAGTTGCGATACCCGAAGTCGTGCCGCCTGCACGGCATTCTGAAGTCGAACCCGAGGGGCTGGTCGGGGCTGGTCGAGCAGAGGTCGGTCGACCAGTCGAAGGCGTAGTCCGCCCAGTTCCCCTGGTTCTGCCAGGCGGAACGCCAGCTGGCGGAGCTCGCGGACGTCGGCTGGGTGAAACTCGAAAGTGCGGCGACCTTTTGCTCCAGTGTCACCGCCTGTGCGGGTAGTGTTAATCCGAGTAATGCGGCGAGGGAGAGGGCGACGGTTACGAGGGCTCGCTTGACCATGGGGGGGCTCTACCTTTGTCCGGGGGGATGGCTCTCAGGGCAGCGGTCTGCCACTGCATAACAATGCGGCGAGATATCCCCAAATGCCGGAACAGATAGTGATCAGGTTGGACGCCGATATTTGCGAACAATCGCTCTTTACAACCTGACTGCGTCCGGTAAACTCGATCATCAGCTTGCGCGCCGTCGTGGAGCGGTCCCGTTTTCGCGCTCTCATCCAGGAGCCTCAGCGGTGGCCGTGGCCGGCCTCGCTCTCCGGCGTCCGTGAGGCCCGGGGTCCTGGGTACGGGCTTGTTTCCGTAACCCCCGGCATGGCAGGCATCGCCGGGGTTCGGACGCAGCGGTCAGTCGCGTTGGCGTAGTTCTTCGTTGATGCGCAGGGCCTCGGCGAGCTGGTCTTCCAAGACGACGATGCGGCAGGCCGCCTCCAGCGCGGTGCCCGCATCGACGAGTTCGCGGGCGCGGGCGGCCAGACGCAGCTGGTAGCGGGAGAAGCGTCGGTGACCACCCTGCGAACGCAGCGGCACGATCAGCTTGGCGGCGCCGAGACTGCGCAGGAACGCCGGGGTGACGCCGAGGATCTCAGCGGCCCGGCCCATGCTGTAGGCGGGGTAATCGTCGTCGTCAAGCCGCTGCTCGGGACTTCCGGCGGAAGCGGCGGCGGGTTGTTCACGGGCGTGACGGGGTTCGCCCGTCGGAGAGACCGGTACCCGTTGCGTTCGATCCATTCAACCGTCCCACATGCGAACAGGGGCCCCGGCGCGATGATGCGCCGGGGCCCAGAGGTTTAACACCATCCACCGGCCTGTCGGCCGGTTCACTTGTTCCGCGCCGGCCGCCCGATGCGGCCAGGGTGCGGGGATCGCGTAAGCGTGACCGTAGACCACCGTCCTGTCCGGGGAGCTGCGGCACCCGTGCGTCGGCGTGCGGCCGGCGACGGGCGATCCTGATGGCGTTCAACACTCCTTTCCGGTTTTCCTTATCTGGACGCACGTGTGACCACCACGTGCGCCGACTTCGTCCTACGGCAGCGCGTCCACCGTCCCGGCCCTGTTCGACCATGCCGGCCGCGACGGTCCGACCTTCTGCCTTACCCCTTCGGTACTGCTGTTTCTACACAAACCGTCCAACTGCCATCCACGTTCGTCCGGGCAGTTCGTCGTGCTGCTCGTCCTGCGCTGCCCTCGTGGATTCATCCCTTGCGATGTCAGAAAGATTATCCTCCTGCCACCCGAATGTCTACCGTGGCGATGACAGATTTTCTCTCTCGCGAAGGGTGCCGGCGGCCCTTGGCGCGGCAGGGCGTGAGAGGGTCGACGGGTGATCGAACCGTGGGATGTGGTCGTGGTGGGGGGCGGACCCGCCGGCTCGGCGGCGGCCATCAGGGTCAAGCAGCTGCGTCCGGACGCCCGGGTGCTGCTCGCCGACAAGGCCGACTTCCCCCGCGACAAGGCATGCGGGGACGGCATCGCCGCGCACGGCCGCGACGAGCTCGCCCTGCTGGGCGTCCCTGACCTGATCGACGACTACCGGCCCGCGCGCGGCCTGTCCGTAGTGTCGCCCGGCGGCGCGCGGGTGACGGCCGCCGTCGCCCGGCCCAATCACGTCGTCCCCCGGACGGTGTTCGACGCCCGCCTGGTGGAGGCCGCCCGCGCCCGCGGCGTCGAGGTGCGCCGCCACCGCGTCCGCGGGCTCGTCCTCCATGACGATCACGTCGTCCTCGACGACGCCCTCGCCGCGCGCACCGTCGTCGCGGCCGACGGGGCGAACTCGGCGGTACGCCGCCTCATCGGCGTGCCGCCGTCGCCGGACAGGCACACGGCGATCGCCGTGCGCGGCTACGCCGACGTGCCCGCCGACGACGACGTGCAGTTCATCGCCATGCAGAAGGACGGCTGGCCCGCGTACGCCTGGTCCTTCCCGATCGGGGACGGCACCGCGAACGTCGGCTTCGGGATGACGCTGCCCCGGCTGCACGCCACCGGCCGGCCGGGCCGCGAGGTGCTGCACGGCCGGCTCGCCGAACTGCTGCCCGACCTGCCCGCCCGTGACCTGCGCGCCCACCACCTGCCGCTGTCCCCCGGCCGCCCCAGGCCGGGCGCCGGGCGGGTGCTGCTGGCCGGAGACGCGGCGAGCCTGATCAACCCGCTCACCGGCGAGGGCATCTACTACGCGCTGCTGTCCGGCCGGCTGGCCGGAGAGGCCGCCGCCGAGGCGGCCGCCGACCCGCTGGCCGCCTACCGCCGCAAGCTGGGAGGTGCTCTCGGACGGCACCTGCGCACCACGGACGTGCTGTGCCGCGCCGCCCAGTCGCCCGGGTTCATCGACGCCGCGATCGCCATCGCCGCCCGCCGCAGGGAGGTCTTCGACCTGCTCGTGGACGTCGGTCTCGGCGCGGGCACGGTGCCGCCGCCGCTCGCCCTCGCCGTCGCCCGCCGCTGGCTGTGGAACGGCCTGCGGCGAGCGGCCTAGCCGCGCTGACGCGCCGCGCGGGTGAGCGTGGACTCCGCTTCCGCCCGCGGACCGCTCCCTTCCCCGAATCTCGCACGGCCCGATGCCGGTGGACGGTTCAGGGGGAGAACAGTCGGCGGAGGTGGCCGGGTGGGTGGCCGAGTACGGCGCGGACCGTCCGGGTCAGATGGGCCTGGTCGGCGAAGCCCAGGGCGACCGCCAGCCCCGCCAGGTCCGTCTCGCCCTCCTCGATGCGGGCGAGCGCCCGGCTGACCCGCACCCGGTTGCGGTAGCGGCTGACCGTCATGCCGACGTGCTCGTGGAACGTCCGGCTCAGGTGCGAGGGCGACACGCCGAGGGCCCGCGCCAGCCGCACCAGGTCGGCCGCCTCCGGGGCGCCGTCCACGATGGCCTCCCGCGCCCGCCTCGCGAGATCGCCCCGGCCGCGGGCCGGTCGGCGCCGGGGCACGCGCACGGCGGCGGCGATCGCGCCCACCAGCCGCTCCACCGGGTCGGCGGCGTCGGCCGCGGCGCGCAGCAGCAGCCGGTGGGCCAGCTCGACCGCGCCGTCGACCGCGACCGGCGTCCGCGGCGGCTCGTCCCCGACGACGGCGTGCCACAGCGGGTCGCGCACGTGGATGAACGTGCACACGTCGCCGCCCGCCGGATGCGCGAAGGCGTACTCGCGCCCGGGGATCGTCAGGTAGCCCATGGTGGAGTCGGCGGTCACCTCGTCGCCGTCACTGCGCACGCGGAACCTGCCCTGCCGCACGAGCACCAGGCCGTTGCCCTTCCTCCGGCGCCGACCATCGGTCGTGCCGTTCACCGCATGACACCACATGGACGGAGAAGTCCGGCCCGTCCATCACCCGCTGGGACGTACGCACTCGTCCACCTTAGGCACGCCCGCACCACGATTTCGCGATGCCCGACGAGCCCGAGGCGGCCGCGGGGCCACGCGTGCGGTGCGCACGACCGCGCGCAGCTCGCACGACCGCGCGTGCGGTGCGCGCGGCCACCGGTGCGCGTCCGGGGGAGCATATTCGTGCAAGACCCGGGACCCGGAGTGGGACGAGCCTGGCGGAATGGTATCTACGCTCACCCGGCGGCCGGCGACCGTGCTCCCGGTCCTGCTCGCCGGTCAGACGATGGCGTCGATGGACGGCTCGATCATCACGGTGGCGCTGCCGTCCGTCCAGCGCGAACTCGGCGGCGACGGAGCGACGGTGCAGCTCGTCGCCTCCGCCTACCTGCTCACCCTCGGGCTGCTGATCGTCACCGGCGCGCGGCTGGGCGACGTGCTCGGCCACCGGCGGGCGTTCCTCGGCGGGCTGGCCGGCTTCACCCTGGCGTCGCTGCTGTGCGGGCTCGCGCCGACCGCTCCCGTGCTGGTCGCGGCGCGCATCGTCCAGGCCGCGGCCGCGGCGCTGATGACGCCCCAGGTGTTCTCCCTCATCCAGTTGCGCTTCGACGGCGCGACCCGCAAGCGCGCGATCGGCCTGTACTCGATGGTGCTCGCCCTCGGGGTGGCGCTCGGCCAGCTCGCCGGGGGGCTGGTCGTCGGCGCCGACCTGTTCGGCCTCGGCTGGCGCCCGGCGTTCCTCATCAACGTGCCGGTCGGCGCCGTCCTGCTGGTCGCGGGCCTGCGCGCGCTGCCGAGAGGGGGCACGGGCGCCGTGCGGCTGGACCTCGCGGGGGTCGGCCTGCTCACCGTGGCGATGACGGCCCTGATCACACCGCTGATCTTCGGCAGGGAGCACGGGTGGCGGCCCTGGACGTGGGCGTCACTGGCCGCGGGCGTACTGCTGCTGGCGGGGTTCGCCCGGTTCGAGCGCCGGGTGGCCCTGCGCGGCGGGCAGCCGCTGCTCGACCTGACGGTGCTGCGGCCCGCCGGGGTGCGGCCCGCGCTGGTGGCCTGTTTCACGGTGATGGGCTGCTACGCCGCGTTCCTGTTCGCGCTGACCCTCCACCTGCAGGGGCCGCTGCGGTTCGGCCCGTTCGGCGCGGGGCTGGCCTTCGCCCCGTACGCGGCCGGGTTCGCCGCGCTGAGCCTGACCTGGACGCGGTTGCCCGAACGGGCGCAGGCGGTCCTCCCGGTCGCCGGGCCGGCGGTCTTCGCCGGGGTCGCGAGCGCGGTGGCGGTGATGGTGACGCTGGACGGCGGCGGGTGGCCGGTGGCGCTGGTGACGCCGCTGCTGCTGGCGGCGGGCGCGGGCCACGCCGCCGGGTACAGCCCGCTGATCGCCCGGGTGTCGGCGGTGGCCGGTCCCGGCCGGGCCTCCGCGCTGTCCGCGCTCAACTCGACCGGTCCGGTGCTCACCTCCGTCGGCGCCATCGCCGTCCTCGGCGGCCTGTATCTGAGCGCCGGTCTCGGCTGGACCGCGGCGGCCATCGCCGTCCTGCTCCTCGCCGGATCCTGGTGCGCCGCGACCGCCCGCGCGGCCTGGTCCGAGCCGTCCTAGGACGACGCGGGGGCGGACAGGCGGGCGCGTTGCGGGATGACCGTGTAGCGGGGGTCCTCGCTGGAGGCCACGCCCGCCGAGAAGACGCCGAATCGGAGGCAGGCCGACGCGGCCAGCAGCGCCGCGCCCGAGACGACCGCGAGAGCGCGTCCACCGCCCGCGCCGCCACGACCGCCGCCACGGCCCGCGCCACCGCGCGCGACGCCGCCGAGACCCGCGCCATGGTGACCGTTGCCGGCGAGGACGGCGCCCCCGCCGCGAGCGGTGCCGGCGCGGCCGGCGGCCAGGGCACCGAGGGCGCCCACCACGCTCAGCACCTCGGCCGCGCGGCACAGCGTGCCCGGACGCCCGCGCTCGTACGCCTCGGCGATCATGCCGAGGCGGCGGCGCATCAGCCGTCCGGCGGCCAGTTCCAGCCCGACGCCGAGCACGGCGGCGCGGCGCGCCGGGGCGTTCTCCGCCGCCGGCGTGGCGACCAGCGCGGCGCCCGCCGCCGCGGCCATGGCCGAGCCGGCGAACAGGAACGGCATCTCGCGGTACCCCTCGTGCCAGGCCGGCACGGCGGTGTCGCTGATCAGCGCGGCGGTGTAGGTGCCGACCGCCGGGCCGAGGACCGCCGCGCCGTAGCCCGCGGCGCGCCCGAGCGTGGAGAACCTGCCGGTGAGGTCGGTCAGCGCGCTGGCCCCCGCCAGCGGCGCGTACGCGGCCAGCAGCCAGGACCCCATGTTCATCGGCGAGGTCGGCTTGAACGTGCGCAGCATGTTGACGAACCGCGCCGGTCGCCCGAGGTCGGCGACCAGCGCGACCATCGACAGCGTGATGCCGGTCAGCGCGGCGAGCCTCGTCGCGCGGGCCAGGGCCGGGCGTCCGCTCAGCTCGCCGCCGGCCGCGAGCGCCGAGGACGCGCCCGCGAGCCCGCCGAGGTACAGGTATCCGCCGATGTGCAGCTCCTTCCAGACCGGCGGCTTGAGGATGGGCCGGTCGTAGTAGGAGGTGGACTCCTCCGCCATGAGGATCGCCTCTCCGCCGGCGCGGCCGGGCGTCGTCATCTCGCTTCTCGCTCCGATCACGCTGGTGTCCGCCTTCGGACGGTCGCCGTCGCCTCTCATCGGCGTGCCGTCAGGAAGGCCGCGGCGACGCCGCAGACGAGGGCCGCCGCGGCGGCGGCCGCGTGCCGCCACATCGAGGGCAGGTCGCGGGTGGTGTCCATGGGGGCCGGCGGCAGGCCGTACACCTCCGGCTCGTCCAGCAGCAGGAAGAACGCGCCGTTGCCGCGCACGCCGTCGGCGGGGTCGTTTCCGTAGAGGCGGGCGTCCAGGACGCCGTCGTGCCGCAGGGTCCGCAGCCGCGCCTCCGCCCGTTCGAGCAGTTCGTCCAGCGGCCCGTACTGGATGGACTGGGTGGGGCACGCCTTGGCGCAGGCCGGGGTCAGCCCGTCGCCGATGCGGTCGTAGCACAGGGTGCACTTGAAGACCCGGCCGTCGTCCTCGCGCTTGTCGATGACGCCGTACGGGCAGGCCGACACGCAGTAGCCGCAGCCGTTGCACACGTCCTGCTGCACCACCACCGTGCCGAACTCCGTGCGGAACAGCGAGCCGGTGGGGCACACGTTCAGGCAGGCCGCGTCGGTGCAGTGCTTGCACACGTCGGAGGCCATCAGCCAGCGCAGGTCGCCTGCCCCCTGGCCGTCGGGCGGCCGGCCGCCCGCGGCCGGGTCGCCGGCGGGCGCGGGCGCGCGGACGGGTTTGCGCTGCTCGATGAAGGCGACGTGCCGCCAGGTGGACGCCGACAGCTGCTCGGTGTTGTCGAAGGACATGGCGGTGAGCTCGAATGGCTTGTCCGCCGGCAGCCGGTTCCACTCTTTGCAGGCCACCTCGCACGCCTTGCACCCGATGCACACGGAGGTGTCGGTGAAGAACCCCATCCGCGGCGGGTGCTCGGCGTAGCCGCTCTCCCGCTGGACGTCCGGCAGGCCGGCGTCCGCGGCCACGGGTCGGGTCGTCATCTCGCGCCCTCCTGGTGTGCGGGCAGGTCGATGCCGGCGCGGCGGCGGTAGGTCTCCACCAGGCGCGGCAGCCCCTGACCGCGGGGCCGCCGCCCCGGCTGGATGTCGGCGGTGAGCGCCTTGGTCTCCTGGATGTCGGCGTTCGGGTCGAGCACGATGGAGGTCAGCTCGTTCGCCGGGTCGCCGGTGGCCAGGCCGTTCGGTCCCCAGTGGTACGGCAGGCCGATCTGGTGGACGACCCGGCCGTTCAGGTGGAGCGCGGGCATCCGGTCGGTGACCATGACCCGGGCCTCGATGGCGCCGCGGGCGCTGATGACGGTGGCCCAGCCGCCGTGCTCCAGCAGGCGCTCCTCGGCAAGCTCGGGCGACACCTCGCAGAACATCTGCGGCTGGAGCTCCGACAGGTACGGAACCCAGCGGCTCATGCCGCCCGCGGTGAAGTGCTCGGTCAGCCGGTAGGTGGTGACGACGTACGGATAGACGTCGCCGCCGGGCGGGTGGTAGCGGTTGCCCGGCCGGTCGTAGGTCAGCCGCGCCGGGTTGCAGCGCTGCGACGGGTACAGGGCGTTCTCGGCCGGGGTGTCCTGCGGCTCGTAGTGCGTCGGCAGCGGGCCGTCCATCAGCCCCGCCGGGGCGAACAGCCAGCCCTTGCCGTCGCCCTGCATGATGAACGGGTCGATGCCCGACAGCGCGTCGGTGCCCCGCGCGTCCTCGGCCGGCCGGTGATCCGGCGGCCGGTCCTCGATGAAGTCGGGCACGTCGTGCCCGGTCCACCGGCCGAGCGAGGCGTCCCACCACACGTACGCCTTGCGCGGGCTCCATGGGTCGCCGTTCGGGTCGGCCGACGCGCGGTTGTACAGGGTGCGCCGGTTGAGCGGCCAGGCCCAGCCCCACTCGCGGGACGTCCAGCTCTGCTCGGTGTGCGGCTTGCGGCGCGCCGCCTGGTTGACGCCGTCGGCGTACACCCCGCAGTAGATCCAGCAGCCGCACCGCGTCGAGCCGTCGCTCCGCAGATCGGTGTAGGTGGAAAGGAGCCGCCCGTCGGGGCCGTACCCGTTGATCTCCTTCAGCACGGCCTCGGCGCTGGGCTCGGCGAGCGGGCCCTCCACCGGGTAGTCCCAGGCCAGGTCGAGTATGGCGCGGTCGCGGGGCTCGCGGGAGCCGGCCAGCCGCTCCCTGATCATGCGGCCGAGGTGGTACATGAACCACAGGTCGCTGCGGCGGTCGCCGGCGGGCTCGACGGCGGCGTCGTGCCACTGGAGCAGGCGGTTGGTGTTGGTGAAGGTGCCGCTCTTCTCGGTGTGCGCGGCGGCGGGGAAGAAGAACACCTCGGTGGCGATCCGCTCGGTGCGCAGTTCGCCGCTCTGCACCTCGCGGCCGTCCTTCCACCAGGTCGCCGACTCGATGAGCGAGAAGTCGCGGACCACGAGCCAGTCGAGGTTGGCCATGCCGAGCCGCTGCAGGCGGGCGTTGGCCGAGCCGACCGCGGGGTTCTGCCCGAGCAGGATGTAGCCCTTGCAGACCCCGTCGAGCTGGGCCATCGTCGTGTCGTAGGCGCTGTGCGAGCCGGTCAGCCGGGGCAGGTGCCCGAAGCAGAAGTCGTTGTCCGGCGTCGCCGCGTCCCCGTAGTAGGCCTTGAGCAGGCTGACGACGTAGTTGCGGGCGTCGGCCCAGAACCCCTTCCCCGTGCTGATCACCTCGACGAAGGTGTCCAGGTTCTCGTCGCAGTGCGCGTACGGCATGGGGATGTAGCCGGGCAGCAGGTTGTACAGAGTGGGGACGTCGCTGGACCCCTGGATGCTGGCGTGGCCGCGCAGCGCCATGATGCCGCCGCCGGGCCGGCCGATGTTGCCGAGCAGCAGCTGCAGGATGCTCGCCGCCCGGATGTACTGCGTGCCCACGGTGTGCTGGGTCCATCCGACGGCGTAGGCGAACGCGGTGGTGCGGTCGCGCCCGGAGTTGGAGGTCAGCGCGTCGCACACCCGGTGGAACAGCTCGGGCGGGATGCCGCAGGTCTCGTGGACGAACGTAGGGGTGTAGCGGGCGAAGTGGCGCCTGAGTATCTGGTACACGCAGCGCGGGTCGGTGAGCGTCTCGTCGCGCCGCGGCTGCGCGTTCACCGGCGCGCCGCCCGAGCCGTGCGCCTCGCCGCGGCCGGGCAGGTGGTACTCGCTCAGGCGCAGCCGGCGTCCCGACGTCGCCTGCACCGCCGGTCCCTCGTACTGCCAGGTGGACACGTCGTAGGTGCCGGTGCCGGGGTCCCAGCCGGAGAACAGCCCGTCCAGGTCCTCGGTGTCGGCGTAGGCGCCGGTGACGATGGTCGCGGCGTTGGTGTAGTTCAGCACGTACTCGCGGAAGTCCTTGCCCTCCGACAGGACGTGGTTGATGATCCCGCCGAGGAAGGCGATGTCGGTTCCCGGGCGGATCGGCACGTACAGGTCGGCCAGCGCGCTCGTCCGGCTGAAGCGCGGGTCCACGTGGATGATCGTGGCGCCGCGCAGCTTGGCCTCCATCACCCACTGGAAGCCCACCGGGTGCGCCTCGGCGAAGTTGGAGCCCTCGATGATGACGCAGTCGGCGAACTGCAGGTCCTGCAGGAACGTCGTGGACCCGCCTCTGCCGAAGGTGGTGCCGAGGCCGGTGACCGTGGAACTGTGACAGACCCGCGCCTGGTTCTCGACCTGGATGACGCCGAGCCCGGTCATCAGCTTCTTGATCAGGTAGTTCTCCTCGTTGTCCAGGGTGGCGCCGCCCAGCGTGGCGATGCCGAGGGTCCTGGACACGCGCTGACCGCCGATCTCCTCCTGCCAGGTCTCGCGCCGCGTGCGCACCACCCGGTCGGCCACCATGTTCATGGCCGTGTCCAGGTCGAGCTGCTCCCACTCGGTCCCGTAGGGCCTGCGGTACAGCACCGAGTGCTCGCGCCCGGGGCCGGTGGTGAGCTGGAGCGACGCCGAGCCCTTCGGGCAGAGCCTGCCCCTGCTGACCGGCGAGCCGGGGTCTCCCTCGATCTGCACGACCTTGCCGCCGGAGACGTACACCTCCTGGCCGCACCCCACGGCGCAGTAGGGGCAGACCGACTTGACCACGCGGTCGGCGGTGGCCGCGCGGGAGCGCAGGGCGTCGGTGCCGGACGAACGGGCCGCCGCGCCGAGGCCGGCGCGGTCAGGTCCGGTGAGCTGCCGCAGCACCGGCCACCTGCTCCAGAACCCGCTCGTTCTCATACAACCCCCCGCCCGCCGCCGGCCAGGCGACTTCGCGACGCTCGCCGTCGGGGGGGCGCATCACTTCCTGCGGGTATCTGCCCTTTAGGGCGGGCCGTCAACCTCCGGCTAGTCGTCGTATGGGCTTTGACCTGCGGCGATGGCGGACAGCATCGTGGCCAGGTACCGCTGGGTGGCGGCGTGCAGGCCGTGCCCGAAGCTGACCCGGGCGACGCCCAGCGCGGCCAGCTCGGCGAGCGAGGGGACTCCCGGGCGGAACAGCACGTTGACCGGGCCGCCGATCTCGGCGACCAGCGTCCCGATGACCTCCGGCTCGGCGACCATGATCGGGTAGACGCAGTCGGCGCCCGCCCGCAGGTAACGGCGCCCCCGCTCGACCGCGCCGGCGAGCCGCCGGTCCGCATCGCCTTCACCGCTCAGATAGGTGTCGACCCGCGCGTTGATCACCAGGTCGGCGCCCGCCCTGGTCGCGGCGGCCCGCACGTCGGCCAGGAAACCGGCCTGTTCGTCCGGATCGATCATCACGCCGGTGCGCGGGTCGGAGTCCTCCAGGTTGAGCCCGGCCGCCCCCGTGGCGACGAGCCGCTCGACGAGCTCGGCGGCCGGGAGCCCGTACCCCCGTTCGACGTCGGCGGTGACGGGGACCCGCACCGCGCGGACGATGCGCGCCACCGCCTCCAGCATCGCGCCGGCGGGCGCGCTCTCGCCGTCCGCGTAGCCGAGGACGGGCGCGACCGCCGCGCTGCCGGTGGCCACGGCAGGGAAGCCGGCCTCCTCCACGGCGCGTGCGGAGGCGGCGTCCCAGACGTTGGGCAGCACCAGCGGCCGCCCCGGCACGTGCAGCGCGCGCAGCGCCGCCGTCTCGTCGGAGAGCATCGTGGTCAGCTCGCGGCGGGGTGGTAGCGGCCGGGGGCCAGCTGGGTGGTCACGCCGACGCGGTTCCAGGCGTTGATCACCGTGACCGCCCAGATGAGCTTGGCCATCTCATCCTCGCTGAAGTGCTGTGCGGCCCGGTCGTAGGTCTCGCCGGGCACCCCGTTCGCGGGGAGCAGCGTGATCGCCTCGGTCATCTCCAGCGCCGCGCGCTCGCGGCCGGTGAAGAACGGCGTCTCACGCCACGCCGACAGGGCGTAGATGCGCTGCTCGGTCTCGCCCGCCGCGCGCGCGTCGATGGTGTGCATGTCGATGCAGTAGGCGCAGCCGTTGATCTGCGAGGCGCGGATGCGCACCAGTTCGAGCAGCGGGGCCTCCAGGCCGCCGCTCGCGACGATCTCGTCCAGTTCGGCGAGCGCCTTGTAGATCTGCGGTGTCTGCTTCTTCAAGTTGACGCGGCGCCGCCCATGCTCGGTGGCAGCGGCCGCGGCGTTGGTCGTTGTCATGTAACCAATGCTAGAAGGCAGGTGGACCCAGGATAAGGTCCAGTAGTGTGACGAAATCTTGGGCCACTTTCGGGGTCGACCTGCTCGTCGAGCTGGACCGAGGCGCAGGTCGCCGCAGCGGCCTGGAACGCGCGCTGCGCGACGCCATCCGCGAAGGCAGGCTCGCCCCCGGCACCCGGCTCCCGTCCAGCCGCGCGCTGTCGGCCGAGGCGGGCCTGTCGCGCGGCACCGTGAGCGCCGCCTACGACCAGCTCATCGCCGAGGGCTACCTGACCTCCCGCCAGGGCTCCGGCACGTCGGTGGCCGAGATCTCGCCGCACCGCGCGGCCGGGTCCGCCGTCCCCGGCGACGAAGACGCGCCCCGGTACGACCTGCGGCCCGGCAGACCGGACGTGACGACGTTCCCGGCGGCGGCGTGGCTGCGGTCCACCCGCCGGGTGCTCACCACCGCCCCCGCCGCCGTGCACGGGTACGGGCTGCCGGGCGGCACCACCCAGCTGCGGACGGCGCTGGCCGAGTACCTCGGGCGCACCCGCGGCGTGCTCGCCGACCCCGCCCAGATCGTCGTCACCACCGGGTACGTCCAGGCTCTGGCCCTGCTGGCCGGCATCGTGGCCGCCGGCCCCCGACCGCTGATCGCGATGGAGGATCCGGGGCTCGGCTTCCACCGGGACATCGTGCGCCGCGCCGGGGCCGGCGTCCTGCCGCTGCCGGTCGACGAGCGCGGCGCGCGCACCGGCCTGCTGACCACGACGGCCTACGAGGGCGCGGGCGCGGTCGTCGTTACGCCCGCCCACCAGTTCCCCACCGGCGCCACCCTGCGTCCCGAACGCCGCCACGTCCTCGCCGACTGGGCGCGAAGCACCGGCGGGCTGATCGTCGAGGACGACTACGACGGCGAGTTCCGGTACGACCGCCAGCCGGTCGGCGCCCTCCAGGGCATGGCCGCCGACCACGTGGCCTACCTCGGCACGGCCTCCAAGACGCTCGGGCCGGGGCTTCGCCTCGCCTGGATGGTGCTCCCCCCGCACCTGGTCGGGCCGGTCACCGAGGCCAAGCTGCACACCGACCACCACACCGAGACCCTGGGGCAGCTCGTCCTCGCCGACCTGATCACCTCCCACGCCTACGACCGGCACGTGCGCGCCTGCAGGCTGCGCTACCGCCGCCGCCGCGACCTGCTCGTCGCACGCCTCGGCGCCCCGGCCCGCCGCCGGCCCGGCATCCGGGCGGGAGGCGTCGCCGCCGGCCTGCACGCGATGATCGACCTGCCGTCCGGCGGCCCGGACGAGCGCGAGGTGCTGGAGCGCGCGCGGGCGCGCGGCCTGGCCGTGGACTCGCTGGGCGACTTCTGGCACCAGCAGGGCGAAGACCGCCCGCAGGCCGTCATCGTCGGCTACGGCACGCCCCCGGAGCACCTCTACCCCGCCGCCCTGGACGCCCTCGCCGCCGTCCTCGGCACACGGCGAAGGGGCGGGCCGGGTCAGCGGGAGAAGGAGACGACGGAGGTGACGGCGCCGACGGGCACCGGGCCGTAGATGTGCGGGAAGGCCTCGGCGGCGCCGGGCGGCACCTCCAGGCGCACGTCACAGCCCAGCAGGGCCTCGTCGATGGCCAGGACGACCAGAGGGTCCGCGACGCCGGCGTAGTAGCGCTCGGCGACCCCGCGCAGCTGGGCCATGTCGGCACACGCGTGGATGAAGCCCTCCTCCTCCAAGGTGCGGCCCAAGGTGGAGACGCGGTACTCGCCGGCCCGCGCGGCGGCGTCCCAGTCGGCGGTCAGCGCGAGATGAAGGATCGTCACCGCCCGAGCCTAGATCACCTCCGGTGCCGCCGCCCGCCGGGCGGGAGACGCACACGACAGGGCCGGACACGACGGGCCGGACACGACGGGTTGGACACGACGGGTTGGACACGGCCGGGCCGCATGCGGCGGGGCCGGACGCGCTCGTGGCGCGCCCGGCCCCGCTCAGGTGCCGGCCGGTCAGCCGTCGAGCTTCTTCTCCAGGGGAACGGTGCCGTTCACGACGGCCTCGGGGGCGGCGCCGCCGTTCAGGTTGGCGGGGGTGGAGCCGGCCAGCAGCGAGCGGGCGAGGCCCAGACCGGTGCCGCCGAGGGTCAGCGCCTTGGCCAGGAGTTCCTCGACCCCCTGCGCGCCGTTCAGGACGACCATGTGGTCGACGTTGCCGAATGCCTTGGCGCCCGCGTCGACGATCGCCGGCCAGTTCTCCGCGAGCTGCTGGGCGATGACGGCCTCCTGGTTCTCGGCGAGGGCCTGCGAGCGGGCCCTGATGGCCTCGGCCTCGGCCAGGCCCTTCGCGCGGGCCGACTCCGCCTCGGCGAGACCGCGGGCCTTCGCCGCCTCGGCCTCGGCCAGGCCGCGCGCCTGGGCGGCGGCCGCCTCGCCCTCACCGGTGGCGCGGGAGGCGGCGCCGGCCGCCTCGGCGCGCAGCCGCACCGACTCGGCCTCGGCCGCGGCGGCCTGCTTCACCTGGGACGCCTGCGCGACGGCGCGCAGCTCGGTCTCCCTCGCCTCGGCCTCGGCCTGGGCGATGCGGGCGTCGCGCTCGGCCTGCGACAGAGTGACCGTCTCGTACGCCTTGGCGTCGGCGGGCTTGCGGACCTGCGACTGGAGCCGCTGCTCGGCGAGGTTGGCCTCAAGCTCGGCGGCGCGGGTCTCCTGGACGACGACCTCCTGCCGGGCCGTGGCCTCCGACAGCGGCCCGGCCTGGCGCGCCTTGGCCGACGCCTGGTCGACCTCGGCCTGGTAGCCGGCCTGCTGGATCTGCGACTCGCGGATGGCCGCGGCCTTCTTGGCGGCGGAGATCTGCTCGGCCTCGGTGGCCTCCTGGTCGCGCTGGGCCTCGGCGATGCGCGCCGAGGCGGCGACGCGGGCGGCGTGCGGCTTGCCGAGGTTCAGGATGTATCCGGTCTCGTCGTCGATCTCCTGGATCTGCAGCGAGTCGACGACCAGGCCGAGCTTGCTCATCTCGTCGGCGGCGCTGCTGCGGGTCTCACCGGTCAGCCGCTCGCGGTTGAGGATGAGGTCCTCGACGGTGAGGTTGCCGATGATCGAGCGCAGGTGGCCGGTGAACAGCTCGTGGATCGCGCCGCTCATGCTGTCCTGCTGGTCCAGGAAGCGGCGGGCGGCGTTGGCGATCGAGACGAAGTCGTCGCCGACCTTGTAGATGATGACGCCGCGCACGGTGACCGGGATGCCCTGCTGGGTCACACAGTTGACCTGGAGGTTGGTCGCGCGGCTGTCGAGCCGGAGCCGGCGCGCGGTCTGGAACCCCGGCAGCACGGCGGTGCCCTTGCCTGTGATGATCTTGAAGCCCAGGCTGTCGGCCAGCTCGTTCCTCGTGTGGGCGCCCAGGCCCGAGATGATGAGCGCCTCGTTCGGCTCGGCGACCCGCCAGACGGCCTTGAAGAGCAGGATGAGGACGACAAGCAGGACGACGATGCCGCCGGCCCAGAAGGCCAGCTCCGTTCCGGTCATGGGAGACCTCCGAAGTGAGGGGGGTGGGAGAGTCAGACGATCGCGCGTGCCACGTAGACCGTTCGCGGCGGCGAGTATTCGACGACGACGATGATCGTTCCCACCGGGATCTCCTCGTCGGGCACGCTTGGATGGGCGTAGAAGGCCTCCACGCCCCCGCGTATCGGCACCATCACCTCGCCCACAAGGCCCGGCCCGATCTTGCCGGTGACCCTGCCCTGCCTGCCCACCACGTGCAGCACACCCCGTCGTCATAAATAGACCGCGAACGCGAACGTTACCCCGTTTGCCCCGTGTCTTCATCGGCTCGCGAGAAGGCTCCCCTTGCCTTTCGCGACGACTCCGACCGTTCGCGCGGACCGTCTTCACCCTGGCCAACGAACCAGGTGATCGCCGCGTTCCCCGCAAGCGGCACGATCGCCCGCAAAGCGGGATGCCGCGCCCGTAGGGCCGGCGCAATGAAGCAGAAAAGACTCGGCTCACGCCCCGCGACGTGCGCCCTTCTCGGTCACCCCCGGGGTGAGGATCGGCGGAATGACCGCTCATTTCCCACCCGGCGGACGATCTGGTGAGGCGCGGGCACGCGAACCGGGCCGTGAGATCAGCCGCCGGGAGTTCCTGGACGGCGTGACGACGGTGGCGGCGTGCGCCGCCTTCCCCTCCCCCGAAGGCGAGCGGCCGGCCGGCGGGCCCGGCGCCGACCGGCCGTCCGAGGAGCGCTGGGCGCACGAGAGACGTGACGGGCACGCGCGCGCGAGGCGGCATCCCGCGTCGGCGCAAGGGCTGCGCGGGGACACCCCGGACGCGCTGAGCGTGGCGCACGCCCTGCGCGACGGCAGGTTCTGGGAGCGCGCCGGCGCGCCACGTCCGGCTCGGGAGGTCTACGACCTGGTCGTCGTCGGCGCCGGCATCAGCGGCGTCACCGCCGCCTACACCTGGGTGCGGCGCCATCCCGGCGCGCGGGTGCTCATCCTGGACGACCACGACGACATCGGCGGGCACGCCCGCCGCAACGAGTTCCACCCGGCGGGACGTGCGGGCCCGCTGGTCGGGCACGGCGGCGCGCACTCGCTGCACGCCCCGTCCGCCTGGTCGCCGGACGGCAGGGACCTGCTGGCCGACCTCGGCGCCGACGCCGGGAGTTTACGCGCGTGCGCCGACCCGGACCTGTACCCCGGCCTCGGCATGCACGAGGGCGTCTTCTGCGACCGGGAGACCTACGGCCCCGGCGCCGACCGGCTGGTGGCGCTGCACCCGGCCAGGACGACCGCCGAGTGGGTCGCCGAGCTGCCGATCGCGGCCCAGGCCAGGAAGGACCTGGTGATGCTGTACGACGACCCGCCCGACTGGTTCCCCGGCCTGGCGGACGAGGACAAGAAGCGCCGGCTCGCCGAGCTGACCTACACCGGCTTCCTGCGGGAGGTCTGCCGCGTCCACCCCGACGCCGTCGCGTTCTGCCGCACGATGCCGAGCGCGTCCCGGGCCTACGGCGCGGACGCGCTGGGAGCCATCGACGCCTGGGCGGAGGCGGGCCGTTTCCGCTATCCCGGTTTCGCCGGGATGGCGCTGGACGCCGCCAAGCCGTCCCCGTACAACTCGGCGCGGGCGGCCAGGAAGTGGGCGGCCGGCGACGGCGACGTGTACTGCCTGCCAGAAGGGCCGCAGTCCCTGGTCCGCGTGATGGTGGCCCGCATGGTGCCGGGGTTCGCCGGGGCGACCGCGCTGGAAGGCGTCACCACGACCTGGTTCGACTACGGCGCGCTGGACAGGCCGTCCAACCGGGTGCGGGTGCGGCTGTCCAGCCCTGTGGTGCTGGTGCGCAACGACGGGGACCCCGGCGCCGCGGCCTCGGCCACCGTCGGGTACTTCGACGGCCACGAGGTCGTCACCGTGCGCGCCGGAGCGGTGGTCATGGCGTGCTGGTCGGCGGCGGTCCCGTACCTGGTCCAGGGGCTTCCCGCCGCGCAGCGGGAGGCGATGCGGCAGGCGGTGCGGATGCCGGTGGTGTGCGCGACGGCGCAGCTGCGGGCCTGGCGCGCCTTCCGCGAGGCGGGGATCCACCGTGCCCGCTTCACCGGGGCGTTCTGGGTCTCCGCCGAGCTGGCGCCGCCGGTCGGCGCGGGCTCCTACCGGTGCCCGCGCGACCCGGACGAGCCGATCAACGTCCATCTCGTGCACGCGCCCGCCCCGCCCGGCATGGCCCCGGCGGAAGCCGCGGCGGCGGGGCGGCGCGCGCTCGCGGCCACGCCGTACGCGGCGCTGGAGTTCGGCGTCAGGGAACAGCTCGCCCGGCTGCTCGGCCCGTTCGGGTTCGACGCGGCCCGTGACATCGAGGGGCTCACGGTGAACCGGTGGGGGCACGGGTACGCGCGCGAGTACGCGCGGCCGTGGGACGCGTTCCATCCCGACGGGCCGCTCCCCTCGGAGGAGGCCCGGCGGCGGTTCGGGCGCGTCGCCCTGGCGGGGGCGGACACGGTGCCGGGAGGCGACGCCGACGCGGCCGTCAGCGCCGCCTGCCGCGCCGTACGCGACCTCACGGACGCGGAACCGGCGCGGCCTCCGTCACCGTGACGGACGGGGACGCCGGATGGCGGTGAAGGCCCACGAGACGTCCGGCTCCACCGCCCACCGGAACAGGCGGCGCACCGGCGGCGTGCACAGCGCGGTGGCCAGCGCCACGCCGAACGCGGACACCAGGACGACGCCCCAGGGGGTGCGCAGGCCGGCGTCGTACCTCTCCAGGACCTTCACCGCGAAACCGTGCAGCAGGTAGGCGTACATCGTGGCCGCGCCGAGGCCGGAGAACCAGGTGCGGCGCGAGGGCGTCACGGCGAGGAACGCGGCCACCAGCACCGCGCCCGCCGAGAGCATCGCGAACCTGATCAGGCTTCCGGTGAGGTCGTCCACGCCGATCTCGGCGTTGCCGTGCCGCCAGCGGATCCACTCGGTCGCCACGTCGGCGTGCACGGCGAACGCGATGACCAGCCCGGCCGCCAGGATCACCGCGCCGGCCGCGCGCACCCACGGGCGCTTCAGGAGGTCCAGGTGCTCCGGGCGGAGCATCAGGCCGAGGACGTAGAACGGCAACAGGCCGAGCGTGCGGTTCATCGACAGCTCGTCGGGCAGGTCGCTCATGCCCGCGAGCAGAGAGAGGAGCACCGCGACGGCGAGCGGCCACCGAAGCTGCTGCCACACCGGGGTCGACAGCCGCCACAGGAACAGCGACATCAGGAACCAGGTGAGGTAGTACGGGTCCAGCAGGCTGATGTCGAGCTTGCCGTACATGACCAGGCGCGGCAGCGAGTACGCCACCTCGAAGATGACGTACGGCAGGGCCAGCCCGCTGATCAGCTTGCGCGCCTTGCCCGCCGAGAAGGTGAAGTCGCGCGACAGGTAGCCGCTCAGCGCGATGAACAGCGGCATGTGGAAGGTGTAGCCGAAGAAGTAGAGCGCGTGCGCGGCCGGCACGTCCCGCAGGTCCTCGATGAGGTGCCCCGTCACCACCAGCAGGATCGCCAGGTACTTGGCGTTGTCCAGGAACGGGTCCCGCGCGGCCTTGCCCCCGCGCGTGCCGGCGGGGGCCGCGCTCGTGGCGGGGCCGTCCGGGGTCGCCGCGTCCGGGCTCGTGGGGGTGGCGGCGACGTCCGGGGGCGTGGGTGCGGCCGGGACGGCGGGCGTGGCGGGGGTCACAGCCCCGGGACCCTAACGACGCGGCCTGGGAACCGGGCGAACGACACGTGACCGTTGGGCGAACAGCGTCCGACTCGGGCCGTCACCCCCGGCGCCGCCCTCTCCGGGCCGCGACCGCCGTCGAGATCTCGCCGTTCAGAAGTCGTCGTCCGGGTCTCGTCGTCCGGGTCTCGTCAGAGCTTGTCGTTCGCGGACAGGCCGGTGGCGGCGAGGCTGGACTCCCAGAGGGCCGCGGCGAGCGTGGGGTCGGTCATCGTCCTGCTCGCCGAGGCGGGCGCGCTCTTGGCGAAGAACCGGCCGGAGTGCTGCACGCCGTCGGGCGTGGTGGCCAGGTGGACGAGCGTGCCGGCGGCCCGCTCGGGCGTGCTCGCGACGCCGGGCAGCATCAGCAACGCCTTCATGTAGAGGCTGTCGGGCGCGAAGCCCGTCCTGACGATGCCGGGGTGGAAGCAGGTGGCGTTCACACCCCGCCGGGCCAGTTCGACGGTGAACAGCGCGTTGGCCTGCTTGGTGTCGCCGTACTGCAGCCACGCGATCCACCGCCGGTGCGCGCGGTCGATGTCGGCAGGGTCCAGGCGTCCGGACCGCGCGGCCATGGAGGAGGTGGTGACGACCCTGCCGCCGGAGGCGGCGACCCGGTCGAGCAGCAGGTTCGTCAGCAGGAACGGTGAAAGGTGGTTCACCTGGGCCATCAGCTCGTGGCCGTCGCCGGTCAGCCGCCGCGTCGTGGACATGACGCCCGCGTTGTTGGCGAGCACGTCGATGCGCTCGTAACGGTCCAGCAGGTCGGCGGCGAGCCGGGTGACCTCCTCGAAGGAGGCGAAGTCGGCCACCGCGACGTCGGGACGGCGGCCGGAGACGCCGGCCACGCGATCGGCGACGGCCGCCAGTTTCGCGCGGGAACGGCCGACGATGACAACGTCGTGACCGGCCCTGGCCAGCGCTTCGGCGGCGGCCGCACCGATGCCCGCACTTGCCCCAGTAATCACACTTATCATCTGATCCTCCAGTACACGGAAACAGTATCGGTGCTAACCTGCTGTGCGATCTTCCGGAGGTGCATTTCCCCCCAATGCGGCAGAGCCTCCGAGCGATGCAGGAGTGACCATGAGTTCCGGAAAGCGGTCCATCCGAGTCAAGATTTTTGCGCTGTTGCTCCTGCCGCTGCTTTCGCTCAGCGCCCTGTGGGGATTCGTCCTCAATCTCACGGTCGGTGATGGCATCGCCCTGATGCGGGCGAACACGATCTATCAGAGCGTGGGCGTCACCTCAACCGATCTGGGACTCCAGATTCAGAGCGAGCGCGCGCTGTCCGCCGCCGCTCTCAGCGTCCGGCTCGGCGACCAGAACCGGCTCGCCGCCCAGCGGCACGCCACGGACGTCTCCCTGGAGAAATTCCGCGCCGCCGCGCTGTCGGACGGCACCCAGAGCGCGCTCACCGAGGCGACGAAGGCGTCGGTCAACACCCTGCTGGACGAGTTGCAGGGCCTGCCGACGATCCGCGCCGACGTCGACACCGCGCAGTCCAACCGCCTGGAGGCCACGCAGGCCTACAACCGCATCATGGACGCGCTGTTCGTCGTGTACACCCGCATGACCTCGGTGCCCGACCTCGCCGTCTTCGAGCAGGCCGCGGCGATGCAGGGCATGGGAATCGTGCGCGAGATCATCGCGCGGGAGAACGCCCTGATCACCGGCGCCCTGCGCTCCGGAGGGCTGACCCACCCCGAGTTCTCGGCCTTCGCCGAGTGGGCCGCCAACCGGCGCTTCCAGCTCGCCAAGGGCATGGCCGCCCTCGACCCCGAGCTGCGCAGGCCCTACGAGGAGGTCATCGCCTCCCCGACGTACAAGCGCTTCAACGCCATGGAGCAGGACGTCTTCGGGAAGATCCACACCGGCGGTCCGCTGCCCGACACGCTCGGCAAGTGGCAGCCGATCACCGACAACCTCTCCTCGACGCTCGACCAGGTCGCCGTCAAGGCGACCCGCACCCTGGCCGACCGCGCCAAGTCCATCGCCACCGGCATCCTGCTGCGCATCATCCTGGCCGGCGGCCTCGGCCTGGTCGCCGTCATCGCCTCGATCGTCATCTCGGTGCGCTTCGGCCGCCGCCTGGTGCGCGAGCTGGCCGACCTGCGCAACTCCGCGCGCGAGCTGGCCGACGTACGGCTGCCGCGCGTCGTCGACCGGCTGCGCCAGGGCGAGGCGGTCGACGTCGAGGCCGAGGCGCCGCCGATCACCGGCGGCGACTCCTCCGAGGTCGCCGACGTCGCCCATGCGTTCAGCTCGGTGCAGCGCACCGCCGTGGAGGCCGCCGTCCAGCAGGCCGCCCTGCGCCAGGGCGTCGGCCAGGTGTTCCTCAACCTCGCCCGCCGCAACCAGGGCCTGCTGCACCGCCAGCTCCGGCTGCTCGACGCCATGCAGCGGCGCACGAACGAGCCGGACGGGCTGGAGGACCTGTTCCAGCTCGACCACCTCACCACCCGCATGCGCCGCCACGCGGAGAGCCTGATCATCCTGTCCGGCGCCGCGCCCGGCCGCGCCTGGCGCAGGCCGGTGCCCATGGTCGACGTCGTGCGCGCCGCGGTGTCCGAGGTGGAGGACTACACCCGGGTCAACCTGTTCCCGCTGCCGAGCGCGTACATCAACGGCGCCGTCGTCGCCGACGTCATCCACCTGATCGCCGAGCTGATCGAGAACGCGACGATGTTCTCGCCGCCGCAGACCACGGTCCAGGTCCGCGGCGACACGGTCGGGAACGGCTTCGTGGTCGAGATCGAGGACCGCGGCCTCGGCCTCACCCCCGAGGAGTACAAGGCGGTCAACGAACGGCTGGCCGACCCGCCGGAGTTCGACCTGGCCGACAGCGACCGGCTCGGGCTCTTCGTCGTCGGCCGGCTGGCCACGCGCAACGGCGTGAGCGTGGTGCTCCGCGGCTCCCCCTACGGCGGCACGACGGCCATCGTCCTGATCCCCAAGAGCCTGCTGGCCGATCCCCAGGAGCTCGCCGAGAGCGGCGGCCCCCGGCACGCCGGCGGCACGCAGGCCGGCCGGACGCCCAGGCCCGAGGCGGCCCTGCCCGACGCTCCCGCCGGTCCGGCGAAGGGACCGGCGACCGGCGCCTCGCCGTTCCTCACGCCCTTCCGCGGGGACGCACGGCCCGGCGACCCGCCGCCGGCGCTCACCGTGGTCCCCGGCATCGCCGACACCGGCCCGATCGGCCCGATCAGCCTGAACGGCATGAACGGCGACGCCACCACGACGGCGGACCCGGACAGGGCGGACCAGGCCGGCGAGGCCGGTGAGGCGTCGTCCGGCGACCGGGGGGAGGCGTCCCTCGGTGACGGAGGCGAGGCGTCCTCGCCCACCAGGCCGCCGCGCGCCAGCGCGGCCAACGGGACCCACCGAGGGCTGCCGCGCCGGGTCCGGCAGGCCAACATGGCTCCGCAACTGCGCGAGACCACCGGCCCGCTGGCCGCTCCGACGCCCACGGCCGACCCGCCGGGCGCCGGGGCGCAGGCGGGCGGCCCCGGAGCCGCCGAGCGGTCCCCGGACGAGGCGCGCGCGATGTTCTCCGCCTTCCAGCAAGGAGGGCGGCGCGGGCGCCTGGAAGCGGAACGAGATCTGCCGGACGATTCGGCTGAAGACGCATCGCGGCCCGAGACGGCCGCGAGCAGGGGCGACGGCGAGAACCGCCTGCCCCGGCGGACATCGGGCGCGAATCACCGCGCCACCGACGAGTCCGACCAAGGTGACCAAAGACGCGAGCTGCGCGACCATAGTGAGGGTTACGTACAGCAGACGACTGGCGAGAAGGGTGACGAATGACCGGCAATGTCTCGTCGAACGGCGAACTGAACTGGCTCCTCGACGATCTCATCAGCAGGGTCGCGGCCGTGCGGCAGGCGGTCATCCTCTCCACCGACGGGCTCGTCGTCGGCGCGTCCAAGGGGTTCAGCAGGGAGGACGCCGAGCACCTGTCGGCCGTGGCCTCCGGCTTCCAGAGCCTGGCCCGCGGCGCGGGCCGCCACTTCGGCGGCGGGGAGGTACGCCAGACCATCGTGGAGATGGAGTCGGCCTTCCTGTTCGTGACCGCCGCGGGCACCGGCACCTGCCTGGCGGTGCTCAGCAGCTCGGACGCCGACGTGGGCCACATCGCCTACGAGATGGCGATGCTGGTCAAGCGCGTCGGCCAGCACATCTCGACCAACCCGCGGCGGACATTGTCATGAGGGCGCGCGGAGACCAGTGGGTCGACGAGGAGGCCGGGCCGATAGTGCGCCCGTACGCGCTCATCCGCGGGCGCACCCGCTCGTCCGGCGACGATCTTGACCTGATCGCTATGGTCACGGCGACCGGCGCTCCCTACACTGGCGAGGCCGGTCTCGGCCCTGAGGAGCTACGCATCCTCGAGCTCGCCGACCGGCCGATGTCGGTCGCGGACATCGCCTCCGAGATCGACCTGCCGCTCGGCGTGGTCCGCGTTCTCCTCGGCGATCTCCAAGATCAGGGCATGATCAGCGTCCGGGCGCCCGCTCATGCGGGACCGCGTCCGAACGAGCGCATTCTCAAGGAAGTGATCAATGGCCTACGAGCACTCTGAGGAGCCCGTCGCTCTCAAGATCTTGGTGGCGGGCGGCTTCGGCGTGGGGAAGACCACGCTGGTGGGGGCGATCAGCGAGATCCGCCCCCTGCGCACGGAAGAGGTCCTGTCCGACCGCGGCATCGGTGTCGACGACATCGACGGCGTGGAAGGGAAGACCACCACGACGGTGGCCATGGACTTCGGCCGGATCACCATCCGCGAAGGCCTGGTGGTGTACCTCTTCGGCACCCCCGGTCAGGAGCGGTTCTGGTTCATGTGGGACGAGCTGTCCTACGGCGCGCTCGGCGCGGTCGTCCTCGCCGACACCCGGCGCCTCACCGACTGCTTTCCCTCCATCGACTACTTCGAGCAGCGGGGCACGCCGTTCATCGTCGCGGTCAACTGCTTCGACGGGGCCGAGCAACACGAGCCGGAGGACGTCCGCATCGCGCTCGACCTCGACCCGGACATCCCGGTGATCCTGTGCGACGTACGACGCCGCGCCTCGGCGAAGGTCGTGCTGGTCACCCTGGTAGAGCACGCCCTGCGCACCCTGACGCCCGCCGCCGGGTAGGAGCTCGCCGCCCGGCGAGCGTGATCGGGGCTCCGCGAGGAGTCTCGCCGGGCGCCTGACCGGCCTCGACCCGCGGCGGTGCGCCCGCGAGGGCACCCGTGCTGAAAGGGCACCGCATGCTCAAAGGCACCACAGGGCCCCGGCCGGAGGACCTGACCGAACGCGCCCGCGGGTGGCACGACCCCCGGCTGCCCCTGGCGCTGCGCGCCGCCAACCGCGTCCTTGCGCCGTTCGCCTCCCGGTTGTGGCCGCTGACCCCCGACGCGCTGACGGCCAAGGCGCGCCGCAGGACCGGCCTTTCGGACTTCGGGGACGGCGCCCCTCTGGCCGAGCCGCTACGGCTGCTGTGCCGGTCTCTGGACGAAGAGGCGGAGTTCCACGCCCTCGGCCGGCTGTCGGCCCATACGGCCCTTCTGAGCGCTCTGGTGAACCGGCTCCGTCTGGAGGACCTCGCGCGGCGGCGTCCTGAGGTGTTCGAGCGGCCCGTCGAAGCGCCCATCGTCATCGTCGGCCTCCAGCGGAGCGGCACGACGTTCCTGCAGCGCCTGCTCGCCCAGGATCCGGCGCTGCGGTCGATCCCGTTCTGGGAGGTCATGAACCCGCTGCCGCTCGGCGACGTCGAGGCGCCGATCCCGAGCCCCGACCCGCGGGTGAAGGCGGGCGCCCGCATGATCTCCTTCATCCACCGGGTGTCCCCCGAGCTCGTCAAGATGCACGAGATGGAGAACGAGGCCCCCGACGAGGAGCTCGTGCTGCTGGCCATGGGGTTCTCGTCGATGCTGTTCGAGACCTTCTCCCCGCTCCCGGCCTACCTGCCCTGGTACACCGGCGCCGACCACACCGCAGGGTACGCCTACCTGCGGCGCACGCTGCAGGCCATGGACTGGGTGCGCCCGGCGGGGCGCCGCTGGCTGCTGAAGTCGCCGCAGCACCTGGAGCAGCTGCGCCCGCTGACCACGGTGTTCCCCGACGCCACCTTGGTGCAGACCCACCGCGATCCCGTCCGCAGCATCGTGTCGCTGGGCGGCATGATGGCGTACGCGCTGCGCCAGAACTACGACCACCCCGACCCGCACCTGATCGGGCGGCAGGTCACGGCCATGACCGAACGTCTGCTCCGCGCCGCGGACCGCGACCGCGACCCGGGGGACGAGCGGTTCGTCGACATCCGGTTCAAGGAGCTGAACGACGACCCGCTCGAAGCCGTCCGCAGGATCTACCGCAGGGCCGGCGCCGAGCTCACCGCGGAGACGGAGCACCGGATGCGCTCCTGGCTCGCCGGCCACCGGCGCGGCCGCCACGGCGCCCACGAATGCGCCCCCGCCGACCTGGCCCTCGACGTCCCCGCGCTCCGCGACCGCTTCGCCTTCTACTACGACCGCTTCGGCGTCCCCCGAGAGCCCGTCTGACCCCGCCGACCGGCGCCCGCCGGAACGCCGCCGGGACGGCGTCGTCTGCGGAAGGGCGTCACAGGGACTGGAGACCCTCGATGACCTCCTGGAGGATGGCGGCCCGGGGGTTGCGCGTGCCGGGGGCCGGGGGGCGGGCCAGGACGAGGCCGTGGGTCACCAGGTCGTCCAGCAGGAGGCGGATCACGCCGAGCGGGAGGTCGATGTCGGCGGCGACCTCGACCAGGGGGCGCGGCCGCTGGACGACGGCGAGCAACCGGCGGTGCTCGGGGCCGAGGTCGGCGGTGCCGGGCGGCGGCGTGCCGGTCGCGGCGACGCGGGTCAGCAGGTCGAACGCCTTGGCGGACGGCGGGGTCCTGCCCTTGGCGAGGGCGTACGGCCGCACCACCGGCCCGTCGTCGATCACCTCGGGCTCGTCCATCACACGGCGCCCCTCGCCTGCGTGGTGAGGTGCCGTCCGACTCCGGCGACCAGGCGGGCCATCTCGTAGGCGATGACGCCCGCGTCGGCCTGCATCTTGCTGATGACGGCCAGGCAGCTGCCGTTGCCCGCCGAGGTGACGAAGAGCAGGGCCGACTCCATCTCGACGATGGTCTGGCGCACCGCGCCGCCCTGGAAACGCATGCCCGCGCCCTTGGCCAGGCTCTGGAAGCCCGCCGCGACGGCCGACAGGTGTTCGGCGTCCTCGCGTTCCAGGCTGCTGGACGCGGCCACGCGCAGACCGTCGTTGGACAGGATGATCGCATGGCGCACGTCGGTCACCCGGGCCACGAAGTCGTCGAGAAGCCAGTGCAGCTCTGCCGACATCCTCACACCTCCTCGCCGTCTGGCTTGTTGTCGGCCCTGCCCCGCCGCCAGCCGAGCTGGAGGGAGTCGAGAAGAGCCCTGGACTCCTCGGGGGATCGCTCCGCTGCCGCCGCCGGCGTGGCGTCCCGGCCATCGGCGCCGCCGCCCCCGTCCCGGCCGTCGAGGCCGTCGAGGCCGTGTCCCGCCCGGCCGTCGGCGCCGAGGCCGTCGCCCGCCGGGCCACGGACGGGGACGGCGGTGCCGTGGTCCGCCGGGCCGTGAACGGCGGGACCGGTCGGGCCGGTGGGGCCCTGTTCGGGGATGCGGTGCTGCGCCGGGCCGCGCACGGGGGAACCGTCATGCGACGCCCGCGCGGCAGGGTCGTGACGTCCGTTCTGCGACCTGAGCTGAGGGGCGAGGCTCGCCTGCCGCACCCGCCGCGGGAGGGCTCCCTTGCCGGACGGCTGCCGGAGGCTCGAAGGCGTCCCGGACGGCTGCGCGTCGCGCGTCCCGGACGGCTGCGCGTCGCGCGTCCCGGACGGCTGCGCGTCGCGCGTCCCGGAACCCTCGGGCGACCGGAAGGCGTCCGGCGACCCCGCGCTCACCGGCGGCCACAGGCTCTCGGGCGGCTGAGAGCCTTCGGGGGGCCGGGCGGCCTGGAACGGCCGGAAAGAGTCCGGGCCGGCCGAGGCGTCCGGCGCTCTTCGGGCCTCCAGGGCTTCACGGGCGGCCAGGGCTTCGCGCGCCTCCAGGGCTTCGCGGGCGGCCAGGGCCTCGGTCGCGTCCAGGGCTTCGCGGGCGTCGGGCGGCCGCGTGGTGTCCGACGGCCGGGGTGCGCGCGGCGGCCGGGTGGGCAGGGTCCTGGACCGGGCGGCGGGCAGGGCCAAGCCCGCGGGCGGGCTCGCGGGCGGCTCCTCGAAGAAGGACTTGGCGCGCGCGGCGGGCGGCATCGCGGTCCGCGCGGGCGGCGGCGTCGGCCGTACGGGCGTGGCGGCCGGGCGCTCCGGCATCGTGATCAGCCGTTCGGGGAGCAGGACGATGACGGTCGTCCCGCCATACGGGGACCCGCGCAGCTCGACGTGGATATCGTGGCGGGCGGCGAGCCGGCCGACGACGAACATGCCGAGGCGCTTGGTGTCGGCCGGGTCGAAGTCGGCGGGACGCGCCAGCTTCTCGTTGAGCGCCTCGCGGTCCTCGGAGGTCATGCCGAGGCCGCGGTCCTCGATCTCGATCGCGAAGCCCCGCCCGACCAGTTCGCCGTGCACGGAGATCTCGGTGTTGGGCGGGGAGAAGGACGTGGCGTTCTCGACCAGCTCCGCGCACAGGTGGATGACGTCGGCGACCGCGTTGCCGACGATCATGACCTCGGGCATGGGGTGGACGCGCACCCGCGTGTAGTCCTCCACCTCGCCGACCGCCGCGCGCAGGGCGTCCATCACCGGCACCTCCTGCCTGAACCTGCGGCCCGGCGAGGCGCCCGACAGGATGACCAGGCTCTCGGCGTGCCGGCGCATGCGGGTGGTGAGGTGGTCCACGCGGAACAGGTCGCGCAGCGTCTCGGGGTCCTCCACGTGCCGCTGCATGCCGTCCAGGAGCTTGAGCTGGCGCTGGAGCAGCGACTGGCTGCGCCGGGCGAGGTTGCGGAACGCCTCGCCGACGGCGTCGCGGAGCCCGGCCTGGTCCACGGCGGCCCGTACGGCGGTGCACTGGACGCTGCTGAAGGCCTCGCTGAGGTCGCGCACCTCGGTGGTGGTCGCGGTGGTGGTCAGCGGCGGCGTCTCGACGGCGGTGTCGACATCCTCTCCGGCCCGCAGCCGCTCGACGACGCGCGGCAGCCGTACGGTGGCCAGCTCGACGGCGAAGGCCCGCAGGTCGCCGAGCTCCCGGCTCAGCCGGCGTCCCACCCGGAACGCGACGAGCAGCGAGGCGACGACCGCGAGGAGCCCGAGCGCGCCGGCCAGGCCGGCCCGGACGAACGAGCCGATGGCCACCGGTTCCGCGGACGCCGCGAGCGCCGCGCCCGCGCGGGTGAGGGTGGCCTGGTAGCCGCCCTCCACCTTGTCGGTGATGGTGCGCCAGGCCTCGTGGGAGAACGTCCGGCCGTCGCCGATGATGATGTCGTTCTCCATGGTGGAGAAGCGCCGGTAGTCCTCCGAGCGCGCCAGGGCGGTGAAGGGGTCGCGCACGGACGGGTCCAGCTCGGCCATGCCCTGGTCGAACAGGAAGCGGCGCGTGGTGGCCAGCGCGGAGAACGTCCGCAGCTCGCCGGGGCTCAGCGCGCGGTTCTCGATCAGCGCGCCGGCGGCCAGCGCCCGTTCGCGCGAGAGGAAGTCCTTGGCGTAGCCCATCGCGGTCAGGTTCTGCGACTGGTGGTAGAGCGCCAGGTCGTTGGTGAGCGTCATGCTGGTGATGAGCTTCTGCATGGCGTCGGGCACCTGGGCGTAGTCGCGGGTGAGCGTGACCAGGTCCATGGCGCCGCTGTCCACGGAGGCGCGCGTGGCGTCGAGCCTGTCGACCGCCGCCATCAGGTCGGCGAACCGCGAGCGCATCTCGGGCGTCGAGAGCTTGGACTGCGCGGTGTCGGCCAGTGCCAGCCGGCGCATCCGCTGGCGGAGCAGGTCGGACTGCTGGCGCTGGCGCAGCAGGTCGGTCTGGGTCTTCTCCGAGGGTGCGCCGAGGTACTCGGCCGAGAGCAGGTGCTCGTGCTGGAGCGCGATCGTGAGCTGGTCGCCGGGTTTGCCGATCTCCTCGTACAGCGAGGCGACGGTGAGCAGGTTGAGGGAATCCCGCGTCGTGACGCTCGTCCCGAAGATCCACAACGCGGTCAGCGAGAGGAGCGGGATCACGAGCAAAGCGGAGATCTTATATCTTATGGACCTGCTCGATGCCATGGCACCTCATCGCTTGGCGGGTTGCCGTCATGGGCCGGCAGCCGAGGGTGAAGATCGGCGACGAGACTAGCATTGAGGCGGCTGATTTTCTTGATGCTTCTGTGATATTTCGCGAATTAAGCTCTTCTGCGTTTACTGTCGGCTTAACGCCGCGGTGGTGTTTCGTGCACCACTTGTAGGATTTTCCAGCGTCGCGGCCATCGCGATGATCGTGGCGATCCGCGGCCGCGACGCGGGCGCGGCGAGGCGCATCAGTCCAACGGCGGAGAAGGCGAGCGCGGCGACCTCGACGGCCAGCAGAGACCACTCCACCAAGCCGATCAGCACCTGGTGCCCGGGAAGCGCGACGTAGGTCAGCACGGCGAGGCCGCCGCCCGCGCCCAGGGCGAGCCACTCCAGCGGCCGGGCCACCGCCGCCCACCGCGCGTCCTCGCCGAACCGCCGGGCCAGCAGCGCCGTGGCGGCGGCCATGCTGATCAGGGCGAGCGCCACCAGAGCGTCGGCCACCCCCGCGAACGGCACGACGGCCGCGCCGGTCAGCGACACGGCCCACACCAGCAGCAGCCGCTCAGGCCAGCCCGACACAGGGGCGGCCATGGCGCGCATCCCGGCGAGCAGACCCAGCGTGGCGAGGCCGAGGAGCGCCAGCGCCGTCTCGGTGAGCCCGCCCGGGTCCAGCGCGGCGGCGCGGCCGATGGTGACGTCGAGGACGCCCGAGGGGGCGCCGACGCGGCCGGCCGCCATCGTGAGCCCCGCGGCCAGCATGGCCGGGACCGACGCGAGGAGCATGCCCGCTCCGGCGGCCAGGGGGTAGAGCCTTTTCAGCATGGCTCCAGACTGTCCGGAACCGGCCGTTTCGAACATCCGGTGCCGTCCCTGAACGACCCCTGAGGCGATCTCGGGGTCCCTCAGGGTCACCGCCCCCGGACGCGGTCACCGTGACCGGCCGGCGTCCCCAACGCCGACCGGCCTCCGGGACGCCGGCCGGCCACGGTGCGCGGGGGCCGCCGCGCTGCCGCGGCGGCCCCCGCCCTGGTCGAACTGCGGCGCCTTCGCCCCGGATCAGACGGCGGCGGCGGCCTCCGCGTACCGGGCACGGACCGCGGGGACCGGGTCGGCCTCGTAGACCTCCGGCTCGCCCGCCTGCCACCGCGGCGGCTCGGCCGCGCCGCTGAGCAGCCACGCGGCCTGGCGCGCGGCGCCGTCGGCGACGTACTCGCCCGGCTCGGGCACCACGACCGGACGCCCGAACACCGCCGGGGCGATCGCGCGCACGGCCTGCGACCGCGCGCCCCCGCCGATCAGCAGGACGCGCCGCGGCTCGACGCCCAGCGCGTCCAGCCCGTCGGCGAGCCCGCACAGCATTCCCTCCACGGCGGCCCGCGCGAAGTGCGCCGGCGTGGAGTTGGCCAGCCGCAGCCCGTGCACCGAGCCGGTGGCGTCCGGCTTGTTCGGCGTCCGCTCGCCTTCCAGGTACGGCACCAGGACGAGCCCGGCCGCGCCGGCGGGCGCCCCCAGGGCGAGGGCGTCCAGCTCGGCCAGGCTGACGCCCAGCATGCGCGCCGCCGCGTCGAGCACCCGGGCGGCGTTGAGCGTGCACACCAGGGGCAGGAACCGGCCGGTCGCGTCGGCGAAGCCGGCCACCGCCCCGGACGGGTCGTGGCTCGGCTCGCCCGCGCAGGCGAACACCGTCCCGGAGGTGCCGATGGACACCACCACGTCGCCGGGCAGCAGCCCGACGCCGAGGGCGGCGGCCATGTTGTCCCCGGTGCCCGGCGCGAGCGCCACGTCGCCGGCCCGCCCGGCCTCGCCCGCGGGAGCCAGCACGCGCGGCACCACGGGGGTGTGGCCCATCGCGAGCTTGAGCAGGTCGGGACGGTAGGACCCCGTGCCGGGCGACCAGTAGCCGGTGCCCGAGGCGTCACCGCGGTCGGTGGTGAGCGCGTTGACGCCCGCGGCGCCGGCCAGCCGCCAGGTGAGCCAGTCGTGCGGCAGGCACACCGCGGCGGTGCGCGCCGCGTTCTCCGGCTCGTGCTCGGCCATCCAGCGCAGCTTGGTCACGGTGAAGGAGGCCACCGGGACGCTGCCGACGGCCTCCGCCCACGCCCGCGGGCCGCCCAGCTCGGCCACCAGTTCTTCCGCGGCCCGCGCGGAACGGGTGTCGTTCCACAGCAGCGCGTCCCTGACGACCTCGCCCCGCTCGTCCAGGCAGACCATGCCGTGCTGCTGGGCGCCGACCGACAGCGCCGCCACGTCCGACAGGCCGCCCGCCTGGGCGAGGGCCTGCTGGAGGGCGTCCCACCAGTGGCCGGGGGCCACCTCGGTGCCGGCGGGGTGCGGGGCCCTGCCCTCACGGACGAGGGCCCCGGTCTCGGCGTCGCGGATGACGACCTTGCAGCTCTGCGTCGATGAGTCGACTCCCGCGACGAGCGTCATCCCCGCACTCCCAGGAGGTGCTCGAGCGCGAGCTGGTTGAGCCGGGTGAAGTGGAAGCCGCGCTCGGCCGCCTTGTCGATGTCGAAGTCGTCGTTGGCCAGGTTCTCGTAGGTCTCGCCGGGGGCCAGGGTCGGCTGGGCCAGCTCGGTGACGCGCGAGTCGGCGAGGGCGGCCTGCACCTCGGGGTCGGCGCGGAACGCGGCGGCCTTCTCCTTGAGGATCAGGTAGGTGCGCATGTTGGCGGCGGCCGAGACCCACACGTCCTCGGCGTCCTCGGTGCGCAGCGGCTTGTAGTCGAAGTGGCGCGGGCCCTCGTAGCCGCCGTTCTCCAGCAGGTCGACCAGGAAGAACGCGCTCTTGAGGTCACCGTGGCCGAAGACGAGGTCCTGGTCGTACTTCGGGCCGTGCTGGCCGTTGAGGTCGATGTGGAACAGCTTGCCGTGCCACAGCGCCTGGGCGATGCCGTGCACGAAGTTGAGCCCGGCCATCTGCTCGTGGCCCACCTCGGGGTTGAGGCCGACCATCTCGGGGTGCTCCAGCTCGTTGATCAGCGCCAGCGCGTGGCCGATCGTCGGCAGCAGGATGTCGCCGCGCGGCTCGTTGGGCTTGGGCTCCAGCGCGAAGCGGATGTCGTACCCCTTGTCGAGCACGTACTGGCACAGGATGTCCAGGCTCTCCTTGTACCGGTCGAGCGCGGCCCGCACGTCCTTGGCGCCGTCGGACTCGGAGCCCTCGCGGCCGCCCCAGCAGACGTAGGTCGTCGCGCCCAGCTCGGCGGCGAGGTCGACGTTGCGCATGACCTTGCGGATCGCGTACCGGCGGACGTCGCGGTCGTTGCTGGTGAAGCCGCCGTCCTTGAAGACGGGGTGGGTGAACAGGTTCGTGGTCGCCATGGGAACCTTGAGACCGGTTTCGCTCAGGGCCTGCTTGAAGTTCTGGACGGCCTTGTCGCGGTCGGGCTCGGTGGCGAGGAGGTCGTCGTCGTGGAAGGTCACGCCGTAGGCGCCCAGCTCCGCGAGGCGGTGCACCGATGTCACGGGGTCGAGCGGCGCGCGGCTGGCGTCGCCGAACGGGTCGCGCGCCTGCCATCCCACCGTCCACAGGCCGAACGTGAACTTGTCTTCCTTCTTCGGTGTGTACGCGTCCACGGTGTGTCTCTCCCGATTTAGTCTAGGTTGTGGACTAAATACTCTGCCCGTAAGCGCGCCGGGTCAAGAGGGAGCGCCCGGCCACTTCACCGGACCAGACTGGAAAATGTGATCGGAATCGGAGGCAGCCCCTGATGGCACAGGCCGTTCGGCACGACGCGATGCGCGCGGGCAACCTCGCCGTGGTCCTCGGAGCGCTGGACCGCCGGGGCCCGCTGACGCGCGCCGCGCTCGCCGAGGCCACCGGCCTGTCCAAGACCACGGTGTCCAAGCTGGTCGCGGACCTGATCGACGCGGGCATGGCCGTGGAGTCCGGCACCGTCGGGGACGGCGAGCGCGGCCGCCCGGGGGTGGCCGTCCGGCTCAGCGGGCACCGCGTGGCCGCCCTCGGCCTGGAGATCAACGTCGACTACCTGGCCGGCTGTGTCGTGGACCTCAGCCGGACGGTGCGGCTGCTCCGTACACAGGCTGTGGACAACCGGGCCGCGACGCCCGAGGAGGTGATCGCCGGGCTGCGCGCGCTGGCGGCGTCCATGCTCGCCGACGCCGCCAGGCTGGGCCTGTCGGTCGCCGGGGCCATCGTCGCCCTGCCCGGCCCGGTCGAACGGTCCGCCGGGAAGGTCCACCGGGCGCCCAACCTCGGCTGGCGGGACGTGGCGGTCACCCAGACCCTCGAACTGCCGCTGCCGGTGCTGGTGGACAACGAGGCCAACCTCGCCGCCCTCGGCGAGCTGTGGTTCGGCTCCGGCGCGGCGCTCGGCGACTTCCTGCACGTGTCGGGCGAGATCGGCATCGGCGCCGGCCTGGTGGTCGACGGGGCGCTGTTCCGGGGGGCGCACGGGTACGCGGGCGAGCTCGGCCACGTCGTGGTCTCGCCGGACGGCCCGCAGTGCCGGTGCGGCGGCAGCGGCTGCCTCGAACGGTACGCCGGGCAGGACGCCCTGCTGCCTCCGGGCGACGACATGGCAGCGCTGGTGGCCCGGCTGCGGGCCGGCGACGCGGCCGCCGCGGACGCCTGCGAGCGGGCGGGGACGGCGCTCGGCGTCGCGCTGAGCAGCGCGGTCAACCTGCTCGACCCGGACACGATCGTGCTGGGCGGCATCTTCGCGCCGCTGTTCCCCTGGGTGTCGGGGCCGGCCGAGGCGACCTTGCACCGGCGGCTCGGGCAGATGCGCGCCCGCGTCCCGGCGGTGGTGGTCTCCCAGGTCGGCGCGGACGCCGCGCCCCTGGGAGCCGCCGGCCAGGTCATCCAGCGCATCATCGCCGATCCGGGGGCCTTCCTGCTGGAACCACAGCGCTGAGCCCGGCGCCTTTCGCCTCGCCCGGCGCCCCTTCGCGTCAAAGATATTTGATGCAGGGATAGTTGCTTCGTCAAATAATTCTGGATATGATTGGTTGAGAGTTCAAGCTCTAGGAGGCAGCATGCCGGTCCACCGTCTCAACCACGCCGTCCTCTACGTCCGCGACGTCGAGCGCAGCGTCGCCTTCTACCAGCGGGCGCTCGGCTTCCGCCAGGTCATGAGCCTCCCCGGCGCGGCCTTCCTGCAGGCCGCCGCCTCCGGCAACGACCACGACCTCGGCCTGTTCCAGATCGGCTCGCAGGCCGGGCCGTCCGAGGCGGGACGGGCCACCGTCGGCCTGTACCACCTGGCCTGGGAGGTCGAGACGCTCGACGACCTCGACGAGATCGCGACGACGCTGCGCGAGCTCGGCGCCCTGGTCGGCGCCTCCGACCACTCCACCACCAAGGCCCTGTACGCCAAGGACCCCGACGGCATCGAGTTCGAGGTCTCCTGGCTGGTGCCCGCCGCCCTGCTCACCGAGGAGACGCTCGCCGGGCGCACCGCCATCAAGCCGCTCGACATCGCCCGCGAGAAGCGGCGCTATGGCGGCGGCACCCGCGGCGGCGTCGGCGTCTCCATCGCCGCCGCCCCCTGACCGGCCGCCGTCACGGCGCGCCGTCCCCGGTCAGCTCGCGTTGCAGGGTGAACGCCTGGTGCAGGTAGTCGCGGGCCAGGTCGGCACGGCCGGCGGCCCGGTGCAGTTCACCGAGCATCCGGGTCGCGCTGGCCTCCCCGCTGCGGTCGCCGAGCCGCTGGAAGATCGTGCGTGAGCGTTCGAGCTGGGCCGAGGCGTGCACGCGCTCACCGCGGACGGCCCGGCGGTTGCCGAGGCTCTGCATCGCGTACGCCGCGCAGTGGCAGTCGCCGAGGCTCTCGAAGATGTCCAGCGCCTGGTCCTGGAAGTGCGTCGCCCGGTCGAAGTCGGCCGCCAGATCGTGCAGCCGCCCGAAATGATTGAACACGCACCCCTCGCGGTGCCGGTCGCCGATGGCGCGGGCGAGCCGCAGCGCCTCGTCCAGCCACCGCGACGCCGCCGCGAGGTCGCCCGACTCCAGGCACACCTTGCCGATCGCCTGCCGCGCGTACGCCTCGCCCGCCGGGTCGCCCATGCGGAGGAACATGCCGAGCGCGTGCCGGAAGCGCCTGAGCGCCCTGAGCGGCCGGCCGCGGATCTGGTCCACCGCGCCGAGCCCGCAGATCGCGATCGCCTCGCCCCTGCCGTCCCCGAGCCGGCGGAACAGCACGTACGACCGGTGGAACATCTCCGCCGACTCGGCGTACCCGTCCTGGTACAGGTGGACCTGGCCGAGGCCGCGGAGCAGCGCGGCCTCCCCGCGCGGGTCGCCCTTGGCGCGCACCGCCTCCAGCGCGATCTCGTGGGTGCTCCGCCAGGCGTCGTAATGCCCGCGCAGGTCGAAGTACGGCACCAGCGAGGCCGCGAGGCCCCACGCCGAGTCGGCCATCCCCGCGTCGGCGGCCAGCCGCACCGTCCCCACCAGCGCCTCCCGCTCGGTGTCGAACCACGACAGCGGGTCGGCGCCGACCTGGCCGACGGCGGACTCGTCGGGCTCCCAGCGGGTGGCGGTGGGCGACATCAGGCCGAACACGGTGGTCGGCAGCCGCGCGGTGGCCCGTTCGGCGACCGCCAGCCACGCGCCGACCACCCGGCCGAGCGCCGGCGCCTCCGGCTCGGCGTAGGCCTTCTCCCTGGCGCCGCAGCGGATCAGGTCGTGCAGCCGGTAGCGGGGCTGGCCGGACGGGTCGCCGCCGACCGGTTGCAGCAGGTTCGCGTCCACCAGGTCGTCCACCACGTCGTCGGCGCCGTGCCGGTCGAGCGCGGCGTCCACGATCCAGGCGGGCAGCGACCGCGGGCCGAGCAGGCCGAGCATCCGGAACGCGCGGGCGGCCTCCTCCGGCAGCAGGCGGTAGCTGCGGTCCACGCTGGCCCGGACGGCGAGGTCCCCGGCCCGCAGCTCGCTCAGCCTGCGCGCCTCGTCCTCCAGCCGGCGCTCCAGCAGGCGCAGCGGCCACCCGGGGCGCGCGACCAGGCGCGCGCCGGCGATCCGGACGGCGAGCGGCAGGTGGCCGCACGACCGGACGATGGCCGCCGCCGCGTCCGGCTCGCGTTCCAGCCGCTCCCGGCCGACGATCTTGCCGAGCAGTTCCCCGGCTTCCGGGGGCGTGAGCACGTCGAGCTCCACCTGGAGCGTCCCGGGCAGCGCGGTGATCCTGCGGCGGCTGGTGACCAGCACCGAGCATCCGCTGCCCGGCAGCAGGGGACGCACCTGCGCGGCGCTCGCCGCGTCGTCCAGCACGAGCAGCACGTTGCGTCCGGCCAGCAGCGACCGGTACAGGGCCGAGCGCTCGCGCACGCCCGCAGGAAGCGCGCCCTCGGTCACGCCCAGCGCCCGCAGCGCCTCCGCCAGCAGGTCGGCGGGGTCGGCCGGCGCCGCCGAGGTGCCGCCCAGGTCGAGATAGAGCTGGCCGTCCGGGTGAGCGGCCCGTGCCGCGTGCGCGCAGTGCACCGCCAGCGCGGACTTGCCGACGCCCGGCGGGCCGACGATCACCGTGATCGCCGGCGGACCCGCCGCCCGTCCGGGTCCGAGCGCGTCGGCCAGCGCCGCCACCTCGTCCGACCGGCCGGTGAAGTCGGGAATGTCGGGCGGTAATCGCCACAGGGACGGTTCCCCCGACATCTCGGGCGCACGACTCGGCGGCGGATTCCCCCGTGCCTCCGCCGCCGGCGCACCGCGAGGTCCGCTCGGCGGTCGCGGGGGCGGGGAAGGGTCGCCCGCGAGCACGGCGGCGTGGGTGCGGCGCAGCTCGGCCCCCGGCTCGACCCCGAGCTCCTCCACCAGCCGGTCGCGGATCGTCGCGTACGCGCGCAGCGCCTCGGCCTGGCGGCCGCTCCAGTGCAGGGCCAGCATGAGCTGCCGCCACAGGCCCTCGCGGAAAGGGTGCTCCACCAGCAGGCCGCGCAGCTCGCCGATCGCGCTGGTGTACTGCCCGAGCGACACCCGCATGGCCAGCAGCTCCTCCGCCGCCGTGAGCCGCGTCTCCACCAGCGGCGACAGGCGGCTTTCCCACAACGGGCTGCCCGGCAGGTCCGCCAGCGGGGCGCCCTGCCACAGGGACAGCGCCCGGCACAGCAGGTCCACCGCCTCGGCGGTGCGGCCCTCGGCCCCCGTCCGGCGGCCCTCCTCGACGAGCCGCTCGAAGGCAAGCAGGTCGAGGTCCTCCGCGGACAGCTCGATCATGTAGCCGGACTGCCGGGCCAGGATGACCGCCCCGGCCCCCGCGGCTTCGGCGAGGCCGGACCGCAGGGAGCTGACGTAGGTCCGCAGGTTCTCCACGGCCGAGCGCGGCCGCCGGTCCGGCCAGAGCACCTCGACCAGATGGCTCGTGCCCACCACCCGGTTGGCATGGAGCAGCAGGGTGGCCAGCAGCATCCGCGGCTTGGCGCCGCCGAGTCGCACGGGCCGCCCGCCGAGCCGGACGTCCAAAGGTCCGAGAACGCTGAATGTGGGCCGATCAGTCATCATGCCCGTCTGCTCCTTTGCGACTTTGCACGCGGCTTTACCGGTGAGTCACTCAAAGCTCTGGATCTCTTTGTATCCGTTTTGGACGTTTCTTATACGGCTTATCCGGACGCTGTACGCGAAGCGAAGGGCCCGGGCCGGCCCGTCGGAGTTTCTCCCGAGTACCCCGTAACCGGCCTGGCACAGGCGGGGCCCGGCACCGGCCCGGCCGGAACCGTGAGAAAGGATCCGCATGAGGCTCAGAACATTGTCGACGGCGGGAGTCGCGCTGCTGCTCAGCCTGGTCGGCGGCGTCGCGATGGCACCGGCCGCCGGCGCCGCCGGCCCCCGTCCGAACTTCCAGATGCCCTTCCCCTGCAACCAGGTGTGGACCGGCAACTCCAGCGCCAGCAGCGCCCACCAGTCATGGGAGATCGACTTCAACCGGGGCGGCACGGCCGACGCCGACCGCGGCGACACCGTGGTCGCCGCCGCGGCCGGCACGGTGGTCATCTCGGCCCACCAGGGCTCGACCAACGGGTTCGGCAACCTGGTCAAGATCGACCACGGTGGCGGGTGGTCGACGTACTACGCGCACCTGGAGTCGCGCGCGGTGAGCGTGGGCGTCCACGTCTCGCAGGGCCAGAAGATCGGCGCCGTCGGCAACACCAGCAAGCCGGGCAACAACATCTCGCCCCACCTGCACTACGAGGTGCGCACGACCGACACCTCCTACCCCGCCAACATCCAGAAGGCCGTCTTCAACGGCACCACCTTCGGCTACCCCGTGCAGAGCGTGACCTCGCGCAACTGCTCGGGCAGCAACAACCCGTACACGCCGGAGGAGGTCTGCGGCAGCGGCTACGGCGTCATCGACTCGGCCGCCCTCGGCACGTCGGGCAGGGTGTACCTGCTCTACAACACCTCCAACGGGTACAACTGCGTGGCCACGATCAAGAGCGCGTCGGTCGGCACGGCGACCGCCACCACGGCCTACCTGGAGGTCCAGGGCAGGTCCCGGATCATCGACTCGGGCAACTTCTCCTACTACGCGGGCCCCGTACGGGCCTCGGCCGCCGACACCTGCGTGAAGTGGGGCGGCAAGGCGGGCTCCTCCGCATACGACAGCCCCTTCGAGCACTGCGGCTGACCGTCGCCCCCCGAGGACCGGTCCGGCGAGCCCCGGACCGGCCCTCGACCATGCGACGCGCGCCCGCCCAGCGGATGCGCTCAGCGGGTGCGGGCGGCCCGGCGGGCGAGGGCCGGGACGGGCAGGGAGCAGGCGAGGAAGACGGCGGCCATCAGCAGCCAGCCCCTCGCGGCGAGGCCCGTGAGCGCGAGCGTGAACACGGCGGGCGCGAACATCTGCACCGTCGCGGTCGCCGCCTCGGAGGCGCCCTGGTAGGCGCCCTTGGCGTCCTCGCGCATCAGCTCCACCGACAGGCCCCAGCCCCCGCCGACGTACCCCAGCTCGCCGGCCACGTGGAACAGCGCGGCCAGCGTCACCACCCCGATCGCCGCCGCCCCCGACCCTCCGGCCGTGGTGGCCAGCAGCACGCAGCTCACGGCCAGAAACGCACCCGCCCAGACGACGGTGCGCGCCGCCTGGACGGCGGTGGCGGTGAACCTGGTGACGAAGACCTGCGCCGCGGCGATGCCCACCGAGCTGATCACCACCACGGCGCCGCTCAGCGAGAGCGGCAGGTGCGTGGAGCCGGCGATCCACAGCGGCAGCCCCGTCGAGAGCATCGCCCAGCACAGCGACAGCAGCGAGGTGGCGCCGATGACCGCGAGGTAGGGCCGGTCGCGCAGAACGATCCTGACGCCCGGCGGGCGCTCGCGTACCGTCCGCGCGCGCGGCGGCGGCGGGACGGTGGCGGTGAGCACCGCGAGGACGGCGAAGCTGACCACGTTGCCGCCGATGGCGAGCAGGTAGGCCGACGGCCGGTCGGCCGACAGCACCACCGCGCCCGCGGCGGCGCCGAGGGCGTATCCGGCATGCTGGGCGACCCGCTGCCTGGCGAGTTCCCGCACGCGGTCCTCGGTGCCGGTGACCAGCGCGGCGACCAGGACGGTCCGGACGGCCGAGGCCCCGTTCGCGGGCGCCGCGAAGGCGACCGTGACCAGCATGAACGCCCACGTCGGGCCCACCAGCGCGTACGAGGCCATGGCGGCGCCGCGAAGCACGGTCACGGCGACCAGGATGGCGCGCGGGTCGTACCTGTCGGCCATGGCCCCGAGCGGCATCGCCACCAGCAGGCCCGCGCCCCCGGCCGCCGCCATGGCCAGTCCGACCAGGGCCGGCGGCAGGTGCAGGATCCGGGTGAAGTACAGCGCCCAGATGGTGAACCACAGCCCGTCGCCCAGCGCCGAGACGCCCCGTCCCCACAGCAGCCGCCGGAGCCCGGTCACCTCGCGAGCCGCCTGCCTGCCAGGGGCCGCCACCATGTCACCACCACCTTTCACGAGTCGCTTAATAGTGAATGTACCGACATGGCCGCTGCTCGAACAACCACCATTCAGGACTGCGTGAACCTTGATAGCCTGATAGCGAGGAGGCGAGGTCGATGGGCGGTTGGCTGGACGCACAGGAGCCGGTGCTGGGCTCGGTCATCTCCCTCGCCCGCGAACTGGCCGATCCGGTGCGGCTCACCGCGCTGCAGCTTCTCTCCGCCGAGGGCCCCCACACGCTCGGCCGGCTCGCCGACGTCCTCGGCGTCTCCGCGCCGCGCATGAGCAACCACCTCGCCCGCCTGCGCGCCGCCGGACTCGTCACCGTCGAGCACACCGGCCGGCACGCGGTCTACCAGGTGGCCTCACCCGGCATGGCGGACGTGCTCGCCGCGCTGGCCAGGTACGCCCACGCCGACCTGGCGGCGCGTCCCGGCCGCCCGCGGGACGCGGACGACATCGCGCACACCTGCTACGACCACACCGCCGGGCTGCTCGGCGTGTCGCTGTTCGCCGCGCTCGTCGAGCGCGGCGCCCTGCGGCCGCCCGACGGACGCGACAGCGCGCTCACCCTCGGCCCCGGCGCCGGCTTCCTCGCCGACCTCGGCGTCGACCCGGCCGCTGTGGACACCGGACGCCGCAAGCTCGCCACGGCCTGCCTGGACCGCGTCCACCGCCTGCCTCACCTGGGCGGCGTCCTGGGCAAGGCCGTGCTGGACGCCTTCGTCGCCCGGGGGTACGTCGAACCGCGCGAGGGCACCCGCGAACTCGCCGTGACCCCCCACGGCGCGACCGTCCTGCCCACTCTGCTGCCCGGCTTCACTCCCGCGACGACGACGGCCTCCCCGTCCGCGCCGTGAGCCGCGCCGGGCCGGCTCGCCCGGCCGCGAGCACGAGCAGCGCGAGCATGCTCAGCACGAGGCCCATCTGTGCGAGCAGGTTCGCCGCGTTCGCGTTTCCCTCCAGGTACAGCAGGAAGAAGCCGATCCAGGCGTAGGTCAGCAGCGCCGCGCCGCCCAGCGCGAGCCGGTGGCCGGCGCCCCACCCTGCCCGCCGGGACCAGCGGGCGACCGCGACGGCCGTCACGACGATCAGGCCGGCGCCGATCGCCACGCCCCACCAGTTCTCCGGCCGCGAGACGAACAGGCCCGCCACCACGAACGCCGCCACTCCCACCAACCAGACTCGCGGCGCCCGCCGCACACCGTCACCCGCGCCGTGGCCCGCGCTCATCCCATCGGCCGCGCTCGTCCCGTCGCCCGTGTTCGTACCGTCGCCCGTGTTCGTCCCGTTGGCCGCGCCGGCGTCGGGGCGCGCGGCGGCGGCGCGGGCCGGACGCCGTCCGAGGGTGAACGCGACGGCGATCAGCGCCACGACGACGACGGACGCGCCGATCACCTGCGGCGCCGGCGCCACGAAGGTCTTCCTGTGGTCGGCGGCGATGACGGCGCAGCCGAGGAGGAAGACGACGCAGGTCACCACCAGGCCGGGGATGCGCAGCCACGGCTCGGTCCTGCGAGCGGGCACCAGCGACTCGATCAGCACGATGGGCACGCCGATGCTCCAGACCGCGTGCCCGGTGACGAAGGTCAGCGCGTAGTGGGCGCTGACGCCGAGCACCGGGACGTGCGCGACGCTCTGGAAGTCGTACCCCTCCTCGTCGAAGGACGGGTTGAACAGCGACTGGTCCAGCAACCCGGCCTCCAGCACGCCGTACGCCGCGCCGAGCACCAGGATCGCCGGCCAGCCGCGCCCCGCGCGGCGGACCGCTTCCCTGATCAGGACCGCCCCGCCCCCGTACATCGGCGCGAGGACGAACAGCCCCGCGAGCTCCGACGGCGGAATGTTGCCCAGCAGGTACTCGGCGACCAGCGGCGCGAGAAAGAACAGCCCGACGGCGGGCGCGACGCGTCTCGGCATCCGCAGCCGACGGGCGTCGGTCAGCCCGGAGGCGGTCATGCGGCCGAGGCCCGACAAGAGAAGGAGCCGGACGCGATGAACGTCGGTGCGATGAACGTCGGTGCGATGAACGTCCGCCCGATGGACGTTGGCGCGATGGACGCCCGCACGATGGACGTTGGTGCGATGGACGCCCGCACGATGGACGTTGGTGCGATGGGCATCCGCGCGACGGGCCTTGGAGCGACGGTGAGCATGGGGCGACGCTAGGCGCCGGCACGGCGGCGGCGGATCGGCCATCGGTATTCTCCGCCGCGACCAACGTACCCGTCCGGCCACCCGCCCTCCGACCGAAGTATCACCCCTTCACGCGACCGCCGTGCGCCGGCGGACGACCGGAGAGCTGAGGTCGAAGAGCAGCGGCCGAAGGGTCGTTACGGGTCTGTCGCGATACTCGGCGACGGCGGGCGTGGAATGGCGCATATAGTGGTGCCGTCCCAGCAGTGGACGGACCGAGGAGGTGAGACCCATTACCGCTGTACCAGGTTGGGTGCTCCCTGCTAGCGGCCGCGCGATCCGCATGGCTTAGGTGGCCGAGGGAGCCCCGCGAGGCATCCCGAAAGGCTCTCATGTCGGCTTCACCACCGCCCCCTCCCTTCGCTCCGCTCCCCTCCGCGTCTCCCCCCGCCTCCCCGTCGCCGACGATGTCGGCCGTCGTTGACAGACTTCGCGCGGCGGGGTGCGTGTTCGCCGAGGACGAGGCGTCGCTGATCCTGTCCACCGCGCCCTCCGCCGCCGAACTCGCCTCCATGGTGGAACGGCGCGCCTCCGGCTTGCCTCTGGAGCACGTCCTCGGCTGGGCGGAGTTCTGCGGCCTGCGGGTGGACGTGGACCACGGCGTCTTCGTCCCCCGACGCCGCAGCGAGTTCCTCGTCCACCAGGCCGCCGCCCTCACCGGGCCGGGGTCGGTCGTCCTTGACCTGTGCTGCGGCTCGGGCGCGCTTGGCGCGGCGCTGGCCGTGATGCGGGCCCCCGTCGAACTGCACGCGGCCGACATCGACCCCGCAGCTCTGGCCTGCGCCCGCCGCAACGTCGCCGCCGTGGCGGGCCGGCTCTCCTGCGGCGGCCGGGTGTACGAAGGCGATCTCTATACGCCCCTCCCCGTCACGCTGCGCGGCCGGGTGGACGTCCTGCTGGCCAACGTGCCCTACGTTCCGACCGGCCAGATCGAGCTGCTCCCCCCGGAGGCCCGCCTGCACGAGGCACGGGTGGCGCTCGACGGCGGCGCGGACGGGCTGGAGGTGCTGCGGAGGGTCGCCGCCGAGGCGCCGCGCTGGCTCGCTCCGGGCGGCCACCTGCTGTTCGAGACCAGCGAACGCCAGGCGGCGCACGCCGTCGAGACCGTGACCCGGGAAGGACTGCTCCCTCGGGTCGCCACGTCCGAGGAGCTCTCCGCCACCGTCATCATCGCCTCCAGACCACCCGAGGACGCCGCGCGATGAGGGACGGCCCACCCCGCGACACGACACGAGGACGCCGGGCGACGAGGGACGGCTGACCTCGCGACCAGGTCGCGCGACGCCCGCCGCCCGGCCGGCGTCGCGCGCGCGGGTGTGCTCGCCCGCGAACCGGCCCGTGTCAGGAGGTTCCCGGCTCGATCAGGCCGCTCTCGTAGGCGAGGATCACCGCGTGGATCCGGTCGCGCAGGTACAGCTTGGCCAGGATGTTGCTCACGTGGGTCTTCACCGTCTGCTCGCCGATCACCAGACCGGCCGCGATCTCGGCGTTCGACCGGCCGCGGGCCATGAGCTGGAGCACCTCGCGCTCTCTGGCGGTGAGGGTCCCCAGGGCGTCGGGGGCCTTCTCCTGCGGGCGCGGGCGGCGGGCGAACTCGCCGATGAGCCGCCTGGTGACCGAGGGGGCGAGCAGCGCCTCGCCGGCCGCGACGACTCGTACGGCGTTGACCAGGTCGTCCCGGCGCAGGTCCTTGAGCAGGAAGCCGCTCGCCCCCGCCCTCAGCGCCTCGTACACGTAGTCGTCGAGGTCGAACGTCGTGAGCATCAGCACCTTCACCGGGTACGCCACCCCGGGCCCGGCGAGCCGGCGGGTCGCCTCAAGCCCGTCCATCCTCGGCATCCGGATGTCCATCAGCACCACGTCGGGGCGGAGCCGGCGGGCGGCCGCGACCGCCTCGGCGCCGTCGGCCGCCTCCGCGATCACCTCCATGTCCGGCTGCGCGTCCAGGATCATGTGGAAGCCGGCCCGCACCAGCTCCTGGTCGTCCGCCACCACGATCTTGATGCTCATCGCCGCCCGCCGATCGGCAGCCGCGCCGCCACGGTGAAGCCTCCGTCCGGGGCGGGCCCCGCGGTCAGCTCGCCGCCGAACAGCTGCGCCCGCTCCCGCATGCCGACCAGGCCGTGACCACGTGACCCGTCGCCCGGACGGCCCGCGCCGCCCGGCTGCGGCAAGGCGTCCGGCACCGGCCCCTCGCGCCGGTTCAGTGCATCCTCCGCCGCCATCACACCGAGCCGGTCCAGTGGGAACTCCAGGGCGGGCGCGTCCCAACCCTGATCGCCGGAGCCGGCGTCGTGGATCTCGACGCGGAGCTCGTGGTCGTCGTAGCGCAGCATGACGCGCGCGCGTGCCGGCCCGACGTGCTTGAGCACGTTGGTCAGCGCCTCCTGGACGATGCGGTAGGCCGACAGGTCCACTCCGGCCGGCAGCGGAACGGGCTCGCCCTCGATCTCCAGCACCGCCTCCAGCCCCGCGCGGCGTACCTGCTCGACCAGGCCGGGCAGCTGGGCCACGCCGGGCTGCGGGGCGAGGCCGGCGTCATCGTCGCCGGTCTCCTCGCGCAGCACGCCGAGCAGGCGGCGCATCTCGGCCAGCGCCTGCCGTCCGATGCCGGAGATCGTGTCGAACGCCCGCCCCGCCGCGGCCCCGTCGCGCTCGGCGGCGACGGGGCCGGCCTCGGCCTGCACCACCATCATGCTGACGTGGTGGGCGACCACGTCGTGCAGCTCGCGCGCGATGCGGGCCCGCTCGGCGGTCACCGCCCGCCGCGCTTCCAGGTCCTGCTCGCGTGCCAGCCAGGCGGCACGCGCCTCCAGCCCGGCGGTGTACGCGCGGCGGATTCTGGCGCTGTCGCCGAGAACCCAGGCGCTGCCCAGCGACAGCGCGCCGAAGGCAAGGTCCAGCACGTCGCTGTCGGTCGCCGGGTACACGGCGACGACCACGACGCCGACGCCGCTGAGCAGGCCGACGGCCACCGACCTGCGGCGGTCCTCGCACCACGCGGCCATGCTGTACATGGCGACCAGAGCGCCCAGCGGCATCGAGGTGACCAGGTCGGGCAGCGGTGTCGCCCCGTACACCCCCGACGCCGCGCCGGCCGCCAGGTTGGCCCAGAACGGCTCGCGCCGCCGCCAGGCCAGCGGCACGTTGATCAGCAGCACCAGCGCCACCGCGGCCAGGCCCGGCGACGGCAGGTGCTCGGCCCGCGTCTTCAGAGCGAGCGCGAGCAGCGAGACGGCCGCGAGCGTCCCGGCGAGCACCGCGTCCGCCGCGGACGGGTGCGCCTTGACCCATGCCACGGGGCTGGTTGATCGGCCGGTTCCCATGCCGCCCAGTATCCGTCGTCGCGGCCTCCGCGGAACTCCCCCGCCAGAGGGATCGGCGGGCGCTTCTCGCCGCGTTCCCCGTCCCTCCGGAGAGGGAGGACGGCGGGATGCTCCCCGGCGCGGGGGAGCCGGAAGTTGGCGAGCGCGGGGGATCCGGGGCGGCGGGGCCGCGGCCTACGGTCCTGGTGTCCTCGGCGTCCGCGCCGGCGCCGCACCTGTCAAGGAGGCCCGATGTCCAGCGCGATCTCCCACCTGGTCCCCGCCCGCACACTGGAAAGGCCCGCGACCTCGGCGCGGAGCACATGGGCGCCCGCCGACCGGCGGCTGATGTACCTCACCGGCGCGGCGCTGTTCGCGGCGGGGCTGGCGCAGGCGGGCGTCTGGGCCGTGACCGGCGGTTCGGCATCCGGCCCGCTGTCCTGGCGCAAGCCCGTGACCTTCGGCCTGTCGTTCGGCATGACCACCCTCACGCTCGGCGCGGTCGCCGCGTACCTGCCGGTGCGCCGGTGGATCGGCCGGCTGCTGAGCATCCTGCTGTGCGCCTCGACCACCGTGGAGGTGACCTGGGTGAGCGTGCAGCACGCCCGCGGCGTCCCCTCGCACTTCAACGGGATGAACCCCCTGGACGGCGCGCTGTTCACGGCCGCGGGGATCACCATCGGCGTCACCATCCTCGTCATGGCCGTCATGACGGTCATGTCCTTCACCCGCACGACGGCGCCCGCGCCGATGGCATGGGCGATCAGGGCGGGGCTGGTGGCGCTGCTGGCCGCGCAGGGCGTCGGCTTCTGGATGATCTCCCACGGTGAGGCGCTGCTGGACGGGGGCGCCGACCTGCTCACCGAGTCGATGACCACGTACGGCCTCGCCGGGGCGATGAAGTACGCCCACGCCGTTCCCATGCACGCCATCCAGCTGTTCATGGTGCTCGCCTGGCTGCTCGGGCTCTCTGGGGCGAGCCCGAGCCGGCAGGTGCGCCTGGTCGCGGCGGCCGTCGCCGGGTACGCGTCGCTGTTCGCGGTCGCGCTCACGCGCACCGCCGCCGGGCTGCCGCCGTTCGACCTCGGTGCGTCCACGCTGTTCTACCTCATCCCGGCCGCACTCCTGGCGGGCTCGGGCGCCGTCACCCTGGCGCACGTGTACCGCGCCGTCGTCCGCCCGCGCACCACGCCCGCCCCGCCCGTCCGCCCCGGCGGCCACATCCCCTGACGCCGGTTTTCCGCGGGCCGGGTCCGGTGGAACCACGAAGGCCACTCCCGATGACCGGGAGTGGCCTTCCTGTGCGACTACGGTTCAGTGCACCGGCACCGGCGAAGGTCAGTGCGCGAGCACCGGCATCGACGGCGCGTCCTCGTGCCCGCCCTCGCCGGACGCGGCGGCGGGCCGCCGTCCCTGGTGGCCGCTGTCGACCAGGGTGATCACGATGAGCGCGGCCAGCACCAGGATGCCCACCGCCCACCAGATCGCGGTGGCGTAGCCGTGCACCGCCGCCTCGTTGGCGAAGGCGGCCTTGCCCAGCGACCGCGCCTGCGCGGCGTGCGAGGTGACCCAGTCGGTGACGGCGCTGGCGGCGATGGTGTTCAGCAGGGCGGTGCCGATGGCGCCGCCGACCTGCTGGGAGGTGTTGACCATCGCGGAGGCCACACCGGCGTCGCGCGGCTGGACCCCGAAGGTGGCCAGGCTCATCGCCGGCATGAACGCCGTGCCCATGCCGAGGCCCAGCAGGATCTGCGCCGGCAGCACCAGGCCGACGTAGGAGCTGCCGGTCTGCATCTGGGTGAGGATGAGCATGCCGACCGCGGCGAGCAGGAATCCCGGCGCCATCAGCAGCCGAGGCGGGACGCGGGTCATCAGGCGGGCGCCGATCTGCGTCGAGCCGGTGACCATGCCCGCGACCATCGGGAGGAAGGCGAAGCCCGTCCGCACCGGCGAGTACCCCTTGACGACCTGCAGGTAGTAGGTCAGAAACAGGAACAGGCCGAACATCGCGATGATGGCGAGCCCCAGCGACAGGTACACGCCGCCGCGGTTGCGGTCGGTCACCACGCGCAGCGGGAGCAGCGGCGCCCGCACCTTGCTCTCGACCAGCACGAAGGCGACCAGGAGCACGGCGGCCGCGACGAACAGGCCGATCGTCACGTTCGCGCCCCAGCCGTCGGACTCGGCGCGGGTGAAGCCGTAGACCAGGGACACCAGGCCGAGGGTGGCCAGCACGACGCCGGGAATGTCCAGGCCGCGCCCGTTGTGGGCGCCGGCGGGCTCGCGGATCACCATGACGGCGCCGATGACGGCGAGGACGGCGAAGGGGATGTTGACGTAGAACGTCCAGCGCCAATCGAGGTACTCGGTGAGGAAGCCGCCGAGGATCAGGCCGACGGCGCTGCCGCCGCCCGCGATGGCGCCGTAGATGCCGAACGCCTTGGCCCGCTCGTGCGCCTCGGTGAACATCACCGCGAGCAGCGACAGCGCGGCGGGCGCCAGCAGCGCGCCGAACGCCCCCTGCAGCGCGCGGGCGCCGAGGAGCATCGCCTCGTTGACGGCCGCGCCGCCGATCGCGGAGGCCAGTGCGAAGCCGATCAGGCCGGTCATGAAGGCGCGCCTGCGGCCCCACAGGTCGGCGACACGGCCGCCGAACAGGAGCAGTCCGCCGAACGCCAGGGCGTACAACGTGATGACCCACTGGCGGTCGCCGTCGGAGATATGGAGATCCAGCTGCGCGGAGGGCAGGGCGATGTTCACGATCGTCGCGTCGAGCACGACCATCAGCTGGGCTATGGCGATGAATCCGAGGGCTTTCCAGCGCCGCGGGTCCGGCTGGACCTGGGCTGTTTCAGGCATGCGTTAACTCACTTACGGTGCGAGGTCGCCGAATCGGCAGGTTGGAGACAGGGAAGACAGGAGGGAAACAGGTGGGAGACAGGTGGCGATCCGCCGCGGGGGCGGGGATCTCAGGCGGTCGGCGTCGCCGTGGCCGGCGGCCGGTTGAGGTCCTCGAAGGTCGCACCGGCTCCCGGCAGGACAGAGCGCGCCGGAGCGCGGAGGCCGTCGAGAAAGAGCTCCAGATGGCGGCCGACGAACCTGTCGAGGTTCAGGCACCTGGAGGCCGGCAGCGGACGGGTCAGCTGGAGGAGTGCGATCAGGATGTCCGTGGGGGTCACGTCCGGGCGCAGGAGGCCCGAGCCGCGCGCCCGGTCGACGATGGCTTCCACGGCCCGTTCGAGGCGGACGCGTTCTTCGGCCAACGCCGAGGCGATCCTCTCACAACCGTCGGAGAGAATCGGACACAGGGCCCCAATTCGCTCCTCGGCCGCGCCGTGCACGAAGCGCCGCAGCGCCTCGAACGCGTCCGGTTCCTCGGCGAGCGCCGTCTCGGCGAGCTTCACGGCGCGGGTCATGACCTCCAGCGTCACCTGGCGGATGAGTTCGGGACGGTCGGCGAAGTGCCGGTAGATCGTGGCGTTGCCCACCCCGGCCCGCCGCGCGATCTGGTCGAAGGTCACCTCGGCGCCGTGCTCCACGAACGCCTCACGCGCGGCCGCCACGATGCGCTCGCGGTTGCGTGACGCGTCCGCCCGCAGCCGATGCGCGTGGCTCCGCTCGGCGGTCGTGCTGCCCACGGCGGTGCCCCCTTCCGTCCTTCTGCCACCCCGAACCGGGGGCAGAATCCCCGTTTATCAGACCTACGTGCAAACGGGGAGAACGTCCCCGGTTATTTCGCCCCTGCTTGTGAACCGCGTCACAAGCCTGCGTGCCGCGGCCGGCGCGCTACGCGCTCATGGACGACACGCGCACCATCCTCACGGCCGACGCGCGCACGGGCCGATTCTGTCGTTCGGCGCTGCTACAGATTCGGCATCCGATGTTCACCAGGGAGCGGAGCGTTCGATGGCGTTAGTGGTGTTTCGCGATGAGACGGCGACAGGGCGGCCGTTGGAGGAGTTCTCGCTTCCGGGCCTGCCCGAGCGCATCTCGGCCCGTGAGCTGGTGCGGCTCCGCGTCCGCGAAGAGGTGGCCCGCCACAACGCCGCCCCCTCCCAGCACTTCCGCGGCCTGGTCAGGCCGACCGACGCCGAGTCGGAGCTGAACGGCTACCGCATGCCCGCCGCCCGCAGGCTCGACTGGGAGAAGCAGGCCGATGCCGCCGAGGCCGCGTTCGCGCGCAACGGCTACCTGCTGCTGGCCGGCGACCGGCAGATCGACGACCTCGGCGAGATGATCGACCTGACCGTCGACCCGGTGGTCTCCTTCGTCAAGCTCGTCCCCCTGGCCGGAGGCTGACATGGGCGTCCTCGACGACCTCCCCGCCGAGTACGCCGGCTGGGCGGACAAGCTCGACGAGGCCACGCTGGAGGGGTTCCGGCGCCTGGACGAGACGTACGTGCCCACCGGCTCCGCCAACTTTCCCGACGACACCCCGCTGGGACGATCGGCCAGAGGCTGGGGCGACGCCGAATGGCGCATCATGGGGCTGTGGTCGCAGCTGTGCCTGCGGTCGATCTCCGGCAGGGGCATCGTGCAGACGGTGCCGGCGGCCGTGGCGCGGCGCAAACTGCGCTGGACCGCTCAAGAGCTCGATCTGCTGTGGCGCACGACGCTCAGCCCGCCAGAGCGCAGACGGCAGACCGACGTGCTGTACCGCGTCCCGGTGTCCGCGGTCAAACACCTGCCGGCGTCCGAGCGCGCGCCGCTGCTGCCCCATCTCCGCCAGGCTCAGCGAGAGCTCGACGAGGTGCCGTACGCGTCGAGCTGGAAGGCCAAGCGCGTGCTGGACGACCTGCTCGCCGAGCATCCGACCGAAGACCCTGCCGACGCCTTGCGCTCCCTGCTGCCCGCGGGCGACGGCTTCGCCGCACTGCTGCGCGACGAGTACGCCGGTCGTCTCGGCGGGCCGGCGCTGCTCCCGCTCCTGCGGCACTGGACCACCGCCCAGGCCGCCAACCCCGCCCCCAAGTGGTCGGCACGGGCCGCCGGCCTGCTCACCCCCGAAGCCGTCACCCTCGTCAGGGAAGTGCTCGGCCGTGTCCCCGCCTACCGCGAGACGGTCGAGCGGCGCCGGTACGGCACCTACGAGCACACCGTCGTCACCTACTTCCACGAGCGCACCGCCGAGCTGCTGCGGGGCATGATCTGGACCCTCGACCACGTCGGCGAGCCCTGGGTGCCCGCCCTTCTGGGCGAGGTCGCCGTGGCGACCGGCACGGGCATCGGCGGCTCCGGCGCCAACTCCCGCAGCGAGCTCGTGGCCAACGCCGCGATCGGTTGCCTGGCCCGGCGCGGCGGCCTCGAAGTGGTCGCACAACTCGCCCGCATCCAGGCGAAGGTCCGCAAGAAGAGCATCCTGTCCAAGGTCGCCGAGACTCTGCGGGCGGTGGCCGCGCAGACGGGGCTGTCCCCCGAACGGCTCCTCGATCGCACTGTCCCCTCCTTCGGGCTGGGCCCCGACGACGGCACCCGCACCGAGCACGATTTCCGGCTGTCCCTGGACGGCGCCATCACCTACCGCTCACGCAAGACCATCCCCAAGTCCGTCCGCGACGAGCACAAGGAGCTGCTGGCCGAGCTCAGGACGACCGCCAAGGAGCTGAAGAAGGCGCTGTCGGCCGAGCGCTTCCGCGTCGAGCGCGCGCTGGCCACCGAGCGCATCTGGCGCTGGCGCGAGGCGTGCGAGTTCTACCTCGACCACCCGGTCACCGGTTCCTTCGGCCGCGCCCTGATCTGGGAGATCCTGCAGGGCCCTTCCGGCCTTCCGGTGAAGGTCGACGGCGCGTGGGAGCTCACCGACCCCGCCGGCCGCCGCATCCAGCCCCGCGATGACACTCCGGTCCATCTGTGGCATCCGATCTCGCACCCGGCCGACGAGGTCCGCGCCTGGCGCGACCACCTCATCGCACACGGCCCGCGCCAGCCGTTCAAGCAGGCCTTCCGTGAGGTCTACCTGCTCACCCCCGCCGAGGAACAGACCCGCGACCACTCCCGGCGCTTCGCCGGCCACCTGCTCCGGTACGGCCAGGCCAAGGCCCTGCTGACCGCCCGCGGCTGGACCGACATGTCGCTGGGCCACTGGGACTGGGCCGGAGGGTCCGGTCAGAGCGACGCCGTCAAAGACCTTCCCGGCGGCCTGACCGCCTCCTGGGCGTTCCACCTGGACATGCATTCCGCCGAACGCGACGAGTACGGCGGCACCGCCTCCATCTGCGTGAGCGACGATCTCCGTTTCGTCTCCGGCGACGACGGACGACAGGTCCCGCTGCACGAGGTGCCGGCCCTGACGTTCTCCGAGACGTTGCGCGACGCCGACCTGGCCGTGGGCGTCACCTCCACGGGCCTGGACCCCGAGGGGCACGGCGACTACTGGCAGTCCTACGGCTTCGGCGAACTGAGCGAGACCGCCCAGGTCCGCAGGGACGCCCTGACGCGGCTGCTGCCCCGGCTGTCCATCGCCGGCCGGGCCGAACTCACCGACCGTTTCCTGCGCGTCCGGGGCGACCTGCGCACCTACAAGATCCATCTGGGCTCGGGCAACATCCTGATGGAGCCGAACGACGCCTACCTGTGCATCGTCCCGAGCGGCTCGGGCGACCGGGTGTTCCTGCCGTTCGAACAGGACGGCGGCATGCTGTCGGTCATCCTGTCCAAGGCCTTCCTCCTGGCCGCCGACACCACGATCACCGACCCGTCCATCACCCGCCAGATCCAGCCCTGACGTACGTGCGAGACAACCCCCGCCTCCGCCGGGCGACCCGGGTGTCGGGCCGCGGGACGATCAAGAACGCGGGCCGGTTGAGGCCGCCTCGTGGCCCTTCACATCGTGGCCCTTCACATCGTGGCCCTGCGCAGCACCGCGGCGGCGCCGGAGGGCCTGCCCCGCGGCGACGAGTCCGCAGAGGACGACGATGACGAGCAGCGGCGCCCAGGGGATGGTCCAGGTGTGCGCCGTGGTCTCGACGGCGGCGAGCGGCGCTACCGAGCCCGCCGCGTCGGTGATGAGCGGGACGAGCGTGACCTTCCCCGTCAGTCTCAGCGCGGGTACCGCTCCGCGCACGGGCATCGACACCTTCCAGGTGTCTCCCGGGAGGAGTTGGGGAGAGTTGTCGATCCGCACCGCGCGGACGGCCAGGCGCCCGAAGGGTCCCGAGACCGACACCGTCTGCCGCGCCGAGAGGATGACGTTGCCGGTGTTGCGGATCGTGTAGCTCACGGTGGCGTCGCCCTTCCCGAAGGGGTTGGGCGTGCCCGCGTAGCGCACGCGCACGTCCTCCGCCGACAGGCTCGGCCTGAGCTCTCCGCCCACCCGCAGCCGGATCCTGATGCCGGCGCGCCGGTCCGCGCCGGCCCCGGCCGCCGCGCCGTCCTCCGCGGGCGAGGTGACGATGCCGCCCATGTACTCGCCGGGCGCGACGTCGCCCGGAAGCGTGACGGTGAACGGCACCACGGCCGACTCGCCGGGACCGACGGTCACCTCGGGCCGGTCCGGGCGGACCCACGCGCCCACCCCCGTCGACCTGGCGTCCTTGGCGACCAGGTCGAGCGCGCCGTCCTCGGCGGTGAAGGCGTCGGCGGCGTACACGGCGAGGCGGAGCGGTGCGGCGCCGTGGTTGGCGACCACGAGACCGTCCTTGAGCGTCCCGCCCGGGTCGAGGGTGTAGCCGTAGTTCCGCCGGCCGGACCCGAAGTCGCCGTCGGCGGTGCCGACCGTCCAGGAGGGGTCGCCGTCCGCCGCCGCGGCGGGTCCCGCCACCGATCCGAGGAGGCCGAGCGCGGCGAGCAGCACCACGACAGTGGCCGTGGCCAGGCCTCCGGCGGACCGGGTGCGGGCTCGGCATGCTGTTGTGGTCGTAGGCGGTCTGGGCATCTGGTGGTCCTCGGGCGGTGCTCGGAATGGCGGTGGAACGCGTGTGGTGGGGCGGACGCCGGCACGGCGCCCACCCCACCGGGCGGGAGCGGTCCGGATGAGGCTCAGCGCGGTGAGCGTGCGCGTCCCCGGAACCGCTGCCGGGCGGCTACTGCAGCCAGGAGGCCTCGTCCGCGGCCGGCTGCTTCTCGTCGGCCTCGTCGGCGCTGGTGTGGATGACCACCTTGTCGACGGTCGAGCCGACCGGCTGGGCGGCGCCGGCGCCGTCGTTCGGGCCGCACCACGACTCCTGGCCGAGCTCCACCGCCGCGTTGGGCGCGGCGCAGGTGCCACTGCGGAGGTTCTCGACGACCAGCTTGCCGCCGCGCACCTCGACCTTCACGTAGGTGCGGACGTGCTCCTGGTTCTCGACCGAGTTGGCCCAGTGGCTCTTGGGGTTGAGCGGGTCGGGGCCGTAGTTCGGGTCCTTGGTGGTGTTCGGAGCGGTGATGTTGTAGTACTTCGACCCGGACGCGGAGTTCGCCGTCACGTAGATGACGCCGCCCGGGCCCTTGACGACCTCGGCCGCGCCGGGCTGCTCGTCCTTGTCGGCCTTCTTGCCGTTCTTGATCACGTAGCTGCGGGAGTAGCTGTGGTCGTGACCCTGCAGGACCAGGTCGACGCCGAGCTTGGAGAAGGCGGTCGGGAAGTCCTCGCGGCGCACCTTGTTGTCGCCGTCGTTCGCGTGGCTGGCCGGCGAGTAGATCGAGTGGTGGTACACGAGCACCGTGTGCTTGGCCTTGGCGCCGTGCTGCTTGACCACGTCGGTGATGTAGCCGATGTGCGCGGCGTCGGAGCCGTTGGCGTAGGCGTTGCTGTTGATGTCGATGAACAGCACGCTCTTGTACATGAACCAGTAGTCGCCGCCCGACCGGGTGTTCGCGTCGCCGTTGTAGTACGGCGCGGAACGGTCGGTGTTCGGCGTCCAGTTGTGCTGCTCGTACGCCTTGCCGCCGACGTCGTGGTTGCCGATGGTGGCCGCCCACGGGTACTGGCGCAGCTTGTCGGAGGCGAGGAACGCGTCCCACTGGTTCTCGGTGTTGGCGCTCTCGACCTGGTCGCCGCCCGAGACGAGCAGCTCGGCCTTCGGGTTGGCGGCGGTGGCGACGTTCAGGGTGTCCGCCCAGCCGGCGCCGTCCATCGCGGTGTTGCCGGACGAGCCGATCTGCGGGTCGCCGAAGAACAGGAAGTCGAAGCTGTTGCCGTTGAAGTTCTGGGTCTTGAAGGAGTACGCCTTCGACCAGGCGCCCTTGGTGCCGACGCGGTAGGAGTACGCGGTGTTCTGCTTCAGACCGTCGATGACGGCGTGGGCGTTGAAGCCCCCGTTGACCTTGTTCGCGGCGACCGTGGCCGGGAAGGTGACGACCTTCTTCGGGAACTCGCCGTTGACGACCTGGGAGGCCGGCGCGACCTGCACCACCTGCGCGACGTTGGCCGAGGAGTACCACGACACGACGCGCTGCGACTCGTCGGCGCCCACGCCGAGGATGATGGCGGTGATCGTGGTGGCGTCGGCGTGCGCCGCGGCCGCCAGGCCGCCGCCGAGCACCGCGCCGACGCCCATGACCGCCGCAGTGGCGCCCACGGCCAGCCGGCGACGAACAGACCCGGGGATCTGCGGCTGCTTGTCGAGCTTCATCAGGTTTCCATCCATTTGAGGGTGTTATGGAGCTTTGTCATGGTTTAGAGGGCGGGTGTCCCGGAGGTGAACACGGAACGGGCGCACTGTTGCGCTTACCGGAAGTTGTGACGCGGTCTCACAACCCGAGCACGCGCTGCGCGAACCACACCAGGCCCATCACCGACACGCCCGCCGCGATCGCCCCGGTCGTCCACAGCCCCGCGACGGGCCGGCGACGACGCAGCAGGGCGAGCAGCGGGAAGACGACCATGATGATCGCCAGCTGGACGCCCTCGATGCCCAGGTTGAAGACGAGCAGCGACCACAGCAGCCGCCACGAGAAGGCCTGCTCGATGCCCAGCGCCGCGGCGAAGCCGAGCCCGTGCACCAGGCCGAAGCAGAAGACCACCGCGAGCCGCGTCCAGCCCGCGCGGTCCAGGCTGAGATGGCCGTGACCCGACGTCGGCAGGTCCGTGGCGTGCGATCGGCGTCGCCAGACCCGCCACAGGTGCCACCCGGCGACGACCGCGATCGACAGCGCGATGACGGGCTCGACGAACGCCGCGGGCGCCCGCACCAGGCCGAGGGCGGCGAAGACGAAGGTCACCGAGTGGGCGAGCGTGAACGTCGTCGCCGCCAGCACGATCTCGCGCAGGCGGCGCGACCCCGCGATGAGCGCGAGCAGGAACAGGATGTGGTCGAGCCCGGTGAGCAGGTGCTCGGCCCCGAGCCGGAAGAACTCCCAGAACCGCTCGCCCCACGACTGCCGCGTGGAGAACGACGCGTGCGCGGCGTCGAGAGCGGCGCTTCCCGAGGTCAGGTCGAGGTCGTAGGTCACCACCGTCTTGCTGTCGCGCACGTAGCCCTCGGAGTCCGGGAACAGCCCGCTGCGCACCTCGTGCGCCTCGGCGGACGCCGGGCACCGGTAGTCGAGGACCAGCAGCGCGTACGGGACGCCCTCGCGTCGCTCGATCGCGAAGTCGCCGTCCCGGACCGGAGCGCACGCCCGGCCTTCGGCCGCGACGCCGAAGCGCCGGGTCACGTACGCGACGGCCGAGCCGGCGTGGGCGCGGAGCGCGGCCGCCTGTCCCGCCGCGTCGCCGGCCTCGAAGGCCGCGGTGCCCGTCCGGAAGAGCGGATCGTCCTTCTCCGTGTCGGCGGCCGAGACGACGAACAGGTCGTACTCCAGCCCGAGCTTCGCGCGGACGTGGCCGGCACTGGGCGCGGTCAGGTCGACGTACACGGTCGAGCTGAATCCATGGGCGAAAGCGGGTAGGGCGCTGAGCAGAACGGCCACGGCTACCGCGGCGACGACGGCACAGGCACGACGCCGGGCGGCGCGGGACATGTGACTCCTTCGGGTTGGCGAACGCACTCTGCTCAGCCCAGGTGAACGAGCGGCGACTCACGCGGGAACCGGCAGCGAACCCAATCCGGCGAAACCGGTCTTTGTGTCGAAAACCGCCCAGATGATGGGATAGGAAGTAGGCGCACCTCCCCCGCCACCGCTCCGAAGGACGATCCCTATGCGCTCACGGCTTCTGCCCGCCGGCATGCAGGCCGTGGCGGTCGCGACCGCCGTACTCATGCTCAGTGGGTGCGGCTCGAACGACGACTGGTCCCGGCCGCACGCCAAGCCCACCGCCGGCGCCCTCGGCCCGGGGTTCTTCGACCCGGCCGCACCGCCCGCCCCGGAGGCGACGATCACGCCCCGGCCCGGCTCATGGGACCGAAGCCGGCCCTCGGAGGGCTACCGGGTGGTGCTGCTCACCGCGGGCAAGGACCCGCAGACCAGGACACTGGTGAACGCCGTGACGGAATGGGCGGAGCAGGAACGCGTCAGCCTCAAAACCGTCACGGCCACGCGGCCGGAGGAGTACGTCAAGAGCGTCGGCGCGGCGATCGCCCTTGCGCCCGACCTGGTCATCAGCGCCGGCAACGACCTCGTCGACCCGCTCGCCATGGTCACCCCGAGCCACCTCGGCCAGCGGTTCCTCGTGCTCGGCGCGGAACTGGCCGAGCCCACCGCGAACGTCACCGCCGCCGACTGGACCGGCGCGTCGTTCCGTGGCGAAGGACTCGGCATGTCCTCGAAGTACGATCCCGCGACCTTCACCCCCGAACGCGCCGACCGCGCCCTCCGCGCCGGCGTCGCGGCCGTGCTCAACGGCATGACGGGCATCGTCATCTGGATCGACTAGACCAGCCGGACGGGGCCGCAGCAGACACGCACGGTCATATCTTTGGGGCGACTTCACGGTAAGTCGCGTTACGCCGTTCGACATCGCAGGCAGGAGTTATACATCTGCCTCAGACGTACTTCGGACGGGCGAGACCATGGGCATTCGGCAATTCGTGAGACCAAGGATCCGGCTGGCGACCCTGGGCGGGCTCGCGCTGGCGATGGGCGGCGTCGCGGCATTCCCAGCGGCCGCCGCACCGGCGAGCGGAGCCGCCACGGCGGCCGTCACCCCGACAGACGTCACCCCGGTCGCGGCGTGGTCCGGTTCGCGCGCGGGACCGGCGGGCGACACCGAGCGCGCCGCCCTCAACCAGCTCTACCAGCGGCAGGCCCAGGCATGGGCGCGGGGCGACGCCAAGGCGTACGCCGCGACCTACACGCCCGACGCCGACTTCGTGAACGTCACCGGCGAGCACATGCACACCCGCGAGGTGATAGCCGAGCGGTACGACGGCTTCCTGCGCAAGCAGCTCAAGAACAGCCGCATCCACACCATCGAAGAGCGCATCGACATGCTCTCGCCCTCGACCGCGCTCATCGTCCGCAAGGGATGCGTGTTCGTGGGCGCGGAGACCGCCTGTCATCCGAACACCATGTCCGTCAACACGAGCATCGTCGTCAAGAGGGCCGGTCAGTGGCTGGTCAGGTCCTTCCATAACACCCTCGTCGACGAGAGCAAGATCCAGCGCAAGCCCGCGCGGCCCACGCCCTCCACACCGGCCGGAACACGCTCCTGACCATCACGTCGCACGGAACGCCCCCCGGCTTCGGGGGCCGTTCCGATCCCAGTCCTGACACGACCCTGCCGCCGAACGTAAAATCCGGGCATGACCGGCCGAAGCGCTGCGAAGTGGTTGGCAGGACTCGGAGTGGCCGCACTCACGTTGACGGGGTGCGCCCAGGACGACGAGATCTACGTCTCGAACTTCAGCGACTCGCACGGCAGAGCGTGCACCTTCGTCTACACGTCACAGGAAGGCGCGGGCTGGAACAGCAGCAGGGACGTGGACGTCAGCCAGCTCGACTGCGAGTATCCCCCCGCGGGCCGCAGCCCAGGCCCGCCACTGACAGAGCACCTGGAAGCCCGCCCCGCGGAGTGACCTACTCGACACCACTCCGCACACGGGTCGCCCACCCACCCGCCTCGCTCGCGCACCCGCGAAACTTCCAACAGGCAGGCCGGCACCTGCCCATCGCTCTATGATCACCGAATGCCCCTCAAGACTGCCATGCCGGCATTGCTGGCCGTTGGTCTCCTCGCCGGTTGCGGGCCGGCCGTACAGGACAGCGCAGGCGAAGTGAACTCGCCGAAACCGGCGGCCTCGTCGGCAGAGTCCATCCAGGGACGCTGGTGGACTTGGGCGGCCTCGGAAGGCGGGAGCACCAATCCCGTGTCGGACACGACGGGGCGGTTCTGCGACCGGAACCAGCCCGAGGACGTGTGGTTCCTCGCCGGAACCTTCGGCGGTACCCTACGGCGGACGTGCAGGGTTCCCGCGGGGCAGCCACTGGTGTTCCCGCTGGTGAATCTGGCCGACTCCAAGGCGTCATGCGAGGAGTTCATGGCCACCGCCGAAGGCGGCGCCACCCTCGACGGCAGGCCCGTCACGCCTGAACGGCTGGAGGAAGACAACGTCGCCGTGACCGGAGTGGCGGACAACCCACTGACAGGCGAAGAGGGAACGGACACTTCTTACGCCTGCGGCATCTGGGTGCGCCTCCAACCGCCGCCCCCTGGCCGTCACATCCTGACCATCCGCGGATCCTCCGGCGAATTCCACACAGGCGTGGACTACACCCTCATCGTCGACACCACGCGGTGACGATCCCAGCCCACTGACTCTCCCAGGCGATGACCGGAAAGCGCGAGGGAAGGGGCTTCGGGCTGGAGCGGCCTGCGGGAGCCGAACCCTGGACCTGGCGGCGTTCCGTCGGCGGAGCCTGTGACCACCTCGCGTCCGTGCGCCGACGGGGACGGCCGTCGGGTCTCGCGACCGCGGCCACCGTACGGCTCGTCACGAGATGGCGAGCGCCTCGGTCGGTGACATGCGGGCCGCGCGGACCGCCGGGTAGAACCCCGCGATGCCGCCGATCACCAACGTGGCGACCACACCACCGGCCATCGCCCAGATCGGGATGACCGACGGCCATCCCTGGGAGGTGGCGTACAGCATGGTCACACCGATGCCGAGCATCACGCCGCCGACGCCCCCGATGGCCGACAGCAGGAGCGACTCGGCCAGGAACTGCAGCCGGATCTGTCCCCGGGTGGCGCCCAAGGAGCGGCGCAGGCCGATCTCCGCGCGCCGCTCCAGCACCGATATCACCATGGTGTTGGCCACGCCGACCCCGCCGACGAGCAGCGCGACACCGCCCAGGCCAAGGAGCAGCGCGTTCAGCGTCGCGTCGGTGGCCTGCTTGGCGGCGAGCACGTCTGAGGGCCGCGAGACGTCGACCTCGTCGGGGTGCTCGGGGTTGGCCGAGACGGCCAGCACGTCGCGGACCTCGACCACGTGCCGCTCCTCGGCCCGGGTGTAGACGGTCGTCGGGTAGCCGTCGAAGCCCAGCCGTTCCTCGGCCACCGGCCAGCCCACCAGGGCGGAGACGTCGAGTTCGGGGGTGAGCGCCACCGGGGCGAGCACGCCGACGACGGTGAACCACTGGCCGCCGAGCCAGACGCGCTGCTCAGGTCCCGCCTCGACGACGCCGAGCCGGTCGGCCGTCCTCGATCCGAGGACCACCGCGGGGTGACGGTGGGTGGCCCCGTTGAGCCACGTGCCGCTGACGACCGTCGCGCCGACGCCCCTGAGCAGGTCGAGACGGGCGGCCTGGACCGTGATGCTGCCGGATTCCCCGGCCGGGATGCGGTCGTTGCGGTAGACCTTGGCGCTGGTGGCCCCGGTGGCGGTCACCGAGATCACCGGGGCGATCTGGCCGATCATGCCTTCCGCCTCGGCGGGCAGGTGGGACCCCTGGCCGAACATGTCGTCGCCGGGTGAGACGGTGAGCAGATTGGTGCCGAGCGCGGAGAGCTGCCGGTTGAGGTCCTCCTGGCTGGAGGCGGAGATGCCGACCACGCCGAGCATCGCGGCGATGCCGATCGCGATTCCGAGGGCCGACAGGAACACCCGCAGCGGCCGGGACCTCAGCCCCGCCCCACCTACTCTGATCACGTCGCGCGGGCTCAGCCGGGCGGCGGTCAGCCGGACGCCGCGCCGGCCCGCGGGGACGGCCGGCATGCCACCTGTCCGGTCCCGGACGGCGTCGCCGGCGCGCGCCCGTTCTCGGACGGGACGGTCACCGCCCGCTACGGGGTCGCTTCTCATGCCGGCACCTGCCTGGTGTGGGAGTCGTGGACGACACGCCCGTCGAGCATCTCGATCCGGCGGGGGAGACTCGCCGCGATGTCCCGGTCATGGGTGATGACCACGACGGTGGTGCCGCCATGGTTGAGCTCGCGCAGCAGACTCATCACGGCGGCGCCGGACGTGGAGTCGAGGTTGCCCGTCGGTTCGTCGGCGAGGAGCAGTTGGGGCTCGCCGGCCACGGCGCGGGCGATGGCGACGCGCTGCCGCTCGCCGCCTGACAGTTCGTGCGGCCGGTGGTCGAGGCGGTGTGCGAGGCCCACCTGGCGCAGCGCCTCCTTCGCCCGCCTGCGCCGCCGCTTCACGGAGACGCCCGAGTAGAGCAACCCGTCGGCCACGTTGTCCAGCACCGGTACTCCCGCCGCCAGGTGGAACTGCTGGAAGACGAAGCCGATGGCGCTCGCGCGCAGCGCGGACAGCTGCCGGTCGGAGAGCGCCGCGACGTCGTGGCCCGCGATGCGCACGGTGCCACCGGACGGCCGGTCCAGCGTGCCGATCATGTTCAGCATCGTGGACTTGCCGGAGCCCGAAGGGCCCACGATGCCGACCAGTTCGCCGTACCCGATCTCCATGGTGGCCCCGCGCAGGGCGGCCACGTCTCCGGCGTAGAGCTTGCTGACCTGGCCGAGCCGGACGATGAGGTCGGCGTCACCGGCGAGCCCGCCCGTTCTGCCGGGTTCGGCGATCACTTGGGCACCACCACGGTCGTGCCCTCGCCGATTCCGGTGACCTCGACCTTGCCGTCGGCGAACATACCGGTCCTCACCGCCGCGTACCGGGTGGCCGTGCCCTCCACGACCTGGACTCCGTACCCGCCCTCCGCCAGCGCGAGCAGGGCGTTGACCGGGACGACGAGCACGCCCTCGCGTCGCGAGGCGACGATCGTGACGTCCACCGGCGTGGTGTCGTACGTCCTGAGCTTCTTGCCGCCGCGGACGGCGACGACCACATCGATCGTGGTCGTGGTCTCGTCCTGGACGGTGGTCTCGGTGGCCACCTTGCCGATGTCCTTCACGGTGCCGGGCACGGTGGCGCCGTCCGGCAGTTCCACGGTCGCCTTCATGCCCTTCCTGACCAGATGCCGGTCGGCGACGTCCAGCGGCACGGTCACCTGGCGGGTCGTGCCGGTGCAGGTCAGCACGGGACCGCCGGCCGGGCTGCCGGGCGCGGTCCTGAGCGCGGCGACCCGTAACGCGCCGGCGTGCACCACGACGGCGCCGGGCTCGACCCGCCCGGTCACCGGGACGCCGATGTCGTCCTGCCATCGCTCCACCGCCTGGCTGGTGCTCCAGGTGAACTCGCCGTCCACGGTGAAGCCGTCGTAGCCGAGCTTGGCCAGGTTGGTCTCCAGCAGCTTGACGTCCTTGCCCTCCACCCCGTTCTGGAGTGTGCGGTACAGGGGTGTGCTCCCGTACAGGAGCGGAACCCGCCGTTCGTCGACCTTGTAGACGCCCTGGCCCCTGGTGACCACGGCGCCGGGGGACGGCAGCCAGGTGATCCTTCCCTGCGCGCCCGAGGCCAGGACCGTGGCGGTGCCGCCGTAACCGAGGGTGCCGTCGACGGTCTTGGTCTCGGTGAGCGTGGTACGGGTGACCTGGGCGACCGCCGGTGGGGTGCGCCGGGCGACGGGCGTGCCGGTGTCGCCTCCGACGCCGACCGCGGCGGCCACCCCGGCGCAGAGCAGCAACGCGCCGCCGACGGCCGTGGCGACCGCCTTGCCCCTCCCGCGGCGGCGCGAAGGCGCCTCCGGTTCGTCCGTCGAGCTCAGAGGAGTCCCGGTGCGCAGGTCGCTCACTTGAAGGATCCGCTCTTACCGGGCAGCTTGTCCTTGCATGCCTCCTCGGCCCTCTTGAACGCCGGGTCGTCCACCTTGATCTTGCCGCCGCGGCCGCCGATCCTGATGCCGCCCTTGGAGAAGTCCGGGTCGGGCATGTCGACGCCGTTGTCGCGCATGCACCGGGTGTAGGCCCGCGCCATCTCCTGGTCCTCCGGCGATATCGGACGGTTCCCCGCCCCGCGCGGGCCCCACTCGCGGCAGGCTTCCATGGCCTCGTCGACCTTGCCGGAGCGCCCGGGGACCTTGTATTCCGTTCTGCCCCCGTTGGTCTCGGGATCGGGCATGTCGACACCGTGGTCCCGCATGCACTGAGCGAACTTCCTGCCTCTTTCCTCGGGGTCCAGCGAGACGGCCGGCGAAGCGCCGGCGGTCTGGGAAGCGGACTTCGTGCTCCGCACCGACGCGACCCCACCGGAGGAGACCGGAGCCTGTCCGCATCCGGCGGCGAGCGCGAGTAGCGTCACCGCCACGAGTGTTCTTCTCATGCCGCCGATGCTGCTCGCCGTGGATCGGAACGACCCCCGAGCTACCTCGGAGGCACCTCGGAATCGGCGAGCGGGAGCAGGACGCGGAAGGTGGCGCCCTCCCCCGGGGCGGTCTGGAGCTCGGCCCTGCCGCCGTGCGCCTTGACGATTCCGGCCACGATCGCGAGCCCGAGCCCTGCCCCGCCGTCGGAGCGAGAGCGGCTCTGGCTGACCCGGTAGAGCCGCTCGAAGACACGCGGAGCGTGGTCCTTGTGGATTCCCGGCCCGGTGTCGCACACCTCCAGCACCCCCAAGGTCCGCGGGCCGCGGAACTCGGCGCCGAGCGCGGCCACCGGTGCGGCGGCGGCCGTACCGGCGCCGACCCTGAGCGTGATGTCCGCGTCCTTCGGGGTGTGCGCGAGCGCGTTGGCCACCAGATTGGCCGCCACCTGCCGCAACCGGGCATCGTCGCCCAGCACCATGACCGGGCTCAGCGCCGAGTCGAGCCCGGTGAGCCGTATCCGCCGCTCGGGGTGACGTGCCCGCGCGTCACGTACCGTCTCGACCCCTATCTCCAGCAGATCGACGGGACGCCTGTCGAGGGGACGTTCCTCGTCAAGGCGGGCCAGCATGAGCAGGTCGTTCACCAGCAAGCCCATGCGCCCCGCCTCGTCCTCGATCCTGCGCATGGTCTCGTCCATCGGCGGTCCCGGCGGCGCGCCACCTCTGCGGTACAGCTCGGCGAAGCCCCGCACCGAGGTCAGCGGGGTACGGAGCTCGTGTGAGGCGTCGGCGAGGAACTGGCGCATCCGCGCCTCGGACTCGACCCGCGCGGCGATCTCCGCCTCGACCCGGTCGAGCATCACGTTCATCGCGACCCCGAGGCGACCCGGCTCGGTGTGCGGGCCGGTCACCGGCACCCGGCGGCCGAAGTCACCGGCGGAGATCAGCGCGGCGGTCTCCTCCATCCTGGTCAGGGGACGCATGCCGATGCGCACCAGAGCGGCGGCGGCCAGGCCGAGCAGCAGCAGCACCGCCGCCATGACACCTGCGTCGATGGCCATCAGCCACCGCCGCGTCGCCTCGACCTCGGCCAGCGAAGCCGTCACCACGACGGTCCCGCCGTCCGGGACGTCGACCGCCAGCACACGCCAGGACGGTCCGTCGATGCCGGGCACCGTGTACGGCTCGCCCCTCCGGAGCTTCTCCAAGGAGCCGAGGTCCGGCCGGTTCGAGGTCTGTCTTGAGAACTCGGCGGCCAGCTTCCCCCCGGGGGCGAAGAAGTAGAAGCCCCGCTCGCCGACCATCCTCTCGACGATCTTCCGCTCGCCCCCCGGCGCCCAGTCCACCTTCAGGCGGGGCTCGGACACCGGTGACGCCGACTCCTTGTCGCCCTTCATCATGATTTCCGACGTGGCGGTCGCCCCGGTGGCGTGGAGCTGATCGTCCAACCGTTTCACCAGGTAGTTCTGCAGCAGCGCCAGGCCGGCCGCGTTGGCCAGCACCAGCCCGACACCGGTCAGCGCCACCGCCGCCACCACCAACCGGGCTCGCAGGCTCCAGCGGCCAGGCGTTCTCACGCGTCCCCCTATCTCGGCAGCCGAAGCGTGTACCCGACCCCGCGCACGGTGTGGATCAGCGGGGGATCCCAGCGGTCGATCTTCTTGCGCAGGTAGTAGACGTAGGACTCGACGATGCTCGAGTCGCCGCCGAAGTCGTACCGCCAGACGCTGTCGAGGATCTGCGACTTGCTCACCACCCGTCCGGCGTTGGCGAGCAGGTAGGCCAGCAGGTTGAACTCGGTGGGCGACAGCTCCACCGAGACGCCGCCGCGCCGCACCTCGTGCGCGTCCGGGTCCAGCTCCACATCGGCGTACCTGAGCAGCCGGTCCTTGGACGGCCCCGCCGCCCGGCTCCGGCGCAGGATGGCCCTGATCCGCAGGACCACCTCCTCAAGGCTGAACGGCTTGGTGACGTAGTCGTCCGCGCCGAGGCTCAGCCCCTGCACCCTGTCCTCGACCGTGTCCCGCGCGGTCAGGAACAGCACGGGCACCGCGCCCAGCCTGCGCGCCACCTCGAACCCGTCCAGGTCGGGCAGCATCACGTCGAGCACCACGATGTCGGGCTCGAACGCCGCCGCGGCCCTCAACGCATCGTTTCCGCACTCCGCCGTCCGCACGTCGAACGACACCAGGCGCAGCGTCTGCGACAGCAGAGCGAGAATGTTCGGCTCGTCGTCCACGACGAGCACCTTGTCGGGCCGCTCCATAACCCCTACGTCTACCCGACCCACCTCAACGCCAGCTCAAAACACCTCACCCCGCACCCGCCGGGCTCCTCCACCAGGTGAGCCGGGGCGCCTGGCGCACGTTCGTCGACGGCCTACGCGCCGGCGCGTTCGATATCTGATCCTGACCGGGGATCTCGCACCGTCTCCCCTGTCAACGATCCCTGTCACACGAAAGACCCCCTGGAGATCATCTCCAGGGGGTCTTTGCTGGTCAGAGCACCGAGCCGCCTAAGGGAATCGAACCCTTGACCTACGCATTACGAGTGCGTCGCTCTGGCCGACTGAGCTAAGGCGGCGTGCTGCGCGAAGGGAGCCGCAGCGTGTGGAAGTCTACAGGTTTCCGGGCGTTCTTGCTCACGCCGCTGCCAGGCGGGCGATCGGCGGTCAGGTGACCTTGGGGCAGAGGGTGCCGGACTTGGGAGTGGTCTGGGTCAGCAGATAGCGGTCGACGGCGGCGTCGATGCAGGCGGAGCCGGTGCGGTAGGCCGTGTGGCCGTCGCCGTCGTAGCTGAGGAGCACGCCGGAGGACAGCTGCGAGGCCAGCGCCTTGGCCCACTCGTACGGCGTCGCGGGGTCGCGCTGGGTGCCGACGACCAGGATGGGAGGCGAGCCGGCGGCCCGCAGCGGCTTGTCTGCGCCCGTCGACTTGACCGGCCAGTATTCACACGGCAGGGAGCCCCACATCACGTACGCGCCGAAGTGCGGGGATTCCTTCTGCGCCGCGCGGGCGGCGTTCTCGTAGGCGGCGGTGTCGCGCGGGTACGGATGGTCCACGCAGTTGACGGCCATGTTGGCCTCGGTCTGGTTGGAGTAGCTGCCGTCCTGGTGCCGGTCGACCAGGATGTCGGCCAGCCTGAGCAGGATGGTGCCGTCGCCGCGGAAGGCCTGGCTGAGAGCGGTGCGCAGTACGGGCCAGGAACGCTTGTCGTAGAGGGCGGTCACGATGCCGAGGGTCGCCCACGACTCGTCGATCTTGCGGTCGTCGCCGGTGTTGTTGCGCAGCGGACGCTGGTCGGCGTTCTTGAGCAGGGTCGACAGCTGCGCGAGCGCCGAGTCGGTGTTCTTGGGAGAGAAGGGGCAGGAGGTCTGGTTGAAGCAGTCGGCGAGGAACGAGCGGAACGCCACCTCGAAGCCGCGCGCCTGGGCGGCGTTGACCGTCGGGACCGGCGCCAGGGCCGGGTCGATGGCGCCGTCCAGCACCAGGGCGCGGACCTTCTGCGGGAACAGGTCGGCGTAGACGGCGCCCAGGTACGTGCCGTACGACTTGCCCAGGTAGGTCATGCCCCGGTCGCCGAGTGCGGCGCGCAGGACGTCCATGTCGCGGGCCGCGTCCGCGGTGCCGACGTGCGGGAGGAGCTTGGCGGACTTGGCCTCGCACCCCTCAGCGAACTCCTTGGCGCCCTTGGCCAGCGCCTTGACCTCGGCCGAGTCGTCCGGGGTGCCGTCCAGGCCGATGAACTTGTCGAGCTGGGGGCCGGAGAGGCAGTGGACCGGCGCGGACTCGCCGACGCCGCGCGGGTCGAAGCCGACGGTGTCGAACCGGGACAGGATCGATGGTGTCAGCACGGTCTTGGCGGCGCGGGCGTACTCGATGCCGGATCCTCCCGGGCCGCCGGGGTTGAGGATGACGGAGCCGATGCGGTCTTTCCCGGTGGCGGGGAGGCGGATCACGCTGATCTGGATGCGGTCGCCGGACGGGTCGGCGTAGTCCAGCGGCACCTCGAGCTTGCCGCACTGGAAGTTGTCCTTGCACGGCGCCCACGTGATCTTCTGCGTGTAGAAGGGCGCGAGTGCGGCGGAGGGCGCCTTGGTGGCCTCTCCGCCGGCCTGTGTCGCGGCGGGGGGATCGGCCGGCGAACCGCCCGAGGAGCCGCCTGTTTCGCCCGTCGCCGAGCAGGCCGAGGCGAACAGCGTCGCCGCCACAAGTGCGGTGGCCGTACGGCTACCGCCGGAAAAGCGCATCATCGCGCCTACCCCTATCCCCCGTTGTAGAGCCTTTTCGTCGCGCCGGGCCTGCCTGCCCCGGTCGCCGATGGCCGGCGGACCCCTGTACCGTCCGGTCTGGCTGCCGTCCCCCGTACGCCCGCGCGATGATCAACCGCGCGGCGCTTACGTTGTACCCCGCCCCGGTGGCCTTTCACTCCTCGACGGTATCCGCTTCGCGGGGTGCTCCGCCGGGCTCCGCGCCCATCACGTATGAAGCCCCGCAGGTGCGGCATTTTCCCTGTGCGACTGTTGACCGGTTCTTGAACGGGGATCGACCTGTTGTGACATTCGGGGATACGGCCGCGGATTTCCATGCCACGCGTGCGCACAGGACGATCACCCCGCGCCCGGCCTTCGTGGGACTGCGTCGGCCTTCGAGTGAACGGCCGCCCGGTGGGCGCGCCGGGCGGGGAGGGTGAGTCGGCTACCCCTCGGTGTACATCGCGTCGTGCTGCTTGCGCGGGGCGCACACGCTGGCGCGGGAGCAGGCGCATCGGCGGCCGCCGTCGTTCAGGCGGACGACGACCGAGTCGGACGGCACGTTGTGCCCGACGACCGTGCCCTCCCCCTCGGGAGTGTCCACCGCCAGGCCCACACGCGGGGCTGAGGCGCGGAACTCCTGGTACAGCGGGTGCTCGTACTTCAGGCAGCACATCAGCCGGCCGCACGCCCCGGCGATGCGCAGGGGATTGACCGGAAGATCCTGGTCCTTGGCCATACGGACGGAGACGGGTTCGAAGTCCTTGAGGAACGTGGCGCAGCACAGGTCGCGGCCGCAGGGGCCGATGCCGCCCTGCAGGCGGGCCTCGTCGCGCGGGCCGATCTGCCGCAGCTCCACACGGGCCCGCAGGTTGCGGGCGAGATCGCGGACGAGCGCGCGGAAGTCCACCCGGTGCGGAGCGGAGAAGTACACCGTGTAGACGTTCTCGGCGTCGAGGTAGTCGACGCCGACGATCTTCATGGGCAGTTCGTGCCGCTTGATGAGGCGCTTGGACACGCTGCGGGCCTCGGCGCGCCGGCGCCGGTTGCCCTCGTCCCGCTCGACGTGCTGCTCGCCGGCCATGCCCGCGCAGACGGGCAGGCCTTCGATGTCGTCACTGACCCACTGCGGCGCCCAGACGCATTCGGCCACCTCGGGTCCTGCGTCGGTCGGGACGAGGACCTTGTCGCCGACCTTGGGAGTGTGCTCGCCCGGATCGAGGTAGTAGAGCCTTCCGTAACGGGTGAAACTCACCGCCATGATCATGCCCACGGAACGCCTCCGCCTCCTCGCCGTCTCGTCCGAATACGGCAGCACTCACGCGCTTCCGGCCCACATTACGCGCCAATCGGACGCGAGAGTCAACCATTCGTTCCAGCGCAGCTCAGGAGGTGATCAGGAGGTGAGGCGTCGGGGACGACCGCGACCACAGGACCGTCCCGATTTTCGCGAGGGCCGCGGTCGCACGTCAGAGGTGGGGGTGCCAGAGGGAGATGGTCATGGCCTCGACGGCGATCTGGGGGTTGACGTTCGTGGCCAGCCGTTCGCGGCAGAGCATGATGGCGTCGATGCGGCGCAAGGTGTCCTCAGGGGAGCTCGACCGTGCCAGCGCGGCGAGGTCGTTCCTGCGGTCTTCGGTGGACAGCTCGACCTCGGCCCCGAACTGCACGGCGAGGACGTCGCGGTAGAAGGAGACCAGGTCCAGGAGCGCGGCGTCCAAGGAGTCGCGCTTGATGCGCGTCGCGCGTGACTTCTGGCGGTCCTCCAGCTCTTTGACCGCCCCGGCGCCGCCCCGCACCAGCCCTCTGTTGAGCCCCTTGCCCGACGAGCCCTCGCCGTAGATCTTGCGCAGCTCGGTGGTCTCGGCCTCGTTGAGGTGGGAGGTGGCCTCCTCGGCGTCCTCAGCCGAGGTCTTGACCAGGCGTTCGGCGGCGTCGACGCACTCGCCGACGCCGGTGAGCGAGCGCGGCAGCGACAGGACGGCCTCGCGCCGGCGCCGTACCTCTTCGTCGAGGGCGAGCCGTCGCGCCCGCTCGACGTGCCCTTGGGTGGCCCGCGCCGCGAACTCGGCCATCTCGGGCGGCACGTTGTCGCGCGTGGCGAGCACGTGCGCGACGGCGGCCGTGGACGGAGTGCGCAGCGTCACCACCCGGCAGCGGGACCGGATGGTGATGACCATGTCGTCGGGCGATGGCGCGCACAGCAGCCACACCGTACGCGGGGGCGGCTCTTCGATGGCTTTGAGCAGCGCGTTCGCCGCGGCCTCCGTGGAGCGGTCGGCGTCCTCGAAGAGGATGACCCGCCACCGGCCGAGCGTCGGAGCCCCCGCCGCCCGCAGCACCAGCTCGCGCGTCTGCTTGACGCTGTAGGACAGCCCTTCGGGCCGCACGGTCTCGACGTCGGGATGGGAGCCGATGGCGACCTGGTGGCACATGTCGCAGTGGCCGCACCCCTGGTCGGGGCACAGCAGTGCCGAGGCGAACGCCCGCGCCGCCTCTGACCGGCCCGACCCGGGCGGGCCGGTGAACAGCCAGGCGTGCGTCATGCCGGCCCCGCGCCCTCCTTTGAGGGCGTCGGCGGCGGCCGCCGCGGCGCGCCCCAGCACGCCCGCCGCCTCGTCCTGACCGACCAGGTCGTCGAAGACTGTCACGCACGCCAGACTAGCCGCGCCCGGCTCCGGAGGTGAGCCATGGCGAGCCGCCTGTGGACAACTGCCCGAGAGAGGCGACCGCCGGTGGACAACTGCCCGGGAAAGGCGACCGGCTGTGGCGGACCCCATGGAGACGAGCCCTTCTGCTGACGACGGCCCAGAGACGGCTTTCAGAGGAGCAGGCCTGTAGGAGGTCATCCATCTGCGGCCGGAGAAGCCAGGGGAATCAGTGGAGTCAGTCGCGGATGGCGGGCATCGTGCCGGTGATGGCCTCGGTCTCCTGAGGGACCGGGTCGGGCAGGATCTCGCGGATGCGGTCCTGGATCAGCACGGAGATCTCCTCCTGCGTGCGCTGCCCGTCGACCACGAGGTACCGGTCGGGCTCGGCGGCGGCCAGCGCCCGGAACTCCCGGCGCACCCGCTCGTGGAACTGCAGCGGCTCGGCCTCGATGCGGTCGGCGGGCGACGCCATCCGGGTCAGCCCCACCGACGGCGGCACGTCGATCAGGACGGTGAGGTCGGGGACGAGCCCTCCGGTGGCCCAGGAGTTCACCTTGGCGACGTCCTGCTGGTCCAGCTCGCGGCCGGCCCCCTGGTAGGCCAGCGAGGAGTCGACGTATCGGTCGCAGACCACCATCGCGCCGCGGTGCAGGGCCGGCCTGATGACCTTCTCGACGTGCTCGGCGCGGTCGGCCGCGTACAGCAGGGTCTCGGACCGCGCGGACAGGCCCTGGTGCGTCGAGTCGAGCAGGATCGCCCGCAGCCGCATGCCGACCTTGGTGGAACCCGGCTCGCGGGTCTGGACCACGTCGAAGCCCTGGTCGCGCAGCCAGATGGCGATCAGCCTCGACTGGGTGGTCTTGCCCGACCCCTCGCCCCCCTCGAAGGCGATGAACATGCCGCGCTCCTGCTCGGCGGGCTCAGGGGCGTACCGCTCGCCGCGGACGGCGGCCATCAGGTCGGAGGCGATGGGCACGTCGCGCCGGTCGTCCATGTGGCGCAGCGCGAGCGCGCCGACGACGATCGCGACCAGCGCCCCGATCAGCATGACGAGGTTCGGGCCGTCGAAGTCGTAGTCGAGGCCGGCGCCGACCGAGACGACGTGCTCGCCGAAGACGCCGGCGAGGGCGGGGGCGACCGCGACCACGAGCAGCAGCGTCACCCTGGCCATGGACTGCAGGAAGGAGAACGTGCGGCCGCGGATGCCGTCCTCGACCTCCAGGCCGATCAGCGTGTACCCGATGATCCAGGCGATGCCGGCGCAGGCGCCGAGCGCGACCACCAGCATGACGACGATCACGAGGTTGTGGATCAGCGCGGTGCCGGCCAGGACGACGCCCGCCGTGACGATCGCCAGCCCGAACAGGCGCCGCCGGGACAGCTCGCGCAGCAGGCGGGGGCCGAAGAAGATGCCGAGGGCCATGCCGACGAAGACCGCGGCGAAGACCGTGCCGTACGCGGCGTCGCCGCCGCCGAGCGTGACGACGTACATCTTGGCGACGCCGATGACCGCGCCGCCGGCGGCGAACGCGCCGAGCATGCCGATGACCAGCCCGCGGACCATGCGGTTGGCGCCGACGTAGCGCCAGCCGTCGATGATCTGCCGGAACACCGACGGGGCCGCGACGGTGGCGGTGTGGCCCCTGGGGATGCTCCGCAGTGTGAAGATCAGGAACGCGGAGACCAGGTAGGCGACGGCGTTGACGATCAGCGCGGGATGGGCGGGCTCCCAGGCCATGCTGGGGACGGCCTTGCCGAGCACCTCGACGCTCACCGACAGCACGGCGAACAGCGCCGCGGCGACCGGCGCGGTGCCGTACGTGACCAGCAGGTTGAGCTGGTTGGCCTCCTCCAGCCGGTCCTTGGGCACGAGGTTCGGGACCGTGGCGTCCTTGGCGGGCACCCAGAACAGGTTGACGCACTCGACCAGGAGCGTCGCGATGATGATCCACTGGTAGCTGCCGACCAGCGGGATCGACAGCACCAGCGCGAAGCGCGCCAGGTCGGCGAGGAACATGGTGAGGCGCCGGTCGAACCGGTCGGCGAACGCGCCCGCGAGCGGCCCGAGCACGATGGCGGGCAGCATCTTGACGATGAAGACGCCGCCGATGGCGAGGCTCTGCGCCTTGTAGCCCGCGCCCTGGGTCAGGTACGCGGCGAACGCGGTGATCGCGATGATGTTGAGCCAGTCACCCAGGCTGCAGACCGCCATGGCCGTCCACAGCCGACGGAATGGGGCGTTCGCCAGCACGTGGGTGGGTCTGCGACGCGAGGCGGACCGGCCGGAGGTGGTCATGATGTCAGCGTATCCAGGTGCTCGCTTGGCATGGAGTGGATCGAACGCAAGACGGATTCGCCCGCCTGTTCCACACCTGAGGGTATTACCTCCCCCACGTCCCTCGCAGGCAAGATGTGGCGAAATGTAGGACAGGTTCCTGGTTGGATCGACCCCTGTCCCGGCGCGCCGCCCCGGCCCTCACATCGACTCTCCCGGTCCTCGCGTCGGCTCCATCCGGCGTACGCGCCGGAGCCGTCGCGATATGGCCGATATGGCCGAAGTCGCCGGCATGGCATGGGCACGGCGTCCCGGCGACGCGCATGCCCGCCGGAGCCCCGACAGGCCGGCTCACCGGCACCGAACGGCACTCGAGCCAGTCAACTGTCACCCCGGAGCCACGCGGACGCCTCCTCGACGCCTCCTCCCCGCTGAACGCGGCCTCGCCGGGCGATGACGTTGCGCGGAACGCGTGCCGCGTGCCCGCCCTGCTCCGCGCCTCGTCTCCGCCGGCATTCTTTGCCCGCGCCCGCGCGTTCCCGCGCCGGACTCGGGGAATCGTGCGCGACACGGGGGCCGCTCGCGGCGGCACCCGGAGAGACGCCCCAGCCGTCGGCCGCGCCCCTTGCCAAGGCTAAGGTAAGTCTGTCCTAATTTAGGTAAGGCTAAGCAAGCATCAGGGAGCAGCGGTGTTCGCCAGTTATCTCATCGGTCTGCGCGAGGGCCTTGAGGCGACCCTTGTCGTGTCCATCCTGGTCGCCTTCCTCGTCAAGAGCGACCGGCGGGACCGGCTGCCGCTCGTATGGGGCGGAGTGGCCGCCGCCGTCGCCCTGTCCGTCGGCTTCGGCGCGCTGCTGACCTTCACCGCCGCCAACCTCGACTCACGCTCGCACGAGCTCTTCGACGCGATCGCATCGCTGGCCGCCACCGTGTTCGTCACCTTCATGATCTTCTGGATGCGGACGGCGGCCCGCCGCATGTCCGGCGACCTGCGCGCCAAGCTCACCGAGGCGCTCAACCTCGGCGCGACCGCCGTGGTCGTGATGGCCTTCCTCGCCGTCGCGCGCGAGGGCCTGGAGACCGCGCTGCTCTTCTTCGCCGCCGCCCAGGGCGCCACCACCAGCGCCTCTCCGCTCATCGGCATCCTCCTCGGCCTCGCGACCGCCGTCGTGCTCGGCTGGGCGCTGTACGCGAGCGCGCTGCGCATCAACCTCACCAAGTTCTTCACCTGGACCGGCCTGCTGCTGATCATCGTGGCGGCGGGCATCTTCAAGTACGGCGTCCACGACCTCATCGAGGCCGGCGTGGCGCAGGTGCTGACCGGTCCCGCGTTCGACCTGTCGGGCGCCCTCCCGCCGGACGCCTGGTACACCACCCTGCTGAACGGCATGTTCAACTTCACCCCGCAGCCCAGCGTCCTGGAGACGATCGCCTGGGTGGCCTACCTGGTGCCCGTGCTGGTGCTCTTCCTGGTGCCGCCCCGCAAGAAGGACGTCACCCGCGCCCCGTCCGCGGCCGCCGCCTCCACCTCGTCGTGATCACGTCTCGCACCGTGATCCGTCCCGCACACCTCGACACCTTCGTGAACTGGAGAAACATGCGTACCCCCCTCGTCCTCACCGCTGGCGCGCTGGCCTTGGCGGGGCTCACCGCGTGTTCGTCGACGGACGGCGGCGGCGACTCGGCCGCCCAGGCCGGGGGCAAGCCCGGGAAGATCAGCGTCGCCGCCTCCGACACCGACTGCAAGGTCTCCGTGACCGACCTGCCCGCCGGGACCTCGACGTTCGCCGTGACCAACGGCGGCAGCAAGGTCACCGAGTTCTACGTCTACGCGGCGGGCGACCGCGTCATGGGAGAGGTCGAGAACATCGTCCCCGGCCTCACCCGCGAGGTGCTGATCGAACTGCCCGCCGGCGTCTACGAGACGGCCTGCAAGCCCGGCATGATCGGCAAGGGCATCCGCAACCCGCTGAAGGTCAGCGGCGCCGCCGTCCCGCTCAGCGACGACGCCAAGCTCGCCAAGGCCGGCAGCGACTACCAGCGGTACGTCAAGAGCCAGACCGACGCGCTGCTCACCAAGACCCAGGAGTTCGTGGACGCCGTCAAGGCGGGCGACGCGGACAAGGCCAAGTCGCTGTTCCCGATCGCGCGGACGTACTGGGAGCGCATCGAGCCGGTCGCCGAGAGCTTCGGCGACCTCGACCCCGCCATCGACGCCCGCGAGGGCGATCTGGCCAAGGGCGAAGAGTGGACCGGCTTCCACAAGATCGAGAAGGACCTCTGGATCACCAAGGACATCAGCAAGGACGGCCCCGTCGCCGACAAGCTGATGACCGACGTGAAGAAGATCGTCGAGCTGGCCAACACCGATAAGGTCCCCCCGCTCAAGCTCGCCAACGGCGCGAAGGAGCTCCTGGACGAGGTCGCGACCGGCAAGATCACCGGCGAGGAGGACCGCTACTCGCACACCGACCTGTGGGACTTCGCGGCCAACCTCGAAGGATCGCAGGCGGCCGTCGCCGCGCTGCGCCCCGTGCTGGACGAGCGCGACCCCGCCCTCGCCAAGTCCCTCGACGAGAAGTTCGCCGCCGCCGAGTCCACCCTGGAGAAGCACCGCGACGGTGACGGGTGGAAGCTGCACACCGAACTGTCCAAGGAGGAGCTGAAGGAGCTCTCCGACGCCATCAACGCCCTGGCCGAGCCGATCAGCAAGGTCGCCGCGGTGGTGGCCAGGTGACCGGCTTCCTCGGGAGGGGGACACGATGACCCAGATCAACCGGCGCAAGCTGCTCGGCATCGGCGCCGCGGGCGTGGCAGCCGCCGGCGCCGGCGCGTTCGCCACCCGCACCGTGATGGAGGGCCCGGCCCCCGCGGCGGCCGCCTCCACCTCAGACCCGGTGTCCTTCTACGGCGAGCACCAGGCCGGCATCGTCACCCCCGCGCAGGACCGCCTGCACTTCGTCAGCTTCGACGTCATCACCAAGAAGCGCGACGAACTGGTCGAGGTGCTGCAGGAGTGGACGGCGGCGGCCGCGCGGATGACCCAGGGCAAGGACGCGGGCACGTTCGGCGCGGTCGGCGGCGCGATCGAGGCCCCGCCGGACGACACCGGCGAGGCGCTCGGCCTGCCCGCGTCCGGCCTGACGATCACCATCGGCTTCGGGGCGTCGCTGTTCGACGACCGGTTCGGCCTGGCCGCGAAGAAGCCCTCCGCCCTGGCCGACCTGCCGAAGTTCCCCGGTGAGGACCTGCGGCCCGAGATCTCCGGCGGCGACATCTGCATCCAGGCGTGCGCCCACGACCCCCAGGTCGCCGTGCACGCGGTGCGCAACCTGGCCCGCATCGGCTTCGGCAAGGTCTCGGTCCGCTGGTCCCAGCTCGGCTTCGGCCGCACGTCCTCCACCTCGCGCTCCCAGGCCACCCCGCGCAACCTCATGGGGTTCAAGGACGGCACCAACAACCTCAAGCTCGAGGACGCGGCCATGCTCAGGGACAACCTGTGGGTGGCCCCCGGGGACGGCCCCGCGTGGATGGCCGGCGGCAGCTACATGGTCACCCGCAAGATCCGCATGAACATCGAGACGTGGGACCGGACCTCGCTGTCGGAGCAGCAGGAGATCTTCGGCCGCGACAAGGGCGAGGGCGCGCCGCTGGGCAAGAAGAAGGAGTTCGACGAGATCGACTTCGCCGCCAAGAAACCCGACGGCACGCCGGTGATCCCGATGGACTCCCACATCAGGCTCGCCCACCCCTCCACGCACGGCGGCGCCCACCTGCTGCGCCGCGGCTACAACTACGTGGACGGCTCCGACGGGCTCGGACGGCTGGACGCCGGGCTGTTCTTCATCTCCTACCAGCGCGACGCGCACAAGCAGTTCGTCCCGGTCCAGATGGAGCTGGCGCGCAAGGACAAGCTGAACGAGTACATCAAGCACATCTCCAGCGGCCTGTTCGCCTGCCCGCCGGGCCTGCGCGACGCGGGCGACTACTGGGGCCGCTCCCTGTTCGCCTGACCGGCACGACGTGAAGGGGGGGGGGGGGGGGGGGGGGGGGGGGGGGGGGAGCCCCCCCCCGGGGGGGGGGGGGGCGTTTGCTTCCTTCCGGCTGGAGCATATG